>NZ_JAANNB010000119.1 GCF_011603975.1 Cellulomonas sp. IC4_254 | reverse complement strand
CCGGGGTCACGCCCTCACGCTACGGGCCGAGGACCCGCTCCCGGCACCCACGCCCCGCCGCCGCGGGCGTCACTTCCAGGTGACGGGCGAGGGGAAGTACGGGTTGTCCGAGGACGCGATGAACGACTGGTACGACTCGCCGTTGTACTCGGCGGACGTGACCACGGCCCCGTCCTTGGCGAGCGCGACGAAGCAGGACACCAGCACCCGGTTCTCCTCGTCGTACTCCGGGAGCAGGAGCCCGCAGGAGTCGCCGGGCGAGTTCAGCGAGAAGCCGCTGGTCAGGTACTCGGTGTCCGCGCCGGTCGCGTCGAGCGGGAACAGGTCGACCGTCGTGGGGTCGTAGCCCTCCGGGGTGTCGTACAGCCACTGGTGCTGCGTGATGACGGCGTACGGGGTGTAGCCCGCGAACTCCTCGGCGTTGCTGAACTGGTCGAACAGCGAGGCGTCGAGCTCGCTGACCTGCAGCACGGCGACGCCGACCCCGCCGCTGACCTCCTCCTCGCCGAAGGTCTCGGTCTGGTTCAGCCACGCGGGCTGGCCGAGCGCGAGCGCGGTGCCGGGCGCGGTGACCGCGCCGGGGGCGCCGAAGTCGACGGCCTCGACCTCGTAGTCGACCTCGAGCGGTCCGGTCTCCTGCTCCCCCGCCGCGGCCGACGCGCCGCCGGCCGGGGTGCGGTTCGTGTCCTTGGGCTCGTCCGCGGAGCAGCCGGCGAGGCCGAGCGCGAGGACGAGGGCAGCGGTGGGCACGGCGAGGGACGGCAAGCGCACGGGGAGGACCTTCCGAGCAGAGAGATTGCCTGGTAGACGCACAGGCGAGACCCAGGAGACCCTAAGCCATCCCCGCGGCGACCGCTTCCGCCACTCTCAACGTATAGCGCGGCAGGGGTCTTGCCGCAAGGGCCCCGTCCGGGCCCAGAATCCTCGGCGCACCGCCCGCCCGCGCGCCCCGGAGGAGCCCCGTGACCGCTACCGCCACCCCCGCCTTCGACCTGCCCGAGCACCTCGCCGTGAAGGCCGACCCCGCCCTGGTCGCCGACGACGAGCGCCGGTTCGCCGCGATCGGGACCGCACTGCGCACGACGACCGCGGACCTCGCCGAGCGGCTCGATGCCGTGCGCCGGCAGCCCGCCGGCCGGGGCCAGCAGACCCTCGACCGAGACGCGGAGGTGCGCCGCCTCTCCGCCCGGCTGCGCGCGCTGCACCGGTTCGGCCTGGACCTGTGCCTCGGCCGCACCACCCCCGCCGACGGTGGCGAGCCCGTCTACGTCGGCCGGCTCGGCCTCACCGACGCGGACGGACGCCGCCTGCTGGTCGACTGGCGCTCCCCCGCCGCCGAGCCGTTCTTCGCCGCCACCCGTGCGCGGCCCATGGGGCTGGCCGGCCGACGCCGCTACCGGTGGACCGGCGGGCGGGTCACCGACTACTGGGACGAGGTGCTCGCCGACGACGGGGCACCCGGGCACGCCGCGCTGGACGACGAGTCGGCGTTCATCGCGAGCCTGGGCACCAGCCGGACCGCGCGGATGCGCGACGTGCTCGGCACGATCCAGGCCGACCAGGACGCGATCGTGCGGGCCGGTTCGCGCGGGACCCTCGTCGTCGAGGGCGGACCGGGCACCGGCAAGACCGTCGTCGCGCTGCACCGCGCGGCCTACCTGCTGTACGCCGACCCGCTGGTGGACCACCGGCGCGGCGGCGTGCTCGTCGTCGGCCCCAGCCGCCCGTACCTGGACTACGTCGCCGACGTGCTGCCGAACCTCGGCGAGGACGGCGCCCGGACCTGCGTGCTGCGCGACCTGGTCCCCGAGGGCGCCGGCGCCGTCCCCGAGCGCGATCCGGAGGTCGCCCGGCTGAAGGGCACGCTCGCGATGGTCCGGGCGGTCGAGCCGGCGGTGCGGTTCTCCGAGCGGCCGCCGACGGACGGTCTGCTCGTGGAGACCCCGTGGGCCGACCTGTGGCTCGGTCCGGAGGACTGGGCCGAGGCGTTCGGCGCGCCCGACCCCGGCACCCCGCACGACGAGGCCCGGGACGTGATCGAGGAGGCGCTGCACGACCTGCTCGTCGCCCGGGCCCGCGACGAGGACGACGAGATCCCCGAGGACCTGCTGCGCCGCGCCCTGCGCCGGCACGGCGCGCTCACGGCGGTGCTCGACCGGGCGTGGCCGGTGCTCGACCCCGCGGAGGTCGTCGCCGACCTGTGGTCCGTGCCCGCCTACCTCCGGCTGTGCGCCCCGTGGCTGACCCCTGACCAGGTCCGCCTGCTGCAGCGCGACGACCCCCGCGCGTGGACCGACGCCGACCTGCCGCTGATCGACGCGGCGCGGCACCGGGTCGGCGACCCCGGCGCGGCGCGGCGCCGGCACCGCCGGGAGGCCGAGGCCGCGGCCGAGCGCGAGTACCGCGCGCGGGTGGCCGACGACCTGATCGCCGCCGATCACGAGGGCGAGCAGGAGGGCATGCTCGACATGCTGCGCGGCGCGGACCTGGAGCACGCCCTGGTCGGCGACCCGGAGGACGCCCGCACCGGCACCGACCGGCTCGCCGGCCCGTTCGCGCACGTCGTCGTGGACGAGGCCCAGGAGCTCTCCGACGCGGAGTGGCAGATGCTGCTGCGCCGCTCGCCGTCCCGCAGCCTGACCGTCGTCGGCGACCGCGCGCAGGCCCGGCACGGGTTCGCCGAGACGTGGTCGGACCGGCTGCGCCGCCTCGGCCTGGGCGAGCCCGCCGTCGCCGCGCTGACGATCAGCTACCGCACGCCCGTCGAGGTCGTGGCGGCGGCCGAGCCGGTGATCCGCGCGGCGCTGCCCGACGCGCAGGTCCCCACCGCCGTCCGCAGCACCGGGGTCCCGGTCGGGCACGGCGCGGTCGCGGACCTGGACGACCTGCTGACGACCTGGCTCGCCGAGCACCCGGAGGGCGTCGCCTGCGTCGTCGGCGCGGACCGGGACGTCCCCGGGGCCCCACGCGTCCGGTCGCTGTCGCCCGTCGAGGCGAAGGGGCTGGAGTTCGACCTCGTGGTGCTCGTCGACCCCGAGCGGTGGGGCGGCGGCGTCACCGGTGCGGTCGACCGGTACGTGGCCATGACCCGGGCCACGCAGCGGCTCGTGGTGCTGACCGGGTCGTGACCGCCGGCGCCCGGCGCCGTGGTGCGGGCGGTAGCGTCGCGCCCGGGGCGCGCCGCGCGCGCCGACGACCTCCGGGAGGACCCATGGCCCACGCCCATCGCACCACCCGCGCCGCCCGCACCACCCCCGTCGTGCGTGCCGCCCGCGCCGCCCGGCGCGGCTGACGGGGCGGCGGCGTGCCGGACTGGGCCTGGACCCTGGTCGGCGTCCTCGGCGGCGTGCTGCTGCTGTGGCTCGCGCTCGTCGTCGCGCTCTGGGCGACCCGCCCCGACGAGCTCCGGCTCCGCGAGCTGCTCCGCCTGCTGCCGGACGTCGTGCGGCTGGTGCGCCGGCTCGCCGCCGACCGGACGCTCGACCGCGGCGTGCGGGTCCGGCTGTGGCTGCTGCTCGGCTACCTCGCGCTGCCGTTCGACCTCGTGCCGGACGTGATCCCGGTGCTCGGCTGGGCGGACGACGCGGTCGTCGTGGCGCTCGTGCTGCGGTCGGTCGTGCGGCGTGCGGGCCCCGACGCGCTGGACCGGCACTGGCCCGGGTCCCCGGAAGGGCTGGCGGCGTTGCGGCGGGTCGCGCGGCTGCCGGCGTGATCGACCCCGGGAACGACGAAGCCCTGGTGGGATGCTCTCCCACCAGGGCTTCCACGTCGGGCTGACAGGATTTGAACCTGCGACCCCTTGACCCCCAGTCAAGTGCGCTACCAAGCTGCGCCACAGCCCGATGGTCCCCGAAGCGACCTCGGCGGCCCCCGCAGGAGCCTCGGAAACTCTACCGTATCCGGACGGTCCCGCCGTCCCCCGCCGGCAGATGGGCGCGCCACGCCGTCGCGACGACGACGAGGCAGACCGCCGCGACGCCCAGCCCGGCCAGGAACATCTCCGGGTACGCCCACCGGGTCGACAGCCACGCGAGCACTGCCGGCACGAAGAACCCGAGGTATGCGGCCGAGTAGTAGACCGCCGTCAGCCCCGCGAGGTCGTCGGGGGTGGCGATCCGCTGCACCTCGGACAGCCCGGCCACCAGCGCCAGCCCGTACCCGGCGCCGAGCACCGCGGCGGCCAGCAGCACCACCGGCAGGGCCAGCGTCGCGGCGGCCCACGCGGCCAGCGCCATCCCCACGACGAGGATCGCCAGCGCCGCCACGGACGCCCGCGCGCTGTGCCGGGTGTCGATCAGCCGGGCGAGCGACTGCACCGCGAACCCGACGGCGAGCGTGACCACCGTCAGCAGCGCCGAGAACGCGATCGGCACCCCGCCGGCGTGCTCGCGCATCAGACCGGGCAGCACGGCGTACGCCGAGCCGACCGCGCCGAACACCCACGGGGCCAGGGGCAGCACGACCCGGAGGAACCGCCGGTGGCCGACGGCCGGGACCCGCAGGTCGTCGCGCAGCCCGGTGCGGTCGCCCCTCGGCCGCGCCGGGTGGGTCTCGGGGACCGCGAGCACGGCCAGCCCGGCGACCACGGTCACCGCGGCGTGCAGCAGGTACGGCGTGCCCGTCCGCCACGGGCCCCACTGAGCGAGGGCCCCGGCGACCCCGGCGCCGAGCAGGAAGCCCAGCGTGAGCGCCAGCGACGCCCGCCGGGCGCCGGCCTGCGGCGAGCCGGTCGCGGCGCACAGCTCCGCGACCCAGGTCGTGCCGACCGCCATCACCAGCCCGAGCGCGAGACCCGACAGCACCCGCCCGGCCGCGAGGGCGGGCACCGACGCCGGCCCGAGCGCCAGGACCAGCGAGCCCGCGATCCCGAGCGGCGCCGCCGGCAGCAGCAGCGGCCGCCGGCCGAACCGGTCGGACAGCGGCCCGCCGACGAGCAGCGCGGGCACGATGCCGAGCACGTACGCGGCCAGGAGCACGTTCACGGTGAGCGCCGACAGGTGGCTGACCTGGCGGTACATCACGAGCAGGGGCGTGAACTCGTTGCCGCCCCAGGCGACGGCGAACATGAGGGCGCCGACGCGGAGCCACGCGCGCGGGTCGGGAGCCGCCTCGCGGCCGGCGGTCGTCGGGGTGCCGGTGGTGGTGTCGGCGGCCGTGCGCGAGGCCGCGCCCCTGCCCGAGGGGGCAGCCGTGCCGGTGCTCGCGGCGGTCACCGTGCGGCCCCGTCCCGGTCCACGACGTCGTCGGCGTCGGCGGCCGCGCCGCCGCGCAGGTGCGCCCCGTGCAGGTGCGCGCGCAGGCGGTCTCGGAACGCCGCCGCGTCGCCGGCCTCGATGGCCGCGACCAGGGCCTCGTGCCCCTCGACGAAGCCCGGTGCGCGCTCCCCCGCCGCACCCACCGACAGCGCGACCATCCGCCGCTGCCGCTCCCGGAGGGTGACCGAGAACCCGGTCAGCAGGTCGTTCCCGCCCGCCGCGACGATCGCCTGGTGGAACGCGGCGTCGTGCTCGGCGTACGCCTCCAGGTCGCCCGCCGCGAGGGCCTCGCGCTGCCGCGCCAGCAGCGCGCGCAGCTCGGCGACCAGGGCGTCCCGGGTCGCCGCGGCGCGCACGACGACGTCCACCGCGTGCGACTCGAGCAGCAGCCGCGCGTCGACGACCGCCTCCGCCTCGCCCGGTGCGACGGGCACGACGAGCGCCCCGCGCTTGGGGAACAGCCGCAGCCAGCCCTCGGCCGACAGCCGCAGGAAGGCCTCGCGCACGGGCGTGCGGCTCATCCCGAGCTCCGTCGCGACGTCGCCCTCGCTGAGCATCTCCCCCGCGGGCAGCCGCCCGGCGAGCAGCGCGTCCTTGACGTGCCGGTAGGCGGCCTCGGCCGCGGGCGGGGCGAGC
Organism: Cellulomonas sp. IC4_254; assembly: GCF_011603975.1. GTDB lineage: Bacteria > Actinomycetota > Actinomycetes > Actinomycetales > Cellulomonadaceae > Cellulomonas. The sequence continues at coordinate 6,559 of NZ_JAANNB010000119.1, read as the reverse complement.
GTGGCGGTGCCGGGCGGCTGCATGGCTACTACATGTATCTCAGATGCATCCCAGAACCAAATCGGCACACCCCGCCGGACCCCACCACGTCGTCGCGCCGCCACCCGACCGGGCGGGGTGCGACGCGACGAAGTGGTGGGGACGCGAGCGAGCCCAGCCCGTCAGCGCGACGGTGCGGCCCGCCCGTCAGCGCGCCCGCGCGGTGCGGTCCGCCGCCCGCTGCGCCACGTCGTGGACGCCCGAGCGGCCGCGCAGCACGTCCAGCTCCGCGGCGACCACGCCGAGCAGCACCAGGTCGACCACCAGGCCCGTCACCGCGCTCCACTGGTCGATCCGGAACAGGAAGATCTGGCTGAGCAGCAGGTTCACCAGCACCGCGCGGCGGAACCACTCATAGCCCCGCGTGCGGTCCGCCCCGACCAGCCGCAGGCCCACCGCGGAGCACACGAGCGACCCCGCGCCGCTCGCCAGCAGGCCGACCATCGCCCACCACGGCAGGTCGGCCCCGGTCGACACCAGCACGACGCCGCGCACCACGGTGTAGCCGGTGACGAGCGCCAGCACGCCGACGGTCACCCGCGGCAGCCACCGCACCCGCACCACCCGGTGCGACACGGTCACGACCCCACGCGCCACGGCGCTGATCGGGTCGGGCAGCTCGCGGGCGTCGTCCTCGACCACGTCGAGCAGCGCCCGGACCTCGGCGGCCCCCCGGACGTCGCCGGCGGCAGCCACCAGCTCGCGCGCCTGCCGCCGGGCGCGCGGCGAGAACCCGCCGGCCAGACCGGCGACGGCGAGGTCGGCCGCGGCCGCGAGCGTCTCGTGCTGGTCGCGGCGCTGGCCGTGGATGACCTCGCCGACCAGGACGAGCAGCACCACGACGACGTAGATCAGCGACGCGGTCGGCTCGTAGAAGTAGTCGTTGTCCGACGTGACGAACTTGCCGATCTCGTCGATGAACAGCCCGAAGCCCACGCCGCCGACCAGCGCGGCCAGCGGCCGCACCACCGGGCCCGCCCAGGACAGCACCGCCACGACGGCGACCGCCATGAGCAGCCCGCCCCAGAGCACGTGCGCGATGTGCAGGCCGTCGCCGCCGAGCTGCGGGAAGCCGGTCAGCGCGAGCAGGCCGCGGGTCACCAGCACGGTCAGCACCGTGACGGCGAGGAACCCGGCAACGTGCCGCGGCCCGGCCGGGTCGCGCGGCAGCCCGAGGACCAGCACCGGCGAGCGTCGCCGCACGTGGTGCCGGTCCGCCTCGGCCGCCCGGTCGCCCGTCCGCTCGACCTCCGCCCCGCGGGTCACCGCTTGCGCTTCTCCCGGACGCGCACCGAGATCGAGATGGGCGAGCCCTCGAAGCCGAAGGTCTCGCGCAGGCGGCGCTCGATGAACCGGCGGTAGCCGGCCTCGAGGAATCCGGTCGCGAAGACGACGAACCGCGGCGGGCGGGTCGACGCCTGGGTCGCGAACAGGATGCGGGGCTGCTTGCCGCCGCGCAGCGGGTGCGGGTGCGCCGCGACGAGCTCGCCCAGGAACGCGTTGAGCTTGCCGGTCGGGATGCGGGTGTCCCACGACTCGAGCGACCGCGTGAGCGCCGGGACGAGCCGGTCGGTGTGCCAGCCGGTGCGCGCGGAGATGTTCACCCGCGGCGCCCACTGGATCTGCACGAGCTCCTTCTCGATCTCGCGCTCCAGGTACGGGCGGCGGTCCTCGTCCATGAGGTCCCACTTGTTGTACGCGATGACGAGCGCGCGGCCGGCGTCGATGACCTGCTGGATGACGCGGGTGTCCTGCTCGGTGAGCGGCTGCGACGCGTCGAGCAGCACGACGGCGACCTCGGCCTTCTCGATCGCGGCCTGCGTGCGCAGGGACGCGTAGAAGTCGGCGCCGGAGGTCTGGTGCACGCGGCGGCGGATGCCGGCGGTGTCGACGAACCACCACGGCACGCCCTTGAGCTCGACGAGCTCGTCGACCGGGTCGCGGGTGGTGCCCGCGGTGTCGTCGACAACCACGCGGTCGGTGCCGAGCACCTTGTTGAGCAGCGAGGACTTGCCGACGTTCGGGCGGCCGACCAGCGCGACGCGGCGCGGGCCGCCGGGGCGGGCGGTCGCGTGCTGCGAGACGGTCGGCAGCGCGGCCATCGCGGCGTCGAGCAGGTCGCCGGTGCCGCGGCCGTGCAGGGCCGAGACGGGGTGCGGCTCGCCGAGGCCGAGGCTCCACAGCTCGGCGGCGTCGGCCTCGACCCGCGGGCCGTCGACCTTGTTGGCGCACAGCACGACGGGCTTGCCGGACTTCCGGAGCAGGCGGACGACCCGCTCGTCGGTGGCCGTGGGGCCGACCGTGGCGTCGACCACGAACAGCACGGCGTCGGCCAGCGAGATCGCGACCTCGGCCTGCTCGGCGACGCGCGCCTCGATGCCGGCGACGTCGACCTCCCAGCCGCCGGTGTCCACCAGGGTGAACCGGCGCCCGGCCCACTCCGCCGGGTAGGAGACGCGGTCGCGGGTCACGCCGGGCTTGTCCTCGACGACGGCCTCGCGGCGGCCGAGGATGCGGTTGACCAGCGTCGACTTGCCGACGTTCGGGCGGCCGACGACGGCGAGCACGGGAAGCGCCTGGTTCGCGCCGTCCTCGTCGAGGTCGTCCACGTCGCCCGAGAGCAGGGCGACGTCCTCGTCCTCGAGCTCGTAGTCGTCGAGGCCGGCCCGCAGGGCGCGCTCGCGCGCCTCGTCGTCCTCCGCGTCCGCGGTCACGTCGGTGCCGTCGAAGGGCTCGGCCTCGGCGGGGCCGTCCGGGAGGTCGTCGAACTCCACGTCTCCGGGTCCCTCGGGGACCTCGGAGGTGGTCGGCTGGGCCGGCTCGCTGTCACGCATGCGCACCATTCTCCCTGACCGAGCGCCCCCGGACGAACCGCGCCCGCCGTCAGTCCGTCGGGAGCGCCGCCCCGGTCCGTGCCGCGGCGTCCGCGACGAGCGCCGAGAGCGCCGCCCGCACCGTCTCGGTGCCCGCGCCGATCGCGTCGCGGCGGGACTGCCCGGCCGCCGGCGACAGGTCCAGCGGTGCGCCCAGCTCGACGTGCAGCCGGCGTCGCGGGAACGGGATGTGCCCGACCGACTCCCCCGTGCGCCGGGTGCCGAGGATCGCGACCGGGACCACCGGGGCGCCGCCGTGCACGGCGAGCCAGGCCACGCCCGCGCGTGCCGACGACGCGTCGCCACGGCCCCGGTTGCCCTCGGGGAACACGCCGACCGCGTCGCCGCGGTGCAGCACGGCCAGGGCCGTGACGAGCGCCTCGCGTCCGCCCGACCGGTCGACCGGGATCTGCTGGGCGGCGCGCAGGACGGCCCCGAGCGGGCCGACGAACATCTCGTGCTTGACCAGGATGTGCACCGGCCGCGGGGTCACGCCCTGCAGCAGGGGCCCGTCGACGATGCTGGTGTGGTTCGCCGCGAACAGCACCGGGCCGGTGGCCGGCGCGTGCTCCGCGCCGACCACGCGGGCGTCCCAGATCCCGTGCGCGATCACCTTGCCGAGCGCGCGGGCCCAGCCGGGAACCGGGCGCCCCGCGACGGCCGTGGCGAGAGCCTCCCCGCGCCCCCGCCCGGTCACGCGTGCAGGTCCGCGGTGCGGGCCACCACGTCGAGCACCGCCTGCACGGTCTGGTCGAGGTCGAGCTCCGAGGAGTCGACCGTCACCACGCCGTCGGCGGCCACGAGGAACTGGGACACCGTGGAGTCGTCCGCGTCACGGCGGACGACCTGGTCCCGGGTCGCCGCGACCGCGTCGGCGTCGTCGGAGCCGTGCACCTCGCGGGCACGCCGGGCCAGCCGGGCCTCCTCGCTCGCGGTGAGCAGCAGCCGCACGTCGGCGTCGGGCGCGATGACGGTGGTGATGTCCCGGCCCTCCGCGACGATGCCGCGGCCCTGCGAGAACGCCGAGGACGCCGCCTGCGCGGCGATCTCCGCCCGCTGCCGGCGCCCGAGCTCGGCGCGCACCTCCAGGTTGGTCGCCACGGCGCTCACGGCGGCGGAGATCGCGGTCTCGCGGATCGCCTCGCCGACGTCGTGCCCGTCCACGTGCACGCCGGGCTGGCGCGGGTCGACGCCCATGACCAGCGGCATCTCCCGGACCAGCTGCGCCACGGCGTCCGCGTCCGTCAGGGACACCCCGCGGTGCAGCGCCCACCAGGTCGCCGCGCGGTACATCGCGCCGGTGTCCAGGTAGGCCAGGCCGAGCCGCTCGGCGACCCGCCGGGACACCGTCGACTTCCCCGAGCCCGAGGGCCCGTCGATCGCCACCACCACCGGCCGTCGCACGTCGTGCGCAGTCACCGAACCAACCTCCAACCGCGGGCCGTCAGCTCCGCCTCCAGGTGCGCCGAGCGCGCGGGGTCGACCGACACCGACGCCATGCCGACGGGCCGTCCCGCCGCGTGCTCGAGCTGCAGGTCCTCCAGGTTCACGCCGGCCTCGCCGACGTCCGTCAGCAGCCGCGCGAGCTCGCCGGGCCGGTCGGGCACCAGGGCCGTCACCACCGCGTACGAGCGCGGCGCGCCGCCGTGCTTGCCGGGCACGAGCGCCACGCCGGCGTTGCCGTCGGCGATCAGCCGTGCCACCCGGGCCAGGGCGCCGAGCTCGACGTCCTCCGGCCCGCTCGCCCGGGCGGCGCTGTCGAGCGCGCCCAGGACCTCGTCCAGGTCGTCGCGCAGCCCCGCGAGCACCCCGCGCACCGCCGCGGCGTTGGCCGCGAGGATCGAGGTCCACAGCGCCGGGTCGGACGACGCGATCCGGGTGACGTCGCGCAGCCCCTGGCCGGCGAGCCCGAGGGCGTCCGGCTCGGCCCCGCGCAGCCGGGCGGCCACCAGGCTCGCCGCGACCTGCGGCACGTGCGACACCACCGCCACCGCGGCGTCGTGCTCCGCGGCGTCCATGGTCACCGGCAGGCTGCCCAGGTCGGTCGCCAGCGCCCGCACCGCGAGCAGCGCGTCCGGCCGGGACTCCCCCGAGTCGACGACCACCCACGGCCGCCCGACGAACAGGTCCGGCACCGCCGCGGCCGGGCCCGAGCGCTCCCGCCCGGCCATCGGGTGCGACCCGACGTACCGGGTGAGGTCCGCGCCCGCGGCCCGCAGCTCGGACAGCACGTAGCCCTTGACGCTCGCCACGTCGGTGACGACCGCGTCCGGGTGCGCCGCGAGCTCCGCGCGCACCACGTCCGCCGTCACGTCCGGCGGCGCGGCGACCACGACCAGCGCGGGCTCCGGGTCGCCGTCCGCGGCCGGCCGGCCCGCCCCGACGTCGCGGGCCAGGGCCAGCGCCGTGCGGGAAGGGTCGTGCAGCGTCACGTCGACGCCGCGCGCGGTCAGCGCCAGGCCGACCGACGCGCCCAGCAGCCCGGTGCCGACGACGCGGACCGGGCCGCGCGTGACGACCGCGGCGGTGCCGTTCGTGCTCACATGCCCACCGACGTCATCAGCGAGCCGACCTCCGCCTTCCCGAGCACGCGGGTGCGGCCCGGGCGCAGGTCGCCGAGCTTGATGGGGCCGATCTGGGTGCGCAGCAGGCGGGTAACCGGGTGGCCCACCTCCTCCAGCAGCCGCCGGACGACGCGGTTGCGGCCCTCGTGGATCACGATCTCGACCATGCTCGCCTGCGGCGTGGCGTCGACGACGCGGAACGCGTCCACCGCCACGACGCCGTCCTCGAGCTCCACGCCCTTCTTGAGCCGGGCGCCGACACCGGCGGCGATCCGGCCCTCGACGGTCGCCAGGTACGTCTTCGTGACGCCGTGCGACGGGTGCGACAGCCGGTTGGCGAGCTCGCCGTCGTTGGTCAGCAGCAGCAGGCCCTCCGAGTCGGCGTCCAGGCGCCCGACGTGGAACAGCCGCTCCTCGCGGTTCTGCACGAACTGCTCGAGCGACGGGCGACCCTCGGGGTCGTGCATGGTCGACACGACGCCCAGCGGCTTGTTCAGCGCCAGGGTGATCACGTCCTTGTCGAGCTGCAGCCGCAGGCCGTCGACGTGGATCACGGCGCTGCGCGGGTCGACGCGCACGCCGAGCTCCAGCACCACCTGCTCGTCGACCGTCACGCGGCCCGCCGCGATCAGCTCCTCGCACGCACGGCGCGAGCCCAGGCCGGCCTGCGCCAGCACCTTCTGCAGCCGCACGCCCTCGGGGTCGTGCACGTCGATGTCGGTCGGGCGCGGACCCCGCGGGGGCGTCCGGCGCTGCTGCGGCGGGCGCGACGGCCACGCCGAGCCCGGACGGCCGGTGTCCGCGCCGCGGGGGGCGCCGGAGCGGGTGCCGCCGGTGCCGGAGCGCGCGGCGCCCGGACGGGACGCGCCCGCCACGCGGCCGGACGCGGCACCGCCGGGACGGCCCGAGGACGACGCGCCCGGACGACCCGCGCCGGGACGCCCGGAGCCGCCGCCGTACCCGGCGCCCGAGGACGGCCGGCCCGTGCCCGAGCCGTACCCGCCACCCGCGGACGACCGGCCGGAGCCGCCGCCCGGGCCGCCGGAGCGCCCGCCGCCCTGCCCGCCGCCGGCGCGGCCGACG
>NZ_JAANNB010000118.1 GCF_011603975.1 Cellulomonas sp. IC4_254 | reverse complement strand
CGCCCCTGCGCCAGCCGTCGGCTTCGAACCGGACGAGATCCGCCTGGACGAGCCGACCCGGTCGGCGCGGCTCAAGTGGGTCGTGGTCGTCGACGAGGACCTCGAGCCCGGCCGCGCCGCGAACGCCGTCGCCTGCGTGACCGCCGCGACCGTCACGGGCGTCCACGGGCTGCTCGGTCCCGCTGCGCCCGACGCCGACGGCACCACGCACACCGGCCTGCCCTGGACCGGGTGCACCGTGCTCGGCGCGCCTCGGGCGACCCTGGCGGCGCTGCGGGCGAAGGCCGCGGCGGCGCCGGGCGTGCACGTGGCCGACATGCCGGCGATCGCCCAGCAGATCCGCGTGTACACGGAGTACCTGGCCGCGATGGCCGAGCGCCCCGCGGACGCCCACGACTACCTGGCGCTGAGCGTCGTCGGGCCCCGGAACCGGGTCGACCGGCTCGTGGGGAAGCTGCGCCTGCTGTCCTGACCGCCGTCGTCCCCAGGCCGACCACCGGCGGCCACCTGCGAGTCCCCGGCCGTCCACCACGCGTGCACACCGCGTCCACAGGCAGACCGCCCGTGCCCCGCCTGATCCACGGGTCCGTGCACAAGGTGGGGACAAGTTCTGTGGACAGAACCGGACATATCGCCCTCTCGAGTGGTCGGAGCGGCCGTTCGGGCGACGTGGGGGTGTGGACAACCCCGACCACCCTGTGGGTAACCGTGCCCGGAGACGGAGAAGGGCCCCTCGGAGTAAGCGTCCGAGGGGCCCTCCCCGATCGTCGTCCCTGCGCCCCCGACGCATCGGGGACCGGCGGCCGCTCTGACGGTGCGGCTCCGTCCCGGCACCCGGCGGAGACCTCGGGGGGCACCTGCCGCGGGCGGGACGGCGACGATCCGACCTTCGGGGTCCTACGGGCCGCTGCGTCGTCATCCGCAGCTCGGCGGGTCTCCCCGTCGAGGTGGTCCGTCGTTCTCCCTCCGGTCCCGACCCAGCCGGCTCCGCCCCGCCGGGCACCCGCCGAGGCGGGTCTCCCTGCGGTGACGGTGCGTCCGTCGAGGTCGTTGGAAGAGTTCTAGACCCGCCGTGAGGACGCCCGCAAGGGCCTGGGCCGGCCAATTCGTGTCCACCGCGCGGTGCACATGTTGTCCACAGCGCCACCTGCAGGATCATGCGGCGTTCACAGGGTTGTGCACAGAATCTGTGGATGACGGTGGGTCCCCGACGACCCCGGGTGGGTCCGGCGCGCCTGCACCGCGGACGGACCGGGCGGCCGTAGCGTCGTCCACGGATCGAGGCCCCTCGGAGTAAGCGTCCGAGGGGCCTCGCCGCGTCCGCGGGCGGTCAGGCCCGGACGTCGTGCAGGTGGTGCACCACGTCGTGCAGGAAGTACTGCCCGAGGGTCGTCACGGTGAACGACGACCCGTTCGACCGGCGGCCCGCGCGGTCCCACTGGTCCGGGCGCACGGCGGCGAAGCCGGCGGCGAGGGCGGCGGCGGCGTCGGCGAGCTCGTCCGCGACGCGGCCCGGGTCCTGGAGGTCGTACCGGTCGGCGGCGGCGGTCGCGTCCTGGTCCCAGTTGGGGAACAGCGGCTCGTCCTCGGTCAGCATCAGGTGCAGCCGCTCGGCGAACACGCGGTGCACGTCCCGCACGTGGGCGCCGTACTCGAGCGTCGACCACACCCCCGGCTCCGGGCGGTCGCGGACGTCGAGGCGGTTGAGCGCGGCGCGCCAGCGCGGGACGAGGTCGTGCACCGTGCCCGCGATGTCGGGCCCGGACACGTCGGTCCCGGCGAACCCGCACTCCGGGCAGCGCTCGGCGATCACCCAGGTCCAGTCCTTGGCGTCCGGGTCGGCGGGACGGTAGGCGTCGGCAGGCTCGGCGTCGGGTCCGGGGGGCGTCGCGGCAGTCACGTCACGCACGGTATCCCGCCGGCGTGGCGGCCCGCGGGCCCCGCCCGGCCGTGGTCGGATGAACGGAGGGTAGGCAAGCCTTACCTCGTGCGGTACGTTCTGACGCGACGTCATCTCGACGCCACGCCGCGCGTCCCCCGGGAGCCTCCATGACCACCACGCACGACCTGCCTGCCGCCGGTCCGCGCGCCGACGGCCCGGCCTCCGCGTCCGAGCCCACGCCGCTCTCGACGCTGCTCCGCGAGGGCACCCGCCCGGAGCACGAGGCCGCGGAGGGCTCGTCGTTCGTCGAGGAGCTGCTGTCCGGCCGGCTGACCACCGACGCCTACGTCGACCTGGCGCTGCAGCTGCACGCCGTCTACGTGGCCCTGGAGGAGGTCGGCGAGCAGGTGCGGCGCACGCCCGCCGGCGCCGGCGTGGTGTTCGACGAGCTCCGCCGGGTCCCGGCGATCGAGGCCGACCTCGCGCACCTCGCCGGCCCCGGCTGGCGCGACCGGGCCGTGCCGCTGCCCGCGACGGCGGCCTACGCGGCCGCGATCCGCGCGGGCGGCGCCGAGGTCGGCCCCTACGTCGCCCACGCGTACACCCGGTACCTCGGCGACCTGTCGGGCGGGCAGGTCATCGGCCGGATGGTGCAGCGGCACTACGCGGTCGCGGACGAGGGCGTCGGCTTCTACGCCTTCCCCGCGATCCCCAAGCCCAAGCCGTTCAAAGACCTGTACCGGGCGCGCGTCGACGCGCTGGACCTGACGGACGCGCAGCGCGCCGCGGTGGTCGACGAGGCGCGGGCCGCGTTCCGGCACAACCGCGCGCTGTTCGCGGCGCTCGCCGAGGTGCACCGGGCGGCCTGACCGGACGCGCCCGCCCGTCCCGCGCCGTCCCCGCGCGACACCTGCACGCCTCCGACACAGCGACGAGCGCCCGATGCTGACAGGTCGTGCGAGGATGTCAGCATGCCCAAGATCATCGGCGGCTCGCTGCACGAGCACCGGGAGCAGACACGGCTGCGCCTGTTCGGCGCGCTGTCCCGGCTGATGGCCGAGCGCGGGTTCGACTCGATCACCCTCGCGGACATCGCGCAGGCGGCCGGCGTCGGTCGCACGGCGGTGTACAACCACTTCGCCGACAAGGAGTCGATGCTCGTCGGCTTCATCATGCACGAGACCGAGCAGTACGTGGCCGCCCTGGAGGCCGAGCTCGCCGGCGTCGACGACCCGACCGAGCAGCTGCGCGCGTACGTCCGCGCCCAGTGCGAGCTCAAGCGCGACTACCACCTCGCCCCGGGCCCGGACCTGCGGTCGGTGCTGTCCCGCAGCACGCAGCAGCGCGTCCGCGAGCACGTCGTGCTCGTCGAGGCCATGCTGCGCCGGGTGCTGTCCGCCGGCATCGAGTCGGGCGCCTTCCCCGAGCAGGACCTGGGCACGACGGTGTCGCTCGTGAACGCCTGCCTCAGCAGCCGCACCCTCCCCGACGACCAGCCCGCCCGCGAGCGCGCCGTCGAGTCGACGGTGCTGTTCGTGCTCCGCGCCGTCGGCGCCGGCGAGCGCGCCGCGACCGGCGCCCTGGAGCGGGAGCCCGTGCCCGCCTGACGGGGCCGTTCACCCGCTCGGAGGACCCCGGTGCGCCCCGCGTGTGGCCGGGAGCCGGACACGCGATGATGTGCCGGTGACCGACGCCCCGCCGCCGGCCCGGACGAGCGCGCCCCGCGGAGACGGGGACGACGCCCGGCACTTCGCGCTGCTCGCGCACCGTCTCGGCGGCGCCACCGCCCTCGCCGAGGTGCACGACGCGGCCGTCGTCGCCGCGCGCGACCTGCTCGACGTCGAGGTGGCCGCGGTCGCCCGGCTCGAGCAGGACGACTGGCACGTCCTCGCGGCCGAGCCCACCGACGAGCTGCCCGCCGCCGAGGAGGCGCTGCGGGACGGCGACGCCGTGCGGGCGCTGGTCCGCCGCCGGGAGACCTGGCTGTCCGCACCCGGCGAGGACCCCGCGCGCCCCCGGCCCGCGCTCGTCGCGCCCGTGGTCGTCAACGGCGACCTCTGGGGCGTCCTGTGCGCCGTCCGGGACGAGCGCGCACCGGTCTTCACCCCGGACGACGCCGCCCGCGGCGAGGTGCTCGGCGCCCTGCTGGGGGCGCAGGTCGCCCGACTCGACCTCGCGGAGCAGGTGCGCCACCTCGTGTCCGACGACGCCCTGACCGGCCTCAGCACCCGGCGGGTCGCCGACGAGGCCGCGCAGCGGGCGATCGACTCGGGCGACGAGACCTGCATCGTGATGTGCGACGTCGACGGCCTCAAGCGGGTCAACGACGAGCTCGGCCACGACGCCGGCGACGAGCTGCTCCGGAGCGTCGCGGGCGTGCTGCGCCGCGCCGGCGGCGGGCTGCCCGGGTCGACGGTCGCGCGGATCGGCGGCGACGAGTTCTGCGTCGTCACCTCCGGGATCCCGCGCACCACGGTCGTGCAGGTGATGGACGCGACCGTCGGCGACAGCGCGCTGCCGTTCGGGGCCTCGCTGTCCTACGGCATCGCGTCCTCCGCGCGCGGCTCGCTCGGCGCGGCGCCCACGCCGCGGTCGCTGTTCCGCCGCGCCGACGCCGCGCAGTACCACGCCAAGCGCAGCCACGCCGCGGCCCGCGCCCGCCAGTACCGCGCGGACGACCCGGGAGCGGTGCTCGGCCGCACCGTCGCCGCCACGGTCACGGCGCTGTCCGCCACCGGGCCGGCCCCGCTCTCCCGGCTGTGCGCGCTCGCCGCGGCCGCCACCGAGGCGATGGGCGGCTCGGGCTGGTCGGTGCAGCGCCACGACGGCGGCGACCCGGTCGTGGTCGCCCGCGGCGGCACGGGGTCGCTGCACGTCTCCGGCGTCCGCCAGGTCGAGCTCCGGCGCGCGCCGTGGTCCGTGACCGTCGAGTCGACGCTCCCGGACGACCGCACCGTCACGACGACGCTGCAGACCCTGCTCTCGCTGGCGGTCCTGGGCGCGTCCTGACGCCCTGCGCGCGCTCGGCGTCAGCCGTGCAGCGGGAGGGAGAGGTCCGCCGGCGCGCCCGGGACCACGCGGACCGGGACGCCCCAGTCCTGCGAGTTCAGGTGGCACGCCGGGAACTCGATCGCCGGGTCCGCGTCGCAGCTCGCGGCGCGGGCGGTGATGTGCAGGACGCCCTCGCCGACCTCGGGGTTGATCCGCAGCGTCCGGGTCAGCGGCACGTCGTCGCCGGCGCCGTCGAGCAGCAGCTCCGCCGGCGTCGCGGACACCCGGAGCATCGTCGACGGCCCGAACCGGTCGTCGTACTTCTGCCCCGCGGCGGGGGTGAACACGACGTCGAGGGCGAGCTCGCCGGGGGCGATGTCGGTGACCGGGCGCTGCGTGCGGTGCGCGCCCGCGTCCAGCACCTCGCCGGCGAGGGTCGCCGGCAGCGCGATCCGGGTGAGGCGGTGCGCGGCCGACTCGACGACGAGCAGCGTCACGCCGCCCGCCTCGGCGTCCGCCTGCACGACGACGCCGCTCGGCTCGGCCAGGCCGGTCGCGAGCGTGCTGACCTCGCCGGGGCCGTCGCCGCCGGCCGACGGGGCCCAGCGGCGGATCGCGCCGTTGTAGGTGTCGGCCACGACGACCGACCCGTCGGGCAGCACGGCCACGCCGAGCGGGTGCTGCAGCAGCGCCTGGTCGGCCGCGCCGTCCCGGTGGCCGAAGTCGAACAGGCCCGCGCCCACGGCGGTGCCGACGACGGCGCCGGACCAGGCGTCCGCCGGTCCGGTGGGGGCGGTGCGCGCGGCGGCGAGCGCGGCGCCCGCGCCCACGAGCCCCACGACGTCGCCGACGACCGGCGCCGCCGCCTCGGCGACCGCGGGGGTGCCCGGGTCGATCCAGCGCAGCGCCGACACCTCGGAGTCCGCGAGCCACACCCGGCCGTCGGTGGCGAGCGCCGTGCCGGAGGTCTGCGCGAACCACGCCTCGCGCGGGTCGCCGTCGGTCAGGCCCTCGTTCATCGTGCCGGCGACGGGCTCGACGACGCCGTCCCGCGGGTCGAACGCCCAGAGCTGGTGGTTGCCGGCCATCGCGACGAGCGCGGTGCCGGTCTGCGGCGACCACACCACGTCCCACGGCGAGGACAGCGGCACCGACGTGGCGGCCCGAGCCGCGCCCGCGCGCCACAGGTCGGTGCGACCGGGCAGCGGGGACGGCACGGTCGGCTCGCCGACCAGGTACTGCGCGCCGGTACCGGCGACCGTGGTCACGGCGCCGTCGGACAGCCGCACGCCGCGCAGCGCGTGGTTCACGGTGTCGGCGACCAGCACGTCGTAGCCCGCCTCCGCCGCCACGTCCTCGGGCAGCAGCGTCAGGCCGTTCGGCTCGCTGAACCGCGCCTCGTCGGGGCCGCCGTCGACCAGGCCGCGCTCCCCCGACCCGATCCGGCGGACCAGCGTCTCGCCGTCCGCGGCGAGCTCCGCGAGCGAGTGGTGCCCGGCGTCGGCGACCAGCAGCGTGCCGCCCGGCAGCGCGACCGCCTTGGCGGGGAACCGCAGCGTGCCCGCGGTGGGCTCCGGCGGGACGTACGGGCCGGCGCCACGGTGCAGCGTGCCCTTGGCGTCGTGCTCGGCGACCAGGTCCCGGACCAGGCGCTCGACGTTGCTCTGGTGCCCCTCCCCGGCCATCTGGGCGACGATGTAGCCCTCGGGGTCGATGACGACCAGCGTCGGCCAGGCGCGCGCGGTGTACGCGGACCAGGTGACCAGCTCCGGGTCGTCCAGCACGGGGTGGTGCACCTCGTACCGCTCGACGGCCGCGGCGAGCGCCACCGGGTCGGCCTCGTGCACGAACTTCGGCGAGTGCACGCCGACGATCACCAGCACGTCGCGGTACTGCTGCTCGAGCTCGCGGAGCTCGTCGAGGACGTGCAGGCAGTTGATGCAGCAGAACGTCCAGAAGTCGAGGAGGACGATCTTGCCGCGGAGGTCCGCGAGCGCGACGTCCTGGCCGCCGGTGTTGAGCCAGCCGCGGCCGACGAGCTCGGACGCGCGGACGCGGGGCAGACGGCGGGTGCTGGTCTCGGTCACGCTCGTAGTAAACAGGAGACGCGGGCGGATCGATTCCGTGTCCGCGGGCGAGCGCGGACACGACTGGAGCGTCCTGCCGGACACGCGGGTGCGTGTCGGGCAGGACGCTCCGGTCGAGGGGGGGTGACCCCGCGGGTCAGGCCGCCGGGGGCGGGGTGCGGCCGTCGTAGCGCTCGACGACCTCGCGGTGCGACGTGTTCGCCCGCTGGTTCGTGAGCACGAGCGCGAGGATCAGCGCGAGCACGCCCGCACCCATGCAGATGTAGCCGATGACCGTGAGGTCCACGTTCGCGATGTTGTCGCTGACGCCGAACGCGAGGATCGCGCCGATGACGATCAGGGCGATGCCGCCGCCGATGCCCATGGTCGGACTCCTTCCCGGCCCGGGCGGGGGTGCCCGGTGCTCCGGCACCGAGTCTGGCGGCGGAACCGCAGTTCCGCGCGTCGAGCGGCCGGCCCGGACGGGTGATGTGCCGCCCGGGCCCCCACCGTGCGGGGGACCGGGCGCCGTCGTCAGCCCAGGACCTCGGGCAGCGGCGGGAGCTCGTCGCCGGCGAGGCCGAGCACGTGCTCCGCGAGGAACGCGTCGACGACCTGGTACCAGACCTTGGCGTGCTGCGGGCTGAGCACCCAGTGGTTCTCGTCCGGGAAGTAGAGGAACCGGTGCGGCGTCTCGCCGTTCTCGTCCGCGGCGAGCGCCGACCGGGACAGCAGCTCGTACCAGAGGCGCAGACCCTCGCCGATCGGAACCCGGTAGTCCTTGTCGCCGTGCACGACGAGCATCGGGGTGACGATCTTCTCCACCGAGAGGTGCGGGGAGTTCGCGAGCGCCATCTCGGGCGTCATCTCCCGCTCCCAGTAGAAGGAGTGGTCCGTGGTCGGGCCGAACTGGTCGAGCGCCCACAGGCTCGCGTGCGTGACGATCGCCCGGAACCGGTCGGTGTGCCCGGCGACCCAGTTGGCCATGTAGCCGCCGAACGAGCCGCCCATCGCGGCGGTGCGGTTCTCGTCGACGTCCGCGCGGGCGACGGTGGCGTCGGTGATCGCCATGAGGTCGGTGTACGGCGCGGCGCCCCACGCGCCCCAGCCGCGCTGCACGAAGTCCTGGCCGTAGCCGGTGGACAGCGCGGGGTCCGGCAGCAGGACGGCGTAGCCGCGGGCCGCCATGATCCACGGGTTCCACCGCCAGGACCACGCGTTCCAGGAGTTCAGCGGGCCGCCGTGGATCCAGAGCAGCAGCGGCGCCGGCGACGCGACGGACGCGCCCTCGGGCAGCACGAGCCAGGCGCGGACCTCGACGCCGTCCTCGGCCGTGGTCGTCACCTCGGTGAGCGTGCCGGGCAGCGCGGGCAGCGGTGCGGGTGCGGGCAGCGCGACCGCCTCGACCGGGGTGCCGGAGGCGAGCGCCGCGGCGAGGTCGACCCGGACCGGGTGCGCCGGGGCCGCGTAGGACACGCGCAGCGCGTAGAGGGTCGCGCCGTCCGGGCTCACGCGCAGGTCGCTGAACACGGCGTCGTCGGCCGTCACCTGCGTGACGGCGCCGGAGTCGAGCGCCACGTGGAACACCGGCCCGCGGCCCAGGTGGTCCGCGCCGACCAGCAGGCCGGCGCCGTCGCGGGTCCAGGCGATCTCGTGCGGCCAGCGGTCCCAGCCCTCGGCCACCCGGCGCGGGGCGGCGTCGGCGGCGTCCAGGTCGGCGACCCAGAGCTGCACCTGCGGCGCGGCCGTCGGGGTGGTGATGGTCTCGCGGAGGTAGGCCACGCGGCGGGAGTCCGGCGACACGACCGGGTTCGCCAGGTCGGCCGTCGGGTCGTCCACGAGCACCCGGCGGGTGCCGGTCGCGACGTCGACCGCGACGAGCTGCTGGCGGAGCGTGCCCCGCGCGCCCGGCTTCGCCCAGGACGTCACGAGCGTGCGGCCGTCGGGCGACAGCACGGCGTCCTCGTGCTGCAGGGCGGCACCGGCGTCGGGGGCGAGGTCGCGCAGCGCGAGCCGGGGCGCGGTCGCACCGGCCTCCGGCGAGGCGGCGACGGTGGTCAGGTCGCCCGCGAACAGCCGCGGCCGCGCGGGGCCGAGGTCGTGGTCCCAGTACCGCACCGGGTAGGACGAGTGCAGGATCGCCGCGACCTTCGCGTCCTTGCGCGCGCCGATGAGCCGCTCGTCCTCGGCGTCGTCGGTCGCGCTCGGGAGCACGTCGGAGGAGACGACCGCCACGGGGGCGTCCGCGGCGACGACGACACCGCCGATGCCGGCCTTCCGGGACGCGACCACCCGGGCCTCGGCACCGTCGGCCGGCAGCAGCCACAGCGCGGCGGGCGGCTCGTCGTCGGGGGCCTCGGCGTCGGCGTCCGGGCGCGCGGAGGTGAACAGCAGGTCGCCGGTGGACGCGAACCGGGCGGCGGACTCGCCCTTCGCGGACCGGGTCAGCCGGCGCGCGGGGCGCAGGCCCTCCGGGTCCACCTCCCACAGCGCGGTGACGTAGCGGGTGCGCTTGGCGTCGAGCGTCGACACCGCCGTGACGAGCCGGGTGCCGTCCGGGGACAGCGCCAGCCCGGACATCCGGGGCAGGGCGACGTAGGCGTCGAGGTCGTGGAACGGGGTCGGGGGCGTGGGCGTGGGCTCAGCGGCGTCGGTCACCCCGCCGTCCTATCACGGCTCGCGGGGCGCCCGGGGCTCGACCGTGCCCGGCACGTCCCGCTGGGCCAGCCGGGCGAGCATCGCGTTGTACTCGTCCATCTCGGTGTCCCCGTCCCGGGCGACCTTCCGGTCCCGGCGCCTGGCGGTCCGCTCGTCGTCCCGCGACCACGCGAGGGCGACGCCCACCGCGAGCGCGAGGGTCGGCAGCTCGCCGATGCCCCACGCGACGCCGCCGCCGCGCTGCTGGTCCACGATCGCCGACGGGCCCCACTCCCGGCCGAGCAGGCCGAACCAGTCGGGCACCAGCAGCACGTCACCGGTGGTGAGGGCGACGCCGAAGAACGCGTGGAACGCCATCGTGGCGAACAGCAGCAGCAGCCGCTGGGGGTACGGCGGCCGGTTCGGGCCCGGGTCGATGCCCACCAGGGCGTTGACGAACAGGTACCCGGCCAGCGAGAAGTGCACGACCATCGCGTAGTGGCCGACCTCGGAGGTCAGCGCCCACCGGAACACGTCGGTGTAGTAGAAGACGACCATCGAGCCGGCGAAGTTCACCGCGGCCACGACCGGGTTGGCGAAGAACCGGCCCAGGCGGCTGTGCACCAGGCCGAGCAGCCACTCCCGCGGGCCGCGCGACGCGTCGGGGGCACCGCGGCCGGCACCGCGGCCGGCGCCCGCCCGGGTGGCGCGGGACGGCAGCGCCCGCAGCGCGAGCGTCACCGGCGCGGACAGCGCCAGCAGCACCGGGATGACCATGGCCAGGATCATGTGCTCGACCATGTGGGCGCTGAACAGCACGTGCCCGTACATGGCCGGGCCGCCGGACGTGGTCCAGAAGAACAGCACCATGCCGGTCACCCAGGACGCGGTGCGCGCCCAGGACCAGGTGTCGCCGCGGCGGCGGAGCCGGAGCACCCAGCGCAGGTAGACGACGATCCCGGCGACCGCGGCGGACGCGAGCAGCACGTCCCACCGCCACTGCGTGATCCAGGACAGCGTCGTGGGCTCGGGCGGCAGCAGGTGCCCGGTGACGATCTCGGCCGGCGTCGGGTCGGTGATCGGGTCGTCCGGCACCGGGGGCGGAGAGGAGCCCAGCGCGACCGCGACGCCGGAGACGGCGCCCATCACGGTGAGCTCGACAAGGACCAGCCGCCAGAACAGCCAGCCGACCGCGCGGTCGTCCCCGGCGAGCCGGCCGACGACCCGCCGCCGGTGCGCCAGGCCGAGCAGCCCGAGCACGCCGAACAGGGCGATCTTCACCAGCAGCAGCACCCCGTACCGGGTGGTCCAGTCGTCCCAGGAGCCCAGCCGGATGATCGAGTTCACCGTGCCGGACACCGCGACCGCGGCGAAGCACCAGGCGGCGATGACCGAGAACCGGGCGACCGCGGGCGCCAGGTCCGCGCCGAGGCGGTGCGCCAGCGGCGACAGCGCGAGCAGCGTGCCGATCCACAGCGCGGCGCCGACGAGGTGCAGGAACATCGACGACGTGGCGAGGTCGTGGCTCGCGGCCCCCGCGGCGTGGCCGGTCTGCGCCGACTGCCACAGCGCGACCAGCACCAGGCCGGCGACCCACGCCGTCCCGACCGGCGACGTCGTCATCAGCGCGAGCGCGGTCACGACGGCCGCGGCCACGGCGACGAACAGCAGCACCCGGCCGAGCTCGAACTGGGTGACGAACTGGCCGAGCTCCCCGCCGAACGCGGGGTCGGTCGGCGACAGGCCCGCGACGTTCGCGTAGGTGAGCACGAGCTCGACGACCGCGGTGAGCGTCCACACCGCCGCCGCGACGGCGGTGATCCCGGAGGCCGCGCGCACCACCGCCTCGTCGCGCCGCACCAGGACGGTCGCGAGCAGCACGAGGCCACCGAGGGTCGCGGACGCGGCGAGCTCGGCGCCGGTCGACGCGATCGGCAGGCCCCAGCGCACCAGGGCGCCGGGGTCGCGCAGGGCCGTGGGCGCCGCGGCGCCGGTGAAGGCGATCCCGGCGACGACCGCGGCCACGGCCGCGACGGCGAGCGCGGCGATCCGCAGCCAGTCCGCCGAGCGCGCCGGTCCGTCCGCGGTGCGGGGGCTGCGGGCCGGTCGCGGTCCGGCCGGTGCGGCGACGCCGGGGGCCATCAGCCCTCCGCCCGGCCGTCCCCGCCGGTGGTGCCGGACGGGCCGTCGGTGCCCTGCGGACCCGCGGTGCCGTCGGTGCCGTCGGTGCCGTCGGTGCCGTCGGTGCCGTCGGCGGCCGGGTGCGACCGGCGGCGCTCGCGCACGACGAACACGGCGACCGCGACGGCGGCGAGCGCCGCGACGGCGATCGCCGCGATCACGCCCGCGGCCAGGCCGGCGTCCTCGTCCTCGGCGAGCTCCTGCTGCGGGGCGAGGGTCGCGGAGACCGTGGCCTCGTTCGACGGCTCCTCCGGCGTCGCCGTCGTCGGCTCGGACGTCGGCTCGATCGTCGCGGGCGCGGCCGGGGTCGCGGCCGCGGTGCCCGACGTCGCGGTGAACGCGAGCGTGCCGGACAGCGGGTGGCCGTCGGCGGAGGTCACGCGCCACTCGACGGAGTACGCGCCCGCGGGCAGGTCGGTCGCGAGCGGCTGCGACACCGTGTTGTCCACGAGCGCGGCGGCGCCGGTGCTCACCGTGCTGCCGTCCGGGCCGAGCACGACGATCTCGGTGCCGAGCGACTGCGCGGGCTGGTCGAAGGTCAGCGTGATGCTCGCCGGCGGCGCGTCCACGGTCGACCCGTCCGCCGGGTCCGTGCCGAGCAGCGCGTTGTGCGCGTCCGCGCGGCCCCCGGTCAGCAGCACCGCCGCGAGGGCCAGCAGCAGCGCGGCGACGGCGACCAGCGCGCGGGGCACCGGGGCGGGCGCGGCGGCCACCCGGACGCGGACG
>NZ_JAANNB010000117.1 GCF_011603975.1 Cellulomonas sp. IC4_254 | reverse complement strand
CCGGGTACGGGCGCGCAGAGGGCTCGCCTCAGGGCGAGGCGAGCCCGATGCGGGAGGGCCGCGCGGTCAGGCGGACGTGATCCGGGTCGTCAGCGACCCTGGTCGCGCCGCTTGTCCCAGCGGTCCTCCATCCGGGACATGAAGCCCTTCTTGGCCTTGGGGGCCGCCGAAGGGCGCGGTGCGGTGCTGCCGTCGGCCCGGACGACGCCGACCGGCCCGCCGCTGCGACGCGGCCGCGTGAACGCGATCGCGACGGAGGCGAACATGACGACGAAGCCCAGCACGCCGAGCCACACCTCGGACGCCGCAGCGCCCACCACCAGGAGCAGCAGCCCCACGACGGCACCGATGCCGCCCAGGACGTACCGCAGGACCGGCTTCCGCCCACGCGATGTCAGCGTGTTCGCGAGCCGGGGATCATCAGACGTGAGCTGACGCTCCATCTGCTCCAGTACACGTTGTTCGTACTCGGAGAGAGGCATTCCAACCCCCGTGCTCCGCCGTCGGGACTTCTTCACCTCAGGATAGATGGCCGTCGGCGAAGTCGGAAGTCGAGCGCTCCCCCGCTGCGGGTGACCCTGCCGACACCGGGCGTGCGGACCTGCCCACCGCGGGGGTCCCGGCACCGATCGCGGCCCGTCCGAACCGGGCCCGCACGAGGTCCATGGCCCGTTCGGCGTCGCGCCGCGCCTCGGGGTTGGAGCCCGCCGCCTCGTCGAGCGTCGGCTGCCGGATCACGTCCGCGGCCGGCAGCAGGCCCTCGGCCCGCACGCCGACGAGCCGCACCGGGAGCCCGCCGAGGTCCGCCGCCGCGAGCAGGTCGCGCGCGACGAGGTACAGCTCGCGTCCCACGTCCGTCGGCTGCGGCAGGGTGCGGGACCGGCTGAGCGTGCGGAAGTCGGAGGTGCGGATCTTCACGGCCACGGTGCGGGCGACGAGCCGCTGCGCGCGCAGCCGCCCGGCGCACCGGTCCGCGAGCTCGAGCGCCTTGCTCTCGACCACCCGCATGTCCCGGACGTCGACGGCGAAGGTCTCCTCGGCGCCGACGCTCTTCTCCTCCCGGCCCGGGGTGACGGGCCGCGGGTCCCGGCCCCACGACAGGTCGTGCAGGTGTGCGCCCGCGACCTTGCCGACCGCGCGCTGCACGACGGCCACGTCGCTGTCGGCGAGCTCGGCCACGGTGCGGATGCCCCAGCGCTCGAGAGCCGCGGCGGTCCGCTCGCCGACGCCCCACAGCGCACCGACCGGCAGGACCCGGAGGAAGTCGACGGTGGCGGCCTTCGGCACGAGCAGCACGCCGTCGGGCTTCGCGTGCCCGGACGCCAGCTTGGCGACGAACTTGGTGGCGCCGATGCCGACCGAGCAGGTGATGCCGTGCTGCGCCTGCACCCGCTCGCGGATGAGGGCGGCGATCCGCGTCGGGCTGCCGAGCCGGCGCCGGGCGCCGCTGACGTCGAGGAACGCCTCGTCGACGCTGACCTGCTCGACGATCGAGGTCACGTCGTGCAGGACCCGCATCACGCTGCGCGACACCTCGGTGTACGCGGCGTGGTCGGGCGGGACGACGATCGCCTGCGGGCACCTGCGCAGCGCCACCGCCATCGGCATCGCCGAGTGCACGCCGAACGCGCGGGCCTCGTAGGTGGCGGCGAGCACCACGGACCGCTCCGACCCGCCGACGATGACCGGCTTGCCCTTCAGGTGCGGCCGGCGCGCGAGCTCCACGGAGGCGAAGAACGCGTCCATGTCGACGTGCAGGATCGAGCACCCGTCCTCCTCGGTGCCCCAGTCGCGCTTCGCGTCCTGCGACCGCGGGCCACGACTCATCCGGCGCGCGCCGCCTCGACCTCGACCGCCGCGCTCTCCAGCTCGGCGCGGACCAGGTCCAGGAAGTCCTCGGCGTGGCAGAGCACCTGCTCGGCACGCTCCGCCGAGACGGCGTCGAACCGCCCGGCGTCCACGGCCGCGCGCAGGCCCGCGCCCGCGGCGAAGTAGGCGGACCAGCGGCTCATCTCCGGCGCGACCCGGTCGAGCAGCTCCCACACCGTGCGCGGCCCGCGGCGGGCGGACAGCGGCTGCCGCTCGGCCAGCACCGCGGCGCCGGCCCGGAGGGCGGCGAGGTGCGCGTGGGTGAACTGCTCCCAGGGCTCGGAGGAGAACTGGGCGGCCACGAGCTCCGCGTCGGCTCGCTGCAGCAGCTCGGCCGTGCGGCCCGACAGCCCGGGCGCCGCACTCCGCAGGGCACGAAGGGTCTTGACCGGCATCGCGCACCTCCCTCTCTCGACCATCCCAGTATCGAACACCTGTTCGAACGCGTCAACCCGTACCGTGGCCGGATGGCGTCCCGAGGCCGGTCCGGCCGATCCAGCAGGTCAGACAAGGCGACCGACGCCCGTCGACCTGCTCCAGACTCCCACCGCCCACCGACACGGGGCCGGCGCGGGGCGCCCGGCCCGGCGCAGGCGTGGCCCGACGGACCCGTCGCCATCGCGACCGGCACCGCGGAGGTGCGCAGCTCGCCCGACGACCCGGACGCCGTCACCCTCCTGGTGAACGGCGTGCCGAGCTCGCACCTCGACCTGGCCGACCCCGAGCGTCTCGACTTCGAGTACATGCAGCAGATGGCGGCGGTGCTCGAGCACCTCCCGCCGGCGGACGGCCCGTTCCGCGCGGTGCACCTCGGCGCCGCGGGCTGCGCGATGGCCCGCTGGGCGCACGCCCGGTTCCCGGGCGCCCGGCAGATCGCCGTCGACCTCGACCCGGTCCTGGTCGTCCTGGTCCGCGACTGGTTCGACCTGCCCCGGTCGCCGGCGCTGCGCCTGCGCGCGGGCGAGGCGCGCGCGGAGCTCGGCACGCTGCCGGACGGGAGCGCGGACGCGGTCGTGCGGGACGTGTTCGCGGGCGACCGCACGCCCCCGCACGTCACGACCGAGGAGTTCGCCGCCGACGTGGCGCGCGTGCTGCGGCCCGGCGGGGTCTACCTCGCGAACTGCGCCGACCGCCCGCCGCTCGCGCTGGCCCGCGCCGAGGCGGCGACGCTCGGCGCGGTGTTCCGCCACGTCGGCGTCGTGGCCGAGCCCGCGGTGCTGCGTGGCCGGCGGTACGGGAACCTGGTCCTGGTCGGCACGGACGACCCGGCCGTGCTGGACGACGCCGGGCTCGCCCGCGACCTGCGGTCGCTTCCGGTGCCGGCCCGGCTGCTCGTCGGCGAGGAGCTGGCCGCGTTCGTCGGCCGCGCGGCGCCGCTGCGGGACGCCGCGCCGGAGCTCGACCCCGACCCCGACGTCGCCCCCGAGGCGGGAACGGGGCCCGGCGACTGAGCGCCGGGCCGGCCCCGCACGGACCGCCGGCTCCCGCACGCACGGGTCCACCCGCCGGATCCGCCCGGGTACGGACGAGGCCGCACCCCCCGGAGGGGATGCGGCCTCGTCGTGCGGACGGCCCGCGGAGGGGCTGCCGTCACTAGATCAGAGCGGGCGGACCTTCTCCGCCTGCGGGCCCTTGGGGCCCTGGGTGATCTCGAACTCGACGCGCTGGCCCTCGTCGAGCGAGCGGTAGCCCTGGGAGTCGATGGCCGAGTAGTGCACGAAGACGTCGGCGCCGCCGCCGTCCTGGGCGATGAAGCCGTAGCCCTTCTCAGCGTTGAACCACTTGACAGCACCCTGTGCCATGTTCTTGTCCTTCTGTCCATCCGGTGACGGTGCCGGGAACTCCCCGGACCGTGCCGCAATGCCTATCCCGCGTCCTGCACCGGGTGGACCAGCCGGATGGCTGGAAGGTGCCGCGCGGGTGTCCCCGAAAGGGGCCCCGACCGGCGCCGGTCAAGCGTCAGTACGTCACTGCAACACGGCGATCTTCTCACGCAGGTCATCGCGACGCCACGGTTCTCCGGGGGCCGATGCGACGTCGATCACAACGATCCGGTCACGGGACGATCACAGGACGACCACCCCGACCGACCGGTCGGGAGGCGTTCAGACCACCAGGTCCGGGTGGGCGCGCCGGGCCCCGCGACGGCCGAGCAGCATCGCCGCGACGCCGAGCACCCACGGGACGGCCACCCAGGCGAACGCCGCGCGGAACGCCTCGAGGTCCCGCGCCCCGCCCGCGGCGGCAGCGCTGCCGCCGCCGGAGGCCGCGTCCAGCACGACGCCGACGACCAGCATCGTCGCGAGCGCGCCGACGAACCCGCCGGTGTTGACGAACCCGGTCGCCGTCCCGAGCCGCCGCGACGGCGTGCAGGACCGGGCCACGTCGAACGCGACGAGCGACGTCGGCCCGCCGACCGCGACGACCACGACGAACACGCACAGCACCGCGAAGGGCACGGGCGTCGACGGCACGGTGACCGAGAGCCAGGCGAGCCCGATCGCGACCGAGGTCCCGAGGGCCAGAGGCATCCGCGAGCGCGGGTGCCGACCGACGACCACGCCGATCACCGGCCCGGCGACCACCGCGGCGACGACGTTCAGCGTGAGGAGGGCGCTCGCCTCGCCGGGGGTCCGGCCCTGGCCCTCGACGAAGAAGGCGTACCCCCACAGCAGGACGACGACGTGGTTGCTGAACTGCCCGGAGAAGTGCATCCAGAACGCCAGCCGCGCGCCGGGGTCGCGCAGCACCGCGCGCAGCGCCCCGGGCTCGCGCGGCGCCCGGGCCCGCGCGGGGCGCCACCGGCGGCGCAGCAGGCCGACCCGCCACCACGGCGCGGGCGCGGCACCGGCGGACAGACCGGCCGCGACGCCCGGCTCGACGCCCTCCCCCGCAGGGCGGTCCGGACCCGCGAGCGCCCCGTCGGAACTCTCGCCAGCGTCCGCCGGGGCGTCGCGCACGACCGCGACCACGGCGATCGCCGCGACCACGCCGACGGCGGCGACCGACAGGAACGTGGCCCGCCAGCCCTCGGCGTGAAGCAGCGCGACGACGGGGACCGCCGACAGCACCTGGCCGAGCTGCCCGAGGCTCCCGGTGAGCTGCGTCATGACGGGCACCCGCCGCGCGGCGAACCAGGCCGGCACCAGCCGGACCACCGAGACGAACGTGAGCGCGTCCCCGGCGCCGACGAGCACCCGCCCGGCCAGCACCCAGCCGGCGGACGGCGCGAGCGCGAGCACGGTCTGCCCGAGCGCCATGCCGGCGGCGCCGGACGCGACGAGGACCCGCGGCCCGTACCGGTCGAGCAGCACCCCGACGGGCACCTGGAGCAGCGCGTAGACCACGAGCTGCGCCACGGCCATCGACGCGAGCAGCGCGGAGGACACCCCGAACAGGTCGGTGAGCTCGAGGGTGGCGACGCCGAGGGACGACCGGTTCATGATCGCGACGACGTACGCGCCGACCGCGACGGACCAGACGAGCAGGGCGCGGCGGTCGGAGGTCACGTGCAGCCATTCTGCCGGTCCCCGACGCCGGACCCGACGAGTCCCCGGTCACACCGCCCGGACGCGCCGAGGGCCCGGGCCCGGGTCTCCCCGGGGCCGGGCCCTCGCGTGCACGACCGGGCGCCGTCAGTAGCCCGGGTTCTGCCCCTTCTCGTCGCCCTGCTGCGCCAGGAACCGCTCGAACTCCGCCCCGAGCTCGTCGGCGGTCGGCAGCTCGGCGGTCTCGGCCAGCAGGCTCGGCCGGCCGATGTTCCGGGCGAAGGCGTCGTACTGCTGCTCCAGCGCGTGCACGACGGTCTGCACCTCGGGCTGGTCCTCGACCTGGCGCTCGACCTCCAGCATCGTCTCGGACGCCGCCTCGGTCAGCGCCCCGAGGTCGAGCTCCAGGCCGGCGGCACGCTGCACGTGCTCCAGGCCGGTGATCGACGCCTGCGGGAACGGCGACTGCGCGAGGTAGTGCGGGACGTGCACCGCGAAGCCCATGGCGTCGTGCCCGGACTGGCCGAGCCGGATCTCCAGCAGCGTGCCGGCGGAGGCGGGGACCTGCACGGTGCCGAACCACGACGTGTAGTCGGCCACCAGCTCGGGCCGGTTGGCGTGCGCGGTCACCGACAGCGGGCGGGTGTGCGGGATGCCCATCGGGATGCCGTGCAGCCCGACGGTCAGCGGCACGTCGAACCGCTCGACGATCTGCCGCACCGCGGCGGCGAACCGCTCCCACTGCACGTCGGGCTCGACGCCGTGCAGCAGCAGGAACGGCACCCCGGAGGTGTCGCGCACCAGGTCGACGGCGAGCTCGGGCTCGTCGTACTCGCCCCAGTGGTCGCCCTCGAAGGTGGCGGTGGGGCGGCGGGAGCGGTAGTCGAGGAGCTGGTCGACGTCGAAGGTCGCCAGCCGCTCGGTGGGGAGCTGCTCGGTCAGGTGCTCGGCCGACAGCCGTCCGGCGCCGCCGGCGTCCACGAAGCCGCGCACCGCGTGCACGAGCACCGGCCCGCTGCCGCCCGCGGTCCGCGCCTCGACCTCGGCGGCGACCGCCGGGTCGACGGCGTAGATCTCGCTCGGGTCCAGCATGGGGTCCTCCCTGGGGGTCAGTCCGTGCGCCGCCCGCCGGGCGACGTCCTGAGGGTCACAACACCGCGGGCCGCTCCGCTCTTCCCGGCCGGAAGGACGATCTTGGCGCTGGCCGGGGGCGTGGTGACCGACACCCGGTCGGCCGTCACACGGTCCCGCCGGAATGGTGGAGAATGGACGGCCGCTCCGGCCGGTCGACCCCCGTCGACCTCCCGCCGGGGTCGACGCAGGACGGTGGCGCCACCCGGGGGTCCGGGCGCCACGGGGACGACCGACGGGAGCAGGCGTGACCGGGATCGAGGCGCAGCTGGCGGCCGAGCAGGAGGTCGTCGACGGCCTGTACGCGCGGCTGGACGAGCTGCGGGCGGGCACGCGCGAGCGTCTGGCGGAGGTCCGCCGGGTCGGGCCGTCGGGCTCGCCGCAGAACCGCTCCGAGCGGGACGCGTTCGCCACGCTGTACGAGGACCGGCTGGCGCGGCTGGAGGCCGTCGAGGACCGGCTGGCGTTCGGCCGGCTGGACCTGTCGGACGGCGGCCGCCGGTACATCGGGCGCATCGGCCTGAACGACGACGAGCACGCGTCGATCCTCACGGACTGGCGCGCCCCCGCCGCGCAGTCGTTCTACCGGGCGACGTCCGCGAACCCCGACGGGGTCGTGCAGCGCCGGCACCTGGTGACCCGCGGCCGCCGGGTGACCGGCCTGGAGGACGAGGTCATCGACCTCGACGTGCTCGCGGACGAGGAGGCCGCCGCCCGGCTCGGCGCCCTGTCCGGCGAGGGCGCGCTGCTGGCGGCGCTGGCCGCGCGGCGCACCGGCCGGATGGGCGACATCGTCGCGACGATCCAGGCCGAGCAGGACGCGATCATCCGCGCCGAGCTCGCGGGCGCGCTCGTCGTCCAGGGCGGGCCGGGCACGGGCAAGACGGCCGTGGCCCTGCACCGCGCCGCCTACCTGCTGTACGCGCACCGCCGGGTGCTGGAGCGCTCGGGCGTGCTGCTGCTCGGCCCGAGCCGCACCTTCCTGCGCTACATCGACCAGGTGCTCCCCTCGCTCGGCGAGACCGGCGTCGTGTCCACGACGGTCGGCGAGCTGTTCCCCGGGGTCGTGGCGACCGGGACCGAGGACGACGTCGTCGCCGAGATCAAGGGCCGCCCGGTGTGGCGCAAGATCGTGGAGCGCGCCGTGCGGCAGCGGCAGCGCGCCCCCGAGCAGCCGACGGTCGTGACGATCGACGGCCACCGGATCGTCGTGAAGCCGTCCGACGTGCGCAGCGCGATCAACCACGCCCGGCGCGGGCACCGGCCGCACAACCAGGCGCGCGTGACGTTCGTCCGCGACATGCTCGGCCGGCTCGCGGAGCAGTACGTCAGCCAGCTCGGCTGGTCGGTCGCCCCGGACGAGCGCGGGGAGATCGTCGAGGAGCTGCGCACGACCCGGGAGATCCGGATCGCGCTCAACCTCGCCTGGATGCCGCTGACCCCGCAGGGACTGATCTCGGCGCTGCTGTCGAAGCCGGCCCGCCTGGAGGCCGCCGCGCCGGAGCTGTCCGCGCACGAGCGCGCCGCCCTGCTCCGCGACGCCGACGCCCCGTGGACCGAGGCGGACGTCCCGCTGCTCGACGAGGCCGCCGAGCTGCTCGGCGAGGACGACCAGGCCGCGCGCGCCCAGGCCAAGCACGACGCCACGCAGCGCGCCCAGGAGCTCGACTACGCCCGGCAGGTGCTCGAGCAGTCCGGCACCGGCCTGGTGTCGGCCGAGCTGCTGGCCGACCGGTTCGCGGCGACCGGCCCCGCGCTCACCACCGCCGAGCGCGCCGCCGCCGACCGCACCTGGACCTACGGGCACGTGGTGGTCGACGAGGCGCAGGAGCTCTCCCCCATGGCCTGGCGGATGGTGCTGCGCCGGGTCCCGACCCGCTCGCTGACCGTCGTCGGCGACGTCGCGCAGACCTCGACGGCCGCGGGCACCCGGGACTGGGCGGCGACGTTCGACCGGATCCTCGCGGGCGGCTGGCGGCTGGCGGAGCTCACGGTGAACTACCGCACGCCCGCGTCGGTGGCCCGCGCCGCCGAGCGCGTCGGCCGCGCCGCCGGGCTCCCGCTGACGCCGACGACCTCGGCGCGCGACGTCGAGGACGCGCTGCGCACGGAGCAGGTGGAGGCCACGGCCGTCGCCGAGGCCGTCGCCCGGCACGCCGCGGCCGCGCTCGACGCGGTCCGCGACGCCAGCGGCGCCGGGCGGGTGGCGGTCATCGCCGCCCCGGAGGCGCTGCCCGCGCTCGCCCGGGTGCTGCCGCAGGCCGGCGCCACCCGCGCCGGGTCGCCCGACCTGGACGCCCCGCTCACGCTCATGACGCCCACGCAGAGCAAGGGCCTGGAGTTCGACGCCGTGGTGCTGGTGGAGCCGGCGGACGTGCTCAAGGGCGGGGCGGGCGACCTGTACGTCGCGATGACCCGGCCGACGCAGGCGCTGCGCGTCGTGCACAGCCGGCCGCTGCCGGCGGGCTGGGAGCGGCCGGACGCGGGCTGACCACCCGGCCGGGGCGCCCGCGCGGCGCCCCGGCCACGGCACGGGTGTCCGAGGACCGGGACCGGCTTGGAACCGGGGGCCGGGAGGCGCACCATAGGCGCGTGCTACGCGCCCTGCTCCTCGAGAACCTGCACCCCCAGGCCCGCACCATCATGGAGGCGGCCGGCTACGAGGTCGTCACGCGCTCCGGCGCGCTCGACGAGTCCGAGCTGATCGAGGCGCTGCAGGGCGTGCACCTGCTCGGCATCCGGTCCAAGACCAACGTCACCGAGGCCGTGCTCGACGCCGCGCCCGACCTGGTCGCGGTCGGCGCCTACTGCATCGGCACCAACCAGATCGACCTGCACGCGGCGGCCTCGCGCGGCGTCGCGGTGTTCAACGCCCCGTTCTCGAACACCCGCTCCGTGGTCGAGATCGCGCTGGCCGACATCATCGCGCTGACCCGCCGGCTCACGGTGCTCGACCGGTCGATGCACGACGGCGTCTGGAACAAGTCGGCGGACGGCGCGCACGAGGTGCGCGGCCGCACGCTCGGCATCGTCGGCTACGGCAACATCGGCACCCAGCTGTCGGTGCTCGCCGAGAACCTCGGCATGTCGGTGGTCTTCTACGACACCGCCGAGAAGCTGGCGCTGGGCAACGCGCGCCGCGCGGAGACGCTGGACGAGCTGCTCGACGTCGCGGACATCGTCACGCTGCACGTCGACGGCCGCAGCGGCAACGCCGGCCTGTTCGGCGCCAAGCAGTTCGCGCGGATGCGCGAGGGCGCGATCTTCCTCAACCTGTCGCGGGGCTTCGTCGTCGACTACGCGGCGCTGCGCGACGCGGTGCTCGCCGGGCACGTGGCCGGCGCGGCCGTCGACGTGTTCCCCGTCGAGCCGAAGCGCAAGGGCGACCCGTTCGAGTCGGAGCTGCGCGGCCTGCCGAACGTCATCCTCACCCCGCACACCGGCGGGTCGACCGAGGAGGCGCAGGAGGCGATCGGCCAGTTCGTGTCGAACAAGCTGCGTGACTTCATGAACACCGGCACCACGATGCTCAGCGTCAACCTGCCGAACCTCACGCTCGAGGCCCGCCCCGGCGTGCACCGGCTCACCTACCTGCACCGCAACGTCCCCGGCGTGCTCGCCGCGGTCAACAACACGCTCGCCGAGCACGGCGCGAACATCGAGGGCCAGCTGCTCGCGACGCGCGGCGAGGTCGGCTACGTGGTGACGGACGCGGTCGCGGTGGAGCCCGAAGTCGTCGCCGCGCTGCGCGCCCGGCCGGAGACGATCCGGCTGCGCGTCGTCGACTGACGTAGCGTCGGGGTCGTGCACCTCGCCGACGACGCCCGCCACGACCGACTCCCCCTGCGCCGCGCCGGTCGCTCCGGCCTGGACCTGCCCGCGGTGACCCTCGGGCTCTGGCAGAACTTCGGGGACGCGACGCCGTTCGCCGACCAGCGGGCGCTCGTGCTCGCCGCGTTCGACGCCGGCGTGGTGCACCTCGACCTCGCGAACAACTACGGGCCGCCGCCGGGCGCCGCCGAGGAGAGCGTGGGCCGGCTGCTCACCACCGACCTGGCGCCCTACCGGGACGAGCTGCTCATCGCGACGAAGGCCGGCTACCGGCAGTGGCCCGGGCCGTACGGCGAGTTCGGCTCCCGCAAGTACCTGCTGGCGTCGCTCGACCAGTCGCTGCGCCGGCTCGGCACCGACCGCGTCGACGTGTTCTACAGCCACCGGTACGACCCGAGCACCCCGCTCGAGGAGACCCTCGGCGCGCTGAAGACCGCGGTGGACTCGGGGCGCGCGCTGTACGCCGGGATCTCGTCCTACTCCGCGCGGCGCACCGTCGAGGCGCTGGCCGTCGCCGAGGACCTCGGCCTGCGACTCACCGTGCACCAGCCGTCCTACTCGATGCTGAACCGCTGGGTCGAGCGGCCCGACGACGAGGCGGGCGGGCGCAGCCTGCTGGACGTCGCCGGCGACGCCGGGCTCGGCGTCGTCGCGTTCTCCCCGCTCGCGCAGGGGATGCTCACCCGGAAGTACCTGGGCGGGGTGCCCTCCGACTCGCGCGCCGCGCGCGGCGGCCCGCTGCGGCCGGAGTACCTGAGCGACGAGAACCTGGACCGGGTGCGCGCGCTGAACGCGGTGGCCGAGGCGAGAGGCCAGTCGCTCGCGCAGCTCGCGATCGCCTGGGTGCTGCGCGACCCGCGCGTGACGTCGGTCGCCCTCGGCGCGCGGACCCCGGATCAGCTGCGGGAGAACCTCGCGGCGGTCGACGGCCCCGCGCTGACGGACGAGGAGCTGGCCGAGGTCGACCGGCACGCCGTGGACGCGGGGATCAACCTGTGGGCCTCGCGGTCCTCCGACCTCTGACACTCACAGACAACTCGGCTCGGTTGCCTCAGCCTACGCACACGTAACTTACGCATCCGTAGGTTACGGTGACCTCGTGACCGACTTCACGCGACCGTGGCACTCCTCCTACGCGCCGGGCGTCCCGCCCGTCGTCGACGTGCCCGAGGAGCCGCTGACCGCCGCCCTGGACCGCGCCGCCGCGTCCTGGCCCGACCGCGTCGCGGTGGACTTCCTCGGGTCGACGACGACCTACGCCGAGCTGGCCGGCGCCGTCGCCCGCGGCGCCGCGGTGCTCCGCGACCTCGGCGTGCGCGCGGGCGACCGGGTCGCGATCGTGCTGCCCAACTGCACGTCGCACGTCGTCGCCTTCTACGCCGCGCTGCGGCTCGGCGCCGTGGTGGTCGAGACCAACCCGACGTACACCGCCGACGAGCTCGCGCACCAGCTCGCCGACTCCGGGGCCACCGTCGCGCTCGTCTGGGAGAAGGCCGTCGCCCCGGTGCTGGCCGCGCAGGACCGCACGGCGGTCCGCGCGGTCGTCGCCGTCGACGTGTCCGCCGACCTGCCGGCCGCGAAGCGCCTCGCCCTGCGGCTCCCCCTCCCGGCCGCCCGCCGGACCCGCACCGCCCTGCGCGCGGCGCTCCCCGCCGGCACCCCGGTGTGGCACCGCCTCGTCGCCGACGCCACCGCGCTCCCCGCCGGGACGCCGCGGCCCACCGCCGACGACGTCGCGCTGCTGCAGTACACCGGCGGCACGACCGGCACGCCGAAGGCCGCCGTGCTCACGCACCGCAACCTGGTGGCCAACGCCGTGCAGGGCCAGGCGTGGACCCAGGCCGAGCCCGGCTCCGAGACGATCTACGGCGTGCTGCCGTTCTTCCACGCGTTCGGACTGACGCTCTGCCTCACCTACGCGACCAGGATCGGCGCCACCCTGGTGGCGTTCCCGAAGTTCGACCCGGCGTCGGTGCTCGCGGCGCAGCGCCGCCGGCCCGGCACCTTCCTGCCCGCCGTGCCGCCGATGCTCGACCGGCTCGCCGCGGCGGCCGAGGCGGCCAAGGCCGACCTGTCGTCCTTCCGGTACGCGATCTCCGGCGCCATGTCGCTGTCCCCCGAGACCGCCGCCCGCTGGGAGCGTGCCACCGGCGGGCTCGTCATCGAGGGCTACGGGATGACCGAGACCTCCCCCGTCG
>NZ_JAANNB010000116.1 GCF_011603975.1 Cellulomonas sp. IC4_254 | reverse complement strand
GGCGGGGGCGTCGGCGACCGTGCGGAGCACGACCAGGGCCGCGCCGTCCATCGCCGCGTGCTCGCCGCCCGCCGCGATGCCGACCTGCGCGTCCGCCCACGCGGCCGCCAGCACCCGGGACCGCAGCTGCGCCACGACGGCGTCGGTCAGCCAGGGGGCGAGCGGCGCGTAGATCCCGCCGAGCACCACGCGCTCGACGTCGACGAGGTTGACGAAGTTCGCCAGCGCGACGCCGAGCGCCTCCCCCGCGGACCGCAGCGCCCGCGCCGTCCGCTCGTCGCCCGCCCCGGCCGCGGCCAGCAGCGCGTCGACCGGCTCCTCGACGTCCCGGCCGGCCGCGCGCAGCAGCGCGTCCTTGCCGGCGTACTGCTCCAGGCAGCCGCGCGCGCCGCAGGTGCACCGCGGCCCCTGCTGGTCGACGACGGTGTGGCCGAGCTCGCCGCTCCAGCCGTGCCGGCCCGCGAACACCTCGCCGTCGAGGACGATCGCCGCGCCGATGCCGACCTCGCCGGACACGTACAGGAACGACTGCCCGGCCGCGCCGGTGCGCGCCTCGGCCCGGGCGGCGAGGTTGGCCTCGTTGGCGAGCCGGACCGGCAGGCCGTCGACCTCCGGGTGGGCCGCGAGCAGCGCGACGACGTCCACGTCCCGCCAGCCGAGGTTCGGGGCGAGCCGCAGCGGGCCGGTGCCGCGGTCCACCAGGCCGGGCAGCGCCAGGCACATCCCGGCCAGCCGGGCCTCCGCGGGCAGCGCCGCGCGCACCTCGCCCACCAGCGCCGCCAGCACGCCGAGCACCCGCACCGGGTCGCTGTGCCGGAAGTCGCCGCGCGTCTCGCGGTGCGCGACCACCCGCCCGGCGAGGTCGAGGGCGCGCACGCCCACGTAGTCGACGTTCACCTCGGCGCCCAGGCCGACGACGGTGCCGGACGCGGGCACCAGCGGGACGGCGGGCCGGCCGGCGCGGGCGGTGACGGCGGGCGGCAGCTCGTCGACCAGGCGGCCGCCGATGAGCAGGTCGACCAGCGCCGACACCGCACCGCGGGTCAGGCCCGTCGCCGTGGCCACGTCCGCGCGGGACGGCGGCGGGTCCCCGGCGGCGCCGGCCGCGTCCAGGACGTGCCGCAGCACCAGCGCGAGGTTGTGCTCGCGCAGGCTGCCCTGCCGCGCGGGCTCGCGCCGGCGCGCGGTCGTCGCGGGCGCGCCGCCGGGCTCGGTCATGCGGTTGACCCTAACCGGTCGCAGCGATAAGTTCATCCACAAGACAAACCCCGCAGGACCTCAACGAGGAGTGAAGATGGTGCGCACGCCCACCCGCGACGACAAGTTCTCCTTCGGCCTCTGGACCGTCGGCTGGAACGCCCAGGACCAGTTCGGCAGCGCGAGCCGACCGTGGCTCGACCCGGTGGAGTCGGTGCACAAGCTCGCCGAGCTCGGCGCCGCGCACGTCACCTTCCACGACGACGACGTGGTGCCGTTCGGCTCCGACGACGCCGAGCGCGAGCGCATCCTCGGCCGGTTCAAGCAGGCGCTGGCTGACACCGGCATCACGGTCGAGATGGTCACGACCAACACCTTCAGCCACCCGATCTTCAAGGACGGCGCGTTCACCTCGAACGACCGCCGCGTGCGCCGCTACGGCCTGCGCAAGGTCATCCGGAACGTCGACCTGGCCGCCGAGCTCGGCGCCGACACGTTCGTCATGTGGGGCGGCCGCGAGGGCGCGGAGTACGACTCCGCCAAGGACCTCAACGCCGCACACGACCGGTACGCCGAGGGCATCGACACCGTCGCCGCGTACATCAAGGAGAAGGGCTACGGCCTGCGGATCGCCATCGAGCCGAAGCCGAACGAGCCCCGCGGCGACATCCTGCTCCCGACGATCGGCCACGCCCTCGCGCTCATCGCGAAGCTCGAGCACGGCGACATCGTCGGCCTGAACCCGGAGACCGGCCACGAGCAGATGGCCGGCCTCAACTACACGCAGGGCATCGCCGAGGCGCTGTGGGCCGGCAAGCTGTTCCACATCGACCTCAACGGCCAGCGGTCCATCAAGTACGACCAGGACCTCGTGTTCGGCCACGGCGACCTGTTCTCCGCGTTCGCGACCGTCGACCTGATCGAGAACGGCTTCCCGTCCGGCGGCCCGCGCTACGACGGCCCGCGGCACTTCGACTACAAGCCGTCCCGCACCGAGGACTTCGACGGCGTGTGGGAGTCGGCCAAGGCCAACATGGCGACCTACCTGCTGCTCAAGGAGCGCGCGCAGGCGTTCCGCGCCGACCCGGAGGTCCAGGAGGCCCTCGAGGCGTCCGGCGTCCTGGAGCTGTCGCAGCCGACCATCGGCGAGGGCGAGACCCTGGCCGACCTGCTGGCCGACCGGTCCGCGTACGAGGACTTCGACGTGGACGGCGTGGCCGCCCGCGGCTTCGGCTTCGTCCGCCTGAACCAGCTCGCGCTGGAGCACGCGCTCGGCGCCCGCTGATCCGAGCAGTCCGGCGCCGAGGTCGGGGGTTTCGCGTGAAACCCTCGGCCTCGGCGCCTTCTCCCGTCACCTGAGCAGAGCAAGGACGCATCCTCATGGCCCTCGTCGCCGGGGTGGACTCCTCCACCCAGTCCTGCAAGGTCGTCGTGCGCGACGCCGACACCGGGGCGCTGGTGCGCTCCGGCCGCGCGTCGCACCCCGACGGCACCGAGATCCACCCGCGGCACTGGTGGGACGCGCTGCAGACCGCGGTGCGCGACGCCGGCGGGCTGGACGACGTCGACGCGGTCGCGGTCGGCGGGCAGCAGCACGGCATGGTCGCGCTGGACGCCGACGGCGAGGTCGTCCGCGACGCGCTGCTGTGGAACGACACCCGGTCCGCGCCGTCGGCGCTGGCGCTGATCGACGAGCTGGGCGGGCCGCAGGCGTGGGCGGACGCGATCGGCTCGGTGCCGGTCGCCTCGCTCACCGTCACCAAGCTGCGCTGGCTGCGGGACCACGAGCCGGACGCCGCCGCCCGGGTCGCCGCCGTCGCGCTCCCCCACGACTGGCTGACCTGGCGGCTCGCCGGGCACGGTCCCGGGACGGACGGCCTGGACGCGCTGGTGACCGACCGGTCCGACGCGTCCGGCACCGGCTACTGGTCGCCGTTCACCGAGGACTACCGCCCCGACCTGCTGGAGCTCGCGCTCGGCCACGGCGCCGTGCTGCCGCGGGTCGTCGCGCCGCACGCCGCGGCCGGCGTCGTCGGCGACGGCGGCCTCGCCCGGGCCGGCGTCGCACTGGGCGCCGGGGCGGGCGACAACGCCGCCGCCGCGCTCGCGCTCGGCATGGTGGCCGGGGACGTGGCGATCTCGATCGGCACCTCCGGCGTCGTGTCCGCCGTGTCCGGGGCCCCGACCGCCGACGGCTCGGGCCTGGTGACCGGGTTCGCCGACGCGACCGGCGCCTACCTGCCGCTGGCCTGCACGCTCAACGCCTCCCGGGTGCTCGACGCCGCGGCGCGGATGCTCGGCGTCGACCACGCGGGCCTGTCCGCGCTCGCGCTGTCCGCACCGGCCGGCGCCGACGGCCTGGTGCTGGTCCCCTACCTGGAGGGCGAGCGCACCCCGAACAAGCCGGACGCGACCGGCGCGCTGCACGGGATGCGGCTCGCGAACACCACGCCGGCGCACCTGGCGCGGGCCGCGGTCGAGGGCATGCTGTGCGCGCTCGCCGACGGCCTGGACGCGCTGCGCGCGCAGGGCGTGCCGGTCGAGCGGGTGTCGCTGATCGGCGGCGGCGCGCAGTCCGAGGCCGTGCGCCGGATCGCGCCGGCCGTGCTCGGCACCGCCGTGACCGTGCCGACCCCCGGCGAGTACGTGGCCGACGGCGCCGCGCGCCAGGCGGCGTGGGTGCTGAGCGGCTCGGAGCAGCCGCCGGCGTGGACCGCGGCCGGCGAGGCGGAGGTCTACGAGGCCGACGCGGCGCCGCGCGTGCGCGAGCAGTACGCCGCGGTCCGGGACCTCACGGCCACCCGCCGCTGACCGCCGGCCGGGACGCACGACGGCCCGGCACCCACCAGGGTGCCGGGCCGTTCGCGTGCGCCGGGGCGGTCAGCCCTGGGCGGCCTCGTAGGCCTCGCGGATCTCGGCGGAGATGCGGCCGCGCTCGGAGACGTCGTAGCCGTTCTCCTTCGCCCAGGTGCGCACGGCACCGGCGTCGGAGGACCGGCGCGGACGGCTGGCGCCGCCACCGCTGCTGCCGCCGCGGCCCGAGGAGGAGCGGCCGCCGACCTTGCGGGCGTGGCCGACCCAGGTGCCGAGCGCGTCGCGCAGCTCGGCCGCGTGCGCGCTGGTGAGGTCGATCTCGTAGGACACGCCGTCGAGCGCGAACGTCACCGTCTCGTCCGCCGTGCCGCCGTCAATGTCGTCGACCAGCAGGACCTGAACCTTCTGTGCCATTTCGCCCTCCCGAGCCCTTGGCCGCCGTCGCAGGCCCCCGGCGGCGATCGGCGAATATGTACGGAGGGCAAAAGCATGGCAGCCGAATGGCGTCCCGTCAAAGGACGCGCGTCAATGGTTCAGATTTCGGACGAGTTGTGCGTCTCATTCGCGCGGGCCGCGTCCTCGCGATCCATCCGCGCCAAAGCCGCGCGTTCCGTGCGGTCGGCGTTCACGAGCGCCCGGATGGCGATCCAGAAGATCACCCCGACACCGACGGACGGGATGAGCGCGGCGAGCGCGGGACCGATGTTCATGCGCACCAGGGTACGCCGCAGAATGCCGCCGCCCGGCGGCCCGTCGGGGCCACCGGGCGGGTGCGCACGACCGCCGTGGTCAGGCCTGCGGCTTCACCAGCGGGAACAGGATCGTCTCCCGGATGCCCAGGCCGGTGAGCGCCATGAGCAGGCGGTCGACGCCCATGCCCATGCCGCCGGTCGGGGGCAGCGCGTACTCGACGGCGGCGAGGAAGTCCTCGTCCAGCTGCATGGCCTCGTCGTCGCCGGCGGCCGCGAGCAGGGCCTGCGCCTCGAACCGCTGCCGCTGGATCACCGGGTCCACCAGCTCGGAGTACGCGGTGGCGAGCTCGAAGCCGCGGACGTACAGGTCCCACTTCTCGACCTGGCCCTTGATCGTGCGGTGGTCGCGGGTCAGCGGGCTGGTCTCGACCGGGAAGTCGCGGACGAACGTCGGCGCGTGCAGGTGGTCGCCGACCTGGTGCTCCCAGATCACCTCGACGAGCTTGCCGTGGCTGACCCGCTTCGGGTCGAGCTGCACGTCGAGCCGGTCGGCGATCTTCTGCAGGTGCTCGACCGAGGTCTCGGGGGTGATCTCCTCGCCGAGCGACTCGGACAGCGAGCCGTACATGGTCAGCTGCGCCCAGTCGCCGCCGACCTCGTACTCCTCGCCGTCGGGCAGCGTGATGGTCGTGGTGCCGAGCACGTCCTGCGCGGCGGTCTGCACGAGGTCCTGCGTGAGCGCCGCCATCGTGTCGTAGTCGCCGTAGGCCTCGTACGCCTCCAGCATCGCGAACTCCGGGGAGTGCGTGGAATCCGCGCCCTCGTTCCGGAAGTTCCGGTTGATCTCGAACACGCGCTCCAGGCCGCCGACGGCGGCGCGCTTGAGGAACAGCTCCGGCGCGATGCGCAGGTACAGGTCGATGTCGAACGCGTTCATGTGCGTCACGAACGGACGCGCCGCGGCGCCGCCGGGCTGCGTCTGCAGCATCGGGGTCTCGACCTCGAGATAGCCGCGGCGGTGGAAGTTCTCGCGCAGCGAGCGCACGACGCCGGCGCGCAGCCGGACGGTGTCCCGGGCGGCGGGGCGCACGATGAGGTCGACGTACCGCTGGCGGACGCGCACCTCCTCGGACAGCTCCGGGGCCTCCTCGTCGCCCTTCGCGTAGAGGTTGGGCAGCGGGCGCAGCGACTTGGCGGCGAGCGTCCACGCGTCGGCCATCACGGACAGCTCGCCGCGGCGGGACGCCACGACGGTGCCGTGCACGAACAGGTGGTCGCCCAGGTCGACGTCCGCCTTGAACGCGGCGAGGCGGTCCTCGCCGACGTTGGCGAGGCTGAGCATCGCCTGCAGCCGGTTGCCCTCGCCGTCCTGCAGCGTGGCGAAGCAGAGCTTGCCGGTGTTCCGCAGGAACACGACGCGGCCGGCGACGCCGACGACGTCCTCGGTCTCCTGGCCCGGCTCGAGGTCGGGGTGCGCGGCACGGACCTCGGCGATGGTGTGCGTGCGCGGGACGCCGACCGGGTACGGCTCGACCCCCTCGGCCAGCATCCGGTCCCGCTTCTCGCGCCGGACCCGGAGCTGCTCGGGGAGGTCGTCGGCGGCGGGGGCGGGCGTCTGCTGCGGCTCGGTCACGCCCGGAATCCTACCGAGCGGGCGGGGCCCCGGCCGTCACGGGTGCCGGGGCGCGGGGTCAGACGCCCTCGACCAGGTCGAGCGCCAGGTCGAGGATCGGCGACGAGTGCGTGAGCGCCCCCACCGACAAGTAGTCCACGCCGGTCGCGGCCACCTCGGCGGCCCGGTCGAGCGTGAGGTTGCCGGTGGCCTCGAGCTCGACCCGCCCCGTCGCCGCCTCGCCCGCGCGCACGGCCTCGACGGTGGCGGCCAGCACCGGCGTGGGCATGTTGTCGAGCAGCAGGAACCGGGCGCCGACCCCGACCGCCTCCAGCGCCTGCTCGGTGGTGTCGGCCTCGACCTGGATGGTCACGTCGGGGAACCGCGCGCGCACGGCCTCGACCGCCGCCGCGACCCCGCCGGCCGCCACGACGTGGTTGTCCTTCACCATCGCGACGTCGTGCAGGCCCATGCGTTTGTTGGTGCCGCCGCCGCGCCGCACGGCGTACTTCTCGAGCTCGCGCAGGCCCGGCGTGGTCTTGCGGGTGTCAAGCACCTGCGCCCCGGTGCCGGCCAGGGCGTCGGCCCAGCGGCGGGTGTGCGTGGCGACGCCGGACGCGCGCGAGGCGAGGTTGAGCGCGGTGCGCTCCGCGACCAGCAGCGCCTGGACCGGGCCGGCGAGGACCGCCAGGACGTCGCCCGGCGCGACGGCCGCGCCGTCCGGGACCCGCTGGTCGACGGT
Source organism: Cellulomonas sp. IC4_254 (assembly GCF_011603975.1). GTDB lineage: Bacteria > Actinomycetota > Actinomycetes > Actinomycetales > Cellulomonadaceae > Cellulomonas. The sequence continues at coordinate 5,521 of NZ_JAANNB010000116.1, read as the reverse complement.
CGCCGGGGCGAGGCCCAGGCGGTCGGTGACCTGGCGCAGCACCTCGGCGACGACCGGCAGGCCGGCGACGACCCCGGCCTCGCGGGCCACCAGGTGCGCGACGCCCCGGACGTCGGGGGCGACGGTGGCCTGGGTGGTGACGTCCCGGCCCGGCGCGGGGCCGAGGTCCTCGTCGAGGGCGACCGCGACGGTGCGGGCGAGCCAGGCGGGGTCGAGGGCGTCGGGCGTGGTCACGCACGCAGCCTAGGGCCGGGCGCGGGCCCAGGGCCCCGGGGGTCAGTCCTGGGGGGCGCGGCGCTGGGTCAGCTCGCCGTCCGGGGACAGGGTCGCCTCGACGCGGACCAGCCACGCCGCGTCGTCGCGGTCGGGGTGGTCGCTGCGCAGGTGGCCGCCGCGGGTCTCCCGCCGGGTCGCCGCCGCGGCGGTCAGCACCGTGGCCACCTGGTGCACGTTCGTGGTCTCCCACTCCGCGACCTGCGGGTCCGCGACCGGCCGCTCCCCGCCCTCGACGGCCCGGTGCGCGTCCGTGCGGACCGCCGCGAGCGCCTGCGCGGCCGCGGCGAGGCCCGCCGCGGACCGCAGCACCCCGGGCCCGTCGGTCGCGATCCGCTGCACCCGGGACCGGGCCGCGCCCGCGACCAGCGCCTCCGGCCCGGGCCGCTCGACGGGCTCGGCGGGGCGCAGCGCGCCGGTCTCGACGCGGTGGGCGATGTCGTGCGCGGCGCGGTGCGCGAACACCAGGCCCTCGAGCAGCGAGTTCGACGCCAGCCGGTTCGCGCCGTGCACCCCCGTGCACGCCACCTCGCCGACCGCGTACAGGCCCGGCAGCGTCGACCGCCCGACCAGGTCGGTCACCACGCCGCCCGAGTGGTAGTGCTGGGCCGGGGCGACCGGCACCAGGTCGGTCGCCAGGTCGAGGCCGTGCTCGGCCAGCCGGGCGCCGATCGTCGGGAACCGGTGGTGCAGGCGCTCGGCCCCGAGGTGCCGGGCGTCCAGCAGGACGTGGTCGGCGCCGGTGCGGGCCAGCTGCCGGACGATCGCCTTCGCCACGACGTCCCGCGGCGCGAGCTCGGCCAGCGGGTGCACGGCGGGCAGGAACCGGTGCCCGTCCACGTCAACCAGGTGCGCGCCCTCGCCGCGGACCGCCTCGGAGATGAGCGCGAGCTGGCCCTTCACGCCCGCCCCGAGCCACAGCACCGTCGGGTGGAACTGCACGAACTCGACGTCGCCGACGGCGGCACCCGCGCGCAGCGCCGCGGCCAGGCCGTCGCCGGTCGCCTGCGCCGGGTTGGTCGAGGACCGGAACACCTGGCCGATGCCGCCCGTCGCGAGCACCACCGCCGGCGCGAGGACGGCGCCGACGCCGTCCCGGCTGCCCTCGCCGATGACGTGCAGCGTCACGCCGCACACCGGGCCGGGCCGGCCGTCGCGCCCCGGGGCGCCGGTGAGCACGTCGAGGACGAGCGCGTGCTCGACGACCTCGATGCCGGGGTCGGCCTGCACCGCGGCGAGCTGCGCGACCAGGGCCCGGGAGATCTCGGCGCCCGTGGCGTCGCCGCCGGCGTGCGCCACCCGGTCGGCGTGGTGGCCGCCCTCCCGGGTCAGGCTGAGCGTGCCGTCCGGCTCGGTGTCGAACACCGCGCCGCGCGCGACGAGCTCGCGGACCCGCGCCGGGCCCTCGGTGACCAGCACCTCCACGGCCCGCGGGTCGCACAGCCCGACGCCAGCGACGAGCGTGTCCCGCAGGTGCGCCTCCGGGGAGTCCGCCGGGTCGAGCGCCGCCGCGATGCCGCCCTGCGCCCACACCGTCGACCCGGAGACCAGCCGGTCCTTGGTCACCAGCAGCACCCGCGGCACGCGGGTGCGCAGCTCGAGCGCCGCGGTCAGGCCGGCGATGCCGGAGCCGACCACGACGGCGTCGGCCCGGGCGGTCCAGCCCGGGGCGGGCGCGGCCAGCCGGCGGGCCAGCCGCGTGGTCACCGTCCGGCGCGCGCGTCCCGCGCGGCGTCGTTCGCCCCCGACCCCAGGTCGTCGCGCACCGGGTGGTCGTGCCCGTCGCCGGTCCCGTGGTCGGGGCCGGCCCCGTCGCGCTCCACCAGGGTCCGGCCCTGGTCGAACGGCACGCCGCTCGGGTGCAGCCCCGACGCGGCGGTCCAGGACTCCGGCACCGTGCCCGGGTCGTGCCCCGTGTCCATGATCCGGTTCTCGGCGTCGACCAGGACGACGTGCGGCTCGTAGGTCCGCGCCTCGGCGTCCGACAGCATCCCGTAGGCGATGAGGATGACGACGTCGCCGGGGTGCACCAGGTGCGCCGCTGCGCCGTTGATGCAGATCTGCCCCGACCCGGCCTCGCCGGCGATCACGTAGGTCGTGAGCCGGGCGCCGTTGGTCACGTCCACCACGTCCACCTGCTGCCCGGGCAGCAGGTCGGCCGCCGCCAGCAGGTGCGCGTCGACGGTGATCGAGCCGACGTAGTGCAGGTCGGCCTGCGTCACGGTCGCGCGGTGGATCTTGCCGATCATCATCGGCCGCTGCAGCGAGGTCATGGTCACGCCCACCTCACGTCGGAGTTGTCGATCAGCCGGGTCGCGCCGACGGTGGCCGCGAGCGCCAGGACGGCCGAGCGCCCGGCCAGGTCCGCCGCCGCGCCGGTCACGTCCTCGAAGGTCACCGGGTCCACGACGGCGACGTAGTCGGTGCCGACGGCGGCGCCGTCCAGCACCGCCCGGGCCGCCGCGCGCACCGCGTCCGGGTCGCCGCCCGCGTCCGCCGCCGCCTGCCCGGCCGCGAGCGCGCGGCTCAGCGCCAGCGCCTGCTCCCGCTCCGGCGCGGACAGGTAGGCGTTCCGGGAGGACAGCGCGAGGCCGTCGGCGTCCCGGACGGTCGGCGCGCCGACGACCTCGACCGGCACGTCCAGGTCCCGCACCATGCGGCGCACCGCGGCGAGCTGCTGCACGTCCTTGCGGCCGAACAGGGCGACGTCGGGGGCCACCAGGTGCATCAGCTTGAGCACCACGGTCAGCACGCCGTCGAGGTGGCCGGGGCGGGTCGCGCCCTCGTAGACCGTGCCGACCGCGCCCGCGGACACCCGCACGCCCGGGTCGCCGTCGGGGTACACCACGTCGGGCGCCGGGGCGAACACCACGTCGCCCGCGCCCAGCAGGTCCGCCCCGGTGAGCGACGCCAGGTCGCCCTCGAGGTCCCGCGGGTACCGGTCGAGGTCCTCGGCCGGGCCGAACTGCAGCGGGTTGACGAAGATCGTCACCACCACCTGCTCGCCGCGGGCGCGCGCCTCGCGCACCAGCGACAGGTGGCCGGCGTGCAGCGCGCCCATGGTCATCACCACGGCCCGGCCGCCGGCCGGGCGGGCCGCCAGCGCGTCCGCGAGCTCGCCGCGCGTGCGCGCCAGCGTGGGGGCACCCGTGCGTGCCTCGGTCATGCCTGGTCCTCCTGGTCGGCGCCGGGTCCGGCCGTTCCGCCGCCCGCGCCCTCGTCGTCGTGCGCGCCGTGCACCGTACTCCCGTCGGGCCCCGCGGCGTGAGCCGGGCCGGCGCCGTCCGGGGTGGGGCCGGTCACGCCCGGGGCACCGGGGCCGGCCTCCGGTGCCGGGTCGCCCGTCGCCAGCACGTCCAGCAGCGCCCGGCCCTGCTCCGCGCGCAGCAGGCCGGCTGCGAGCGCCCGCCCGGTCGCCGCGCGGGACAGCGCCCGGTAGGACGCCGCCACGTCGGTCGCCCCGGTCCGGACGCCCAGGTCGGTCAGCACGTCGAGGTGGTCGCGGACCGTCCCGGCGTCCCCGCGGCGGACCGGGCCGGTGAGCGTCGTGACGGCGCCGTTCGTGACCTCGCCCTCGGCGTCCCGCCCGCCGCCGGCGGACTCGGCCCGCAGCGCCCCGTCCAGGGCCGCGGTCAGCAGCGGCCGCAGCACCGCGCCGGGGTCGGCGACGCCCGCGGCCGCGAGCGCCTGCCCGGCCTGCGCGACCAGGACGACCAGGTGGTTCGCCCCGTGCGCCAGGGCCGCGTGGTAGAGCGGCCGCGCCGCCTCGTCGAGCACCACCGGCTCGCCGCCCATCTCCACCACCAGCGCCTGCCCGATCGGCAGCACCGGCGTCGGGGCGGTCACCGCGAAGGTGCAGCCGACCAGCCGGGACAGGTCGAGCGAGGTGCCGGTGAACGTCATCGCCGGGTGCAGCGCGATCGGGATGACCCCCTGCGCCCGCGCCGGGTCCAGCACCGCCGCCCCGTACCGGCCGGCGGTGTGCACGACGATCTGCCCGGGCTGCCACGCCACGGTCGCCGCGAGCCCGGCCACGAGCTCGGCCAGCGCGTCGTCCGGCACCGCGAGCAGCACGAGCTCGGCGCGGCGCACCACCTCGGGCACGTCCAGCACCGGCACCCCCGGCAGCAGCGCGTCGGCCCGCTCGCGGGACGCCTCGGACACGGCGCTCACGCCGACCACCGGGTGCCCGGCCGCGCGCAGCGCGCTGCCCAGCACCGCGCCGACCCGGCCCGCGCCGACGACGCCGATCCCCAGCCGCGTCATGCCCGGCGCATCCACTGCTCCGGCCCCGCCCCGGCACGCGCGGTCCTGGCCCGCGTCGCCTGCTCGTCGAGGAGGCCCGCGGCGACCCGCTGGTCGAGGTGGTCCACCCTGGGCGACACCGGCCCGGGCGTCGAGTGCAGCTGGAACGACGCCAGCCCCAGCCGGCGCTGCAGCGGCCCCTGCTCCAGCGCGAGCGACTGGGTGCGCTCGTGCGGGACGACGACGAGCTGGCGCACCAGCACCCCCGAGCGCAGCACCAGCGCGCGGTCGGTCACGGTCACGCCGTGCCGGCGCCAGCCGATCGGGTCGAGCCACCGGGACCGGCGCGGGGCCACGGCCCAGCCGCCCTCGTCCGTGCGCCCCGCGAGCCCCGCCGCCACCAGCGCCCGCGGGTCCGCGGTGCCCAGGTCCGGCAGCACCAGCCACAGCGCCAGCATCGCCTCGTCGCGGGTGCCGACGGGCAGCAGCACGTTCTCGGTCTGGGTCTGGTCGCCGCTGCTGCCGTAGCCCGCGACGTTCACCTCGACCCGCCACCAGTCCGGCTTCCGCCACAGCAGGCCCTGCGTGACCCGCACGGCCTGCACCCGGCCCGGCGGGACGGTCTGCGCCCGCGACTCGGTCAGGCCGTGCCGCAGCCGGATGCCGTCCGGGGAGATCGCCGCACGGAAGTTCGCCCCGCGGTTGAACCGGGTCCAGGTGTACGACACGACGCCGAGCAGGGCGGGCAGCAGCGCGAACGCGGAGCCGACCTGGCCGGTGCCGGCGATCAGCGCGCCGACGGCGCCCAGCATCACCACGAGCCAGATGGTCGCCGACGACAGGAGCGTGGACACCAGCAGCCGGCCGACCGGGACCTCGTAGACCGGGTGCTCGGGCGCGACCGGTGCCGGGCCCTCCCAGCCGCCGTCCGCGTCCGGCTCGACCGGGAGGGTCAGCGCGGCGTCCGGGTCGGCGGTCGCGGGGTGGTCGGTCGCCGGGACGG
>NZ_JAANNB010000115.1 GCF_011603975.1 Cellulomonas sp. IC4_254 | reverse complement strand
GTCATGACATCCTCAAGGCTCGGGGTCGTCGGGCACAGCGGTGCGCGGCCGACGAGGCCGCGCAGGGGATCCTTGCACGCACCGGGCACCGAGCGAGGGAAGTCCCATGAGCGTCGTGTACGGCCTGCTGGTCGTGCTGCACCTGGTCGGCTGGGCGATCGTGCTGGGCGGGTGCCTGGTCACGCTGCGGCAGCCGGCGTTCCCGAAGGGCGCGCTGCACGGCGCCCTGACCGCGCTGGTCACGGGGATCGTCATGGTCGGGCTGCGGTCCGCCGAGGTCGGCGGCCTGGAGCCGCCGGACAACGCCAAGATCGCCGTGAAGCTGCTGGTCGCGCTCGTCGTGACCGGGCTGGTCTGGTACGGCTCGCGGCGTCCCGAGCGGGTCACCCGCGGCCTGGTGGGCGCGACCCTGGGCCTGACCCTGGCGAACGTGGCCGTCGCCGTCCTCTGGCGCTGACCGCCCGGACGCGGGCCGGCGTCGTCAGGACGGCGCCGGCCCCGTCGTCTCCCGGGCGACCAGCGCGACCGGCACCGTCGCCGAGCGCGGGGCCGCGTCCTCGCCCGTCACCAGGCCGAGCAGCAGCTCCGCCGCCAGCCGGCCCTTGCCGGCCGTGTCCTGCGCGACCGTCGACAGCCGCGGGGTGACCTGGCGGGCGAGCTCGGCGTCGTCGTAGCCGAGCACCGACACGTCCGCCGGGACCCGCAGCCCCGCGTCGGTCAGCCCGCGGACCACCCCGGCGGCCAGCACGTCCGCCGTCGCGAGCACCGCGGTGACGGTCCCGGCGCGCACGTCGTCGGCGAGCCGCGGGCCGAGCGCGACGCCCTCGTCGTAGGTCGTCCGCGCGTGGGCGACCCGCACCGCGTCCGCGGGCAGCCCGGCGTCCGCCGCCGCCTCCCGGAACCCGGCGAGCCGCTCGGCGACGACCCGGCTCGCCCCGTCGACCGGCCCGCACAGCAGCAGGCCGCGGTGCCCCAGCCCGGCGAGGTGCGCGCCGGCGAGCCGGCCGCCGGCCCGGTCGTCGGACCGGACGTGCGCCCGCGCGGGTCGCTCCGCCGGCCCGGTCCCGCCGTCGACGTCCACGAGCACCGCCGGCACCGCCGGCGGCAGGTCGAGCCCGGCGAGCGCGGCGTCGGTGAACCCCATGACCACCACGCCGTCGAGCCCCCACCGGCGCACGGAGTCCCGGACGTCCGCGGCGTCGCCGACCCCGCGCAGCATCAGGTGGTGGTCGCGCTCGCGCAGCGCGGCCTCGAGCGCGCCGGTGACGGCGACGTCGTGCGGGCTCGCGAGCAGGCTGACGCCGTCGGGCCGCCCGGGCAGCAGCAGGCCGACGAGCCGCGAGCGGCGCGCGACGAGCGACCGGGCCGCGGCGCTGGGGACGTAGCCGAGGTCCGCGACGGCGCGCTCGACCCGGGCGGCGGTCGCGGGGGAGACCCGCTCGGTGCGGCCGTTCACCACGTTGGACACCGTCATCACGCTCACGCCGACCTGGTGCGCGATGTCCTTGAGCGTGACGCGGTCCAGGGGTCCTCCAGTCGGGCGGGGCCGCGGCGACCCGCGACCCGTTGACGCTAGCCGAAGTTTAACGCTAAACAGGTGTCGTGACCGCACCGACGCAGCGCCAGCCCGAGCAGCCCCGCCAGCCCCTCGCCCTCGCGACCGGCCCGGCCCCCGACGGCGCGGCCGACCCCCGCGCGGTGGTCCAGGGCGACCGGTGGCGCGTGACCGTGCTCGCCGACGGGCTGATGCGGCTCGAGTACGCCGAGGACGGCCGGTTCGAGGACCGTCCGAGCACGTTCGCGCGGCACCGGGCGCTGCCGGTCCCGGAGTTCCGCGTCGTCGACCGCGGGCACGTCGTCGAGGTCGTCACGTCCCGGCTGCGCCTCGTCTACGACCGCGGCCCGTTCAGCACCGCCGGCCTGTCCGTCGAGGTCAGCGGCGGCGTGAGCGCGTACCACTCGGTCTGGCGGTTCGGTCAGGCCGCCGAGGGTCTCGGGGGCACCGCCCGCACGCTCGACGAGGCCGACGGCCGGGTGCCGCTCGAGGGCGGCGTCGTGTCCCGGCAGGGCTACGCGGTGCTGGACGACTCGCGGTCGATGGTGTTCGAGCCCGACGGGTGGGTCGCCCCGCGCGACGGCTCCCGGCAGGACCTGTACGTGTTCGGCTACGCGCACGACCACGCCGAGGCGCTGCGCGCGTTCCACGCGGTGTCCGGGCCGGTCCCCGTGCTGCCCCGGTGGGCGCTGGGCACCTGGTGGAGCCGGTTCCACCGGTACACCGCGCAGGGGTACCGGGAGGTCGTCGAGCGGTTCGCTGCGGAGCGGATCCCGCTGTCGGTGTCGGTGCTCGACATGGACTGGCACGTCACCGAGGTGGACCCGGCGCTCGGCTCCGGCTGGACCGGGTACACGTGGAACCGCGACCTGTTCCCCGACCCGCCGGCGCTGCTGTCCTGGCTGCACGAGCGCGGGCTGCGGGTCACGCTCAACGTGCACCCCGCCGACGGCGTCCGGGCGCACGAGGACGCCTACGCCGCGATGTGCGCCGCGCTCGGCCGCGAGCCCGACGGCGACCCGATCGCGTTCGACGTGACCGACCGCGACTTCCTGGCGGCGTACTTCTCGGTCCTGCACCGCGGGCTCGAGCGCGACGGCGTGGACTTCTGGTGGGTCGACTGGCAGCAGGGCGCGCACTCGCGGGTCGCCGGGATCGACCCGCTGTGGATGCTCAACCACTTCCACTACCTCGACAGCGCGCGCGACGGCCGGCGCGGGCTGACGTTCTCCCGGTACGCCGGGCCGGGCAGCCACCGGTACCCGGTGGGCTTCTCGGGGGACACCGTCATCACCTGGGACTCGCTCGCGTTCCAGCCGGAGTTCACCGCGACCGCCGCGAACATCGGCTACGGCTGGTGGTCGCACGACATCGGCGGGCACTACTTCGGCGTGCGGGACGAGGAGCTGGCGACCCGGTGGGTGCAGCTCGGCACGTTCTCGCCGATCCTGCGGCTGCACTCGTCGGACAACCCGTTCACCAGCAAGGAGCCGTGGTCGTTCGGGCCGCACGCCCGCCAGGTCCAGACCGCGTTCCTGCGGCTGCGGCACCGGCTGGTGCCCTACCTGCACACGATGAACCACCGGGCCGCGTCGTCGGCGCAGGCCCTGGTCCGCCCGATGTACCACGCGTGGCCGGACCGCGAGGAGGCGTACGACGCCCCGCAGCAGTTCCTGTTCGGCTCGGAGCTGCTGGTCGCACCGGTCACGACGCCGACCGACCCGGTCACCCGGGCGTCCGCCGTGCGGGCCTGGCTGCCGCCGGGCACCTGGGTCGACGTGCTCACCGGCGCGGTCTACGACGGCGACCGGCTGCTCGACCTGCACCGGACGCTCGACTCGGTCCCGGTGCTGGCGCGGCCGGGCGCGGTCGTGCCGCTCGACGGCGCCGAGGTGCCGGGCAACGACGCGGTGAACCCGGACCACCTGGAGCTGCTGGTCGTGCCCGGTGCCGACGGCGCGTTCACGCTGGTCGAGGACGACGGTGCGGGCGACGGCACGGACCCGGGGGGCGTGGCACGGACGCCGATCGCGTGGGCCGACGGGCCCGGCACGCTGGCGGTCGGACCCGTCGAGGGCGCCGCGGCGTGCGTGCCGGCCGAGCGGGACTGGACGCTGACGCTGGCGACGGCGGGGGCGGCGGAGGCGGCTGCCGGGTCCGTCCTCGCGGTCGTCGACGGGGCGCCGGTCCCCGTCGCGGCCCGGGTCGGCGAGGACGGCCGGCTGCGCGTCGACGTGCGCGCCGTGCCCGCCGGGGCACGCCTCGAGGTGACGTGCGGCACGGTGCCGCTCGCGGGTCCGGCGCCGGAGGCGGAGGTCCTCCGGGTGCTCCGCGGGGCGTGGACCGAGAACGCGCTGCTGACCCGCGCCCTGGCCGCCGCGACGTCCGACCGGCCGCTGCACGTGCGGCTGTCGCACCTGGAGGCGCTGGGCCTGCCGGCGTCGCTGCTGTCGGCGCTGCGCGAGGTGCTGCTGGCGCGGGGGTGAGGCGCCGCGGGTGTCGGTGGGGGCGCCTAGGCTTGCTCATGCCATGACGTCGCTCTTCGAGAACCTGCCGCTGCCCGGACTCGCCCTCTCCGACCTCGGCCGCCTGCCGGCCGCCGTGCCACCGCGCGGTGACCAGCCCGGCGCCCGCGCGGGCGAGGCCCCCGACATGCCCGGGGACGGCGACGACCGCCGGGGCCGCGGCCGCGCGCCGTCGATCGACGCCGACGCGCTGCTCGTCGGCCTCAACCCGCAGCAGCGTGCCGCGGTGCTGCACCACGGCGGCCCGCTGCTCATCGTCGCGGGTGCCGGCTCGGGCAAGACCCGGGTGCTGACCCACCGCATCGCGCACCTGCTGGCGACCCGGCAGGCGCGGGCGGGGGAGATCCTCGCGATCACGTTCACCAACAAGGCCGCGGCGGAGATGCGCGAGCGCGTGGCGTCGCTGGTGGGCCCGTCCGCCCGGATGATGTGGGTGTCGACGTTCCACTCGGCGTGCGTCCGGATCCTGCGCCGCGAGGCGCAGACGCTCGGCCTGCGGCAGTCGTTCTCGATCTACGACTCCGCCGACTCGCAGCGGCTGCTGAGCCTCGTGGCGCGCGAGCTCGACCTGGACCCGAAGAAGTACCCGCCGAAGGCGCTGCAGTCCAAGATCTCCAACCTCAAGGACGAGCTGGTCGACCCCGACGCGTTCGCGGCCACCGCGAGCGGGTCCAACGACTTCGACCAGGCGCTCGCGCAGGTCTACACCCGCTACCAGCAGCGGCTGCGCCAGGCGAACGCCCTCGACTTCGACGACCTCATCATGACGACGGTCAACCTGCTGCAGGCGTTCCCCGCGGTCGCCGAGCACTACCGCCGCCGGTTCCGGCACGTGCTGGTCGACGAGTACCAGGACACCAACCACGCGCAGTACGTGCTGGTGCGCGAGCTCGCGGGCGTCGGTGCGGCGGACCCGGGCGCGGACGCCGCCGTCCCGCGCGGCGAGCTCACCGTCGTCGGCGACGCCGACCAGTCGATCTACGCGTTCCGCGGCGCCAGCATCCGCAACATCATGGAGTTCGAGGCGGACTACCCGGACGCCACGACCATCCTGCTGGAGCAGAACTACCGCTCGACGCAGACCATCCTGTCCGCCGCGAACGCGGTGATCAGCAAGAACCCCGGCCGCAAGCCCAAGCGGCTGTGGACCGACTCCGGCTCCGGGCCGAAGATCGTCGCCTACGTCGCCGACAACGAGCACGAGGAGGCGCGGTTCGTCGCGGAGGAGATCGACCGCCTCGGCGACTCTGACGGCGTCCGCCCCGGCGACGTCGCGATCTTCTACCGGGCCAACGCGCAGTCCCGCGCGCTGGAGGAGGTGCTGATCCGCGTCGGCCTGCCGTACAAGGTCGTCGGCGGCACCCGGTTCTACGAGCGGCGCGAGATCAAGGACGCCGTGGCGTACCTGCGCGCGATCGCCAACCCCGACGACGACGTGAACCTGCGCCGGATCCTCAACGTGCCCAAGCGGGGGCTCGGCGACCGGTCCGAGGCGATGGTCGCAGGCTACGCGGAGCGCGAGCGCGTCTCGTTCGGGCAGGCGCTGGAGCGCCTGGAGGAGGTGCCCGGCCTCGGGACCCGCGCGATCACCGGCCTGCGGGCGTTCGCCGAGATGATGGCCGACCTGCGGGCGCTCACCGAGTCGGGCGCCGGCCCGGCCGAGATCCTGTCCGTCGTGCTGGACCGCAGCGGCTACCTGGCCGAGCTGCGCGCGAGCGAGGACCCCCAGGACCAGACCCGGGTGGAGAACCTCGCCGAGCTGCACGCGGTGGCCTCGGAGTTCGAGCAGTCCGACCCGGACGGCGACCTCGCCGACTTCCTCGAGCGCGTGTCGCTGGTCGCGGACTCGGACCAGATCCCGTCCGACGACGGCGGGGACTCCGAGGGCGAGCCCAAGCCGGACCAGGGCGTCATCACGCTGATGACCCTGCACACGGCCAAGGGCCTGGAGTTCCCCGTGGTGTTCCTCACCGGCATGGAGGACGGCACGTTCCCGCACATGCGGTCGCTCGCCGACACCGACCAGCTCGCCGAGGAGCGCCGGCTGGCCTACGTCGGCCTCACCCGGGCGCGGCAGCGGCTGTACATCTCGCGCGCCGCGGTCCGCACCGCGTGGGGCGTGCCGAACGAGTTCCCGCCGAGCCGGTTCCTCGACGACCTGCCCGAGGACCTCATCGACTGGCGGCGGCGCGAGTCGTCGAACGACCGGCTGCGCGGCCCGGGCGGGTTCCTCGGCGGGCGGTCCGGGTACTCCTCGGGCGGCGGCTACGGCGAGCGCTCCGGCTCCGGCAGCACGCAGAGCTGGAAGAAGAGCTCCGCGGCGTCCCGCGCGGGCGAGCCGCCCCGCAAGGCGCCCGGGTCCGGCGGCGCGACGTTCGGCTCGGCGACCCCGCGCCCGGACGCCGCCATCCCGACGCTGACGGTGGGGGACAAGGTCACGCACGACGCCTACGGCCTCGGCACCGTGGTCGCCGTCGAGGGCGGCGGGCCGAACGCGGTGGCCAAGGTCGACTTCGGCACCGAGGGCACCAAGCGGCTGCTGCTGCGGTACTCGCCGGTCACGAAGCTGTAGGCCCGCGCGCCCCGGACGGGTGGTCCCGCCCGTCCGACGCGCGGTCGCGAGCCTGCCACCTGCGCATATCGGGCATGATCGGGGCATGCGCAGCCCGATCTTCGACCAGGCCAACGCCGAGGTGCAGACCGCCGAGCGGTTCGTCCTGCAGAGCACCAAGATGCTCAAGGTCACCCTCGGCCCCGACGTCCTCGCGGCGAAGGGCGCGATGGTCGCCCACCAGGGGCAGGTCCAGTTCCACCACGAGTCGTCCGGCTCGCTGGCCCGGTTCGTCAAGCGCGCGATGAGCGCCGACGACCAGCCGCTGATGCGGGTGTCCGGCCCGGGCGAGGTGTTCTTCGCGCGCGCCGCCGAGCACGTGTTCCTGCTCCAGCTCGAGGGCGACGCGATCAGCGTCGGCGGCTCGTCGCTGCTCGCGTTCGACGCCGCGCTGCAGTGGGACATGCACCGGACCAAGGGCGCCGGGATGATGACCGGCGGGTTCTGGAACACGCTCATCCAGGGGCAGGGCACCGTGGCGCTCACGTCGCACGGCCAGCCGATGATCCTGGACTGCTCGCAGCAGCCGACCTTCGTCGACCCGAACGCCGCCGTGTGCTGGTCGGCGAACCTCACGCCCGGCGTCGTGTCGAGCATGAACGTCAGCTCGCTGCTCCGCGGCGGCACCGGGGAGGCCTTCCAGTACGCGTTCCACGGCCCGGGCTTCGTCGTCGTGCAGCCCTCCGAGGGCTACCCCGTCCCGACCGCCTGACGGCAACCCGTCGACCCGGCCTCCCGGCGGCCGCGGCGCCGAGAGTGCATGGAACGCGTCGAGTGCCTATCCGGCGGATAGGCACTCGACGCGTCTGGTACTCACTCGCGGACGCCGGCCGGGCGGACGGCCGCCGCCGGTCAGGCCGCGGCCGCGTCGCCGAGGCGCGCGGTGACGTCGGCCGCCAGCGCCGCCGGGTCGACCCCCGCCCGGCGCAGCAGGGCGTGGCCGTCGGTGTCGGACAGCCGGACGACCGCGAGCAGCACGTGCCCGGCCTCGATCCGCCGGTGCCCGAGCCGGATGGCCTCGCGCAGCGCGACCTCGAGGGTCTTCTTCGCGTCCCTGGTGAACGGCACGTGCCCGCCCGCCCCGCCGCGCCGCCCGCCGCCGGACCGCCGCGCCCGGTCCGCCCGGTCCAGCGCGCCCGCGCCGAACACGGTGTCCGCGCGCCGGCGGACGGCGTCCAGGTCGATCCCCAGCGCCGCCAGCGCGGTCGCGTCGAGCCCGTCGCCGTCGAAGGCGTCGAGCAGCGCGGCCCGGTCGGCCCCCTGCGCGGCGAGCGCCTCGGCGGCCGCGTCCGGGACGGACGCGACCGCGACGACCAGGTGGGCGGGCGTGATGCGGGCGTCGCCGAGGTCGCGGGCGATCTCCTGCGCCTGCACGACCGCCGTGCGGGCGCCGGTGGTGAACCTCTCGAACATCGTCGTCTCCTCTCCGGATGGTCCGGCGGCGCGGCGGCCGCTCAGCCCTTGCGGTGGTGCTTCTGGTGGACGGCCTGCCGGCTCACGCCGAGGGCGTCCGCGATGTCCTGCCACGACCAGCCGAGCTCGCGGGCCCGGCCGACCTGCAGGGTCTCCAGCCGGTCGGCGAGCACCCGCAGGGAGCGCACGGCGCGCAGCCCGGTCGCGGGGTCGTCGGCCGTCGCCGCGGCGAGCGCGCCGTCGGCGGAGTCGGTGTTGGGGTCGGTGCCGGTCATGTGTCAACTGTGGTTGACACCCGACGCGCTGTCAAGAATCGTTGACGCCACTCGTGCGACCTGGGTCACATATCTCGACGTGAAGATAAAGCTCCGGCCCCGGGCTACGATCGTCGGCGGCAGAGCAGCCAGATCCCACCCACGGGACCGCAGGGCGAGGGAAGGACCGCAGCAGGTGGACCTGTTCGAGTACCAGGCACGTGACATCTTCGAGCGGCACGGGGTACCCGTCCTGGGAGGGATCGTCGCGACGACGCCTTCCGAGGCGCGTGCGGCGGCCGAGACCCTGCTGGGCGCCGACGGCGCGACCGGCGTGGTGGTCGTCAAGGCGCAGGTGAAGACCGGCGGCCGCGGCAAGGCCGGCGGCGTCAAGATCGCCCGCTCCGCGGAGGAGGCCGAGCAGCGCGCCGGCGAGATCCTCGGCATGGACATCAAGGGCCACACGGTGCACCGCGTGATGATCGCCGCCGGCGCGAGCATCGCGAAGGAGTACTACTTCTCCCTGCTGCTCGACCGGGCCGAGCGCCGGTACCTCGCGATGGCGAGCGTCGAGGGCGGCATGGAGATCGAGCAGCTCGCGGTCGAGCGGCCCGAGGCGCTGGCCAAGGTCCCGGTGGACCCGCGCGTGGGCATCGACCAGGCCAAGGCCGACGAGATCGTCGCGGCCGCGGGCTTCGATGCCGAGGTGGGCCCCAAGGTCGCCGCGGTGCTGACGAAGCTCTGGGACGTCTACCGCGAGGAGGACGCCACGCTCGTCGAGGTGAACCCGCTCGTGCTGACCGAGGCCGGCGACGTGGTCGCGCTCGACGGCAAGGTCACGCTCGACGGCAACGCCGACTTCCGGCACGAGGACCACGCGGCCCTCGAGGACGCCGCCGCGGCCGACCCGCTCGAGGCGCGCGCCAAGGAGAAGGACCTCAACTACGTCAAGCTCGACGGCGAGGTCGGCGTGATCGGCAACGGCGCGGGGCTCGTGATGAGCACCCTCGACGTCGTCGCGTACGCCGGGCAGCAGCACGGCGGCGTGAAGCCGGCGAACTTCCTCGACATCGGCGGCGGCGCCTCGGCCGAGGTGATGGCGGCCGGGCTGGACATCATCCTGTCCGACCCGCAGGTGAAGTCGGTGTTCGTCAACGTGTTCGGCGGCATCACGGCGTGCGACGCGGTCGCCAACGGCATCGTCGCGGCGCTCGGCATCCTGGGCGACGAGGCCACCAAGCCGCTGGTCGTGCGCCTGGACGGCAACAACGTGCTCGAGGGCCGCCGGATCATCCGGGACGCGGCCCACCCGCTCGTCACGCTGGCCGAGACCATGGACGGGGGCGCCGCCGAGGCCGCCCGCCTGGCCGCCACCGCCTGACCGACCGCAGCGACGCGAGAGACGAGAGACAACCCACCATGGCGATCTTCCTGACCGCGGACTCCAAGGTCATCGTGCAGGGCATGACCGGGTCCGAAGGCAGCAAGCACACCACCCGCATGCTGGCGTCCGGCACCACCGTCGTCGGCGGCGTGAACCCGCGCAAGGCGGGCACCAGCGTCGACTTCCCCCGCGGCGACGGCTCCGGCCTGACCGTGGCGATCCCGGTGTTCGGCTCGGTGGCCCAGGCCGTCGAGGCGACGAACGCCGACGTGTCGGTGATCTTCGTGCCGCCGGCCTTCACCAAGGCCGCCGTCATCGAGGCCGTCGACGCCGGCGTGCCGCTGATCGTGATCATCACCGAGGGCGTCCCGGTCGCCGACACCGCCGAGTTCTTCGCCTACGCCCAGGCCAAGGGCGTCCGGCTGCTCGGCCCGAACTGCCCGGGCCTCATCAGCCCCGGGAAGTCGAACGTCGGCATCATCCCGTCGGACATCACCGGCCCCGGCCGGATCGGCCTGGTGTCGAAGTCCGGCACGCTGACCTACCAGATGATGTACGAGCTGCGGGACCTCGGGTTCTCGACGGCCGTCGGCATCGGCGGCGACCCGATCATCGGCACGACGCACATCGACGCGCTCGCCGCGTTCGAGGCCGACCCCGAGACCGACCTGATCGTCATGATCGGCGAGATCGGCGGCGACGCCGAGGAGCGGGCCGCGGCGTACATCACCGAGCACGTGACCAAGCCGGTCGTCGGCTACGTCGCGGGCTTCACCGCCCCCGAGGGCAAGACGATGGGCCACGCCGGCGCGATCGTGTCCGGCTCGGCCGGCACCGCGCAGGCCAAGAAGGAGGCCCTCGAGGCCGCCGGGGTGAAGGTCGGCACCACGCCGACCGAGACGGCCGAGCTGGCGCGCGCGCTGCTCAGCTGACCCGCGCACCGCGCACCGACGGGCGCCGCACCCTCCCAGGGGTGCGGCGCCCGTCGTCGTGCGGGGCGTGGGGCACGCCACCCCGCGGCGCGCCGGGGCGCCTCGCCCGCCCGGGCGCCCGCGGCGGGGACCATGGGGCGGTGAGCACCCCGCCCGGCACGCGCCCCGACGGACGCGGCTCCGGCGCGCCCGGCGGCCGGCCGCGGCGCCGGGTGCTCGACGACTCGGCCCCGCCGCGGTTCTTCGTGAGCGACCTCGACGGCGCCCCGCGCTGGGTCGGCGGCATGCTCGCGGGGCTGCAGGCGGCGCTGCTGTCGCTGCTCGTCGTGGTGCTCCCGGCGATCGCCGCGTACGTGGCGACCTCCGCGGCCCCGGCGACGACCGGCATCCCGTGGACCCGCGCGGTGGAGGTGGCCGCCGGGCTGTGGCTGCTCGCGCACGGGGTCCCGCTGACCGACGCCCCGTCCGTGACCCTCGTCCCGCTGGGCCTGACCGCGCTCGCGGTGTTCGGCTGCTACGCCTCCGCGCGCCGGTCCGGGTACGCGACCCGGTCGGCGTTCGGCGCGGGCGTGGGGGCGTACGTCGGGGTGGCGCTCGTCGTCGGGCTGGTCACCGGCGTCCCGCTGCTGCACGTCGGCATCGGGCTGCTGGGCGCGGCGGCGGTCGCGGCCGGTGGGCTCGGCGCGGGCCTGCTCCGGCGGCCGGAGGCGCCGCGGTTCCGGGACGTGGTGCAGCCGGTGCGCGCGCGGCTGCCGGAGCCGGTCGCGCACGGGGTCGCCGCGGGGACCACCGCGCTCGCGACGCTGGTGCTGCTCGCGGCCGTCCTCGCGACGCTGTGGGTGGTGACCGGCCGGAGCGCGATCGCCGAGGTGGTCGGCAGCCTCCGGCTCGACGCGGTCGGGGGCGTCGTGCTCGCGGTCGCCGAGCTCGCCTACGCGCCGACGCTGGTGCTCTGGGCGCTGGCCTGGCTCGTGGGCCCCGGGTTCGCGGTCGGCACCGGCACGTCGTTCGCGACGGGCGGGGTGCAGGCCGGTGCGCTGCCGGCGGTGCCGCTGCTCGGCGCGCTGCCCGCGCCGGACGTCGTCGGCGGGGTGCTCGTGGCGCTGCCGGTCGTCACGCTGCTGGCCGGGGCCGCGGCTGCGCTCGTGCTGCGCCGCCGGCTGGTCACCGAGCGGGCGCTGGACGCCCCGGCCGCCGGGCTGGTGTCCGCCGCCACGGCGGGGCTCGGCGCGCTGGTGCTCGCGGCTCTCGCGCGCGGGGGGATCGGGCCGGGCCGGATGACCGAGCTGGGGCCCGAGCCGCTGCTGGTCGCGCTGGCCGTCGCCGGCGGGGTCGCGCTCGGGGCGCTGCTCGTGCTGCTGCCGGGGGACCGGCACGTGCGCGCGGCGGTCGCCGCCGCGGCGCGCCGGGTGTGGGCCGGGGCGACGGGTCTGGTCCGCCGGGGCTGACCCCCGGGCCGGTCCCGGCCGCCGGGATCAGCCGACGCCCGTGAGGTCAGCCGACGCCCGCCGGGTCAGCCGCGCGTGCCGGTCAGCCGGCTCGTCAGGTCGCCCACCGCGTCGTCGTACGCGCGCTCGCACGCCGCCTCCGCGGACCGGGTGAGCGCGCCCTGCAGGCACGCCTGCCGGTCGGCGTCGATCCGCCAGGTCGCCAGCGAGCCGAGCGAGCCGACCAGCACCAGCGCCGTCATCAGCAGGCCCGCGACCAGCATGGCCCCCACGCCGCCGCGCAGCCCCGACCGGACGACGGCGCGCAGCGCACGGATCCCGGTGACCACGGCCCCGACGAGGAACGCGATCGCCGCGAACCGCCACGGCAGCGGCAGCAGCGTCACGGCGACGCCGGCGAGCAGCCACACCCCGAAGTGCCGCACCAGGCGGCCCACGCGGGCCAGCGCCTCGGGCGACGGCGGCGGTGCGGCACTTCGGGGTGTGGCTG
>NZ_JAANNB010000114.1 GCF_011603975.1 Cellulomonas sp. IC4_254 | reverse complement strand
GGCCGCGCCCCGGCCCCGCCGACGCCGGCCCGGCCTCACCGCCTACGTCCTGCTGGTGCCCGCCGTCCTCGTCCTGCTCGCCGGCATGGGCTACCCGCTGTACTGGCAGGTCGTCACGTCGATGCAGGAGTTCGGCCTGGCGCAGCAGTTCGGCCAGCCCCCGACCTTCGTCGGACTCGACAACTACGCCCGGATCTTCACCGACGACCGGCTGTGGGCCGTCGTCGTCCGGTCCGTCGTGTTCTGCCTGGTCAACGCGTTCGCCACCGTGATCCTCGGCGTGCTGTTCGCCCTGCTGATGAAGGCCGTGCACCCGGTGCTCCGGGTCGTGCTGCAGGTCGCCCTGCTGCTCGCCTGGGCGATGCCGATGGTCGCCGCCGTCACCGTGTGGAAGTGGCTGTTCGACTGGCGCACCGGCGTCATCAACTGGCTGCTGGTCCAGATGGGCTTCGACCAGTACAGCGGCCACGCGTGGCTCGCCCAGCCGCTGTCGTTCTTCTTCGTCGCGACCGTGATCATCGTGTGGATGTCGGTGCCGTTCGTGGCGCTGTCCGTCTACGCCGCGCTCACCCAGGTGTCCGACGAGGTGCTCGAGGCCGCCCGCATCGACGGCGCCGGCCCGACCCGGATCCTCTGGCACATCACGATGCCGCTGATCCGCCCCGTGCTGTCGATCGTGCTGCTGCTGCAGATCATCTGGGACCTGCGGGTGTTCGCGCAGATCCGCCTCTTGCAGGACAGCGGCGCCCCGGTCAGCGAGACCAACCTGCTGGGCAACTTCATCTTCGAGCTCGGCATCGGCCGGCAGGACTTCGCCGGCGCCGCCGCCGTCTCGATCTTCGTGCTCGCGCTCACGGTGCTGCTGAGCTGGCCGTACGTCCGGAACCTGCTGAAGGAGGACGCATGAGCGCCACCACGTCCCCCGCGGGCCCGGCCGGGTCGGTGGACCCGGTCGCCGCCCCGCCCGCCCGGGCCGGGACCCCCGCCGTGCCGAGCGCCTCCGGGCCGGCACCGCGCCGGGGCGCCGCCGGCGGTCGGGCGGGCCGCCGGGTCCGCCGCGCGCTGCTGGGGCTGCTGGCCGTCGTCATCGCCGTCGTGTGGGCGTTCCCCGTCTACTGGATGGTGCTGTCCTCGGTGCTGCCGGGGTCGAAGCTGCGCGCGACGACGCCGACCTTCCTGCCGACCGGCGCGACCCTCGGGAACTTCCGGTCGGTGCTCAGCGGCTCCGGGTTCGGCACGGCGCTGCAGATGAGCCTGGCCATCACCCTCGTCACCGTCGTCGCCGTCCTGGTGTTCGCGTTCCTCGCGGCCCTCGCGATCAGCCGGTTCCGGTTCCGCGGGCGGCTGACGTTCGTCATCGCCGTGCTGTTCGTGCAGATGCTGCCCGCCGAGGGCCTGTTCATCGCCCAGTACAAGATGCTGTCCTCGGTCAACCTGCTGAACAGCGTCATCGGCGTCTCGGTCCTCTACACCGCGGCCGTCGTGCCGTTCACGATCTGGATGCTCCGCGGGTTCGTCGCCGGGGTGCCGATCGAGCTCGAGGAGGCCGCGATGGTCGACGGGCTCAGCCGGGTCAAGGCGTTCCTGCGGATCACGTTCCCGCTGCTCGCGCCCGGCCTGGTCGCGTCCGGGGTCTACGCGTTCCTGCAGGCGTGGAACGAGTTCACCGTCGCGCTCGTCGCGCTGCCGGCCGAGTCCGCCCGCACGCTGCCGCTGTGGCTGCGCTCGTTCCTGGCCGCGTCCGCGAACCGCGGCGTCGACTGGGGCGAGGTCATGGCGGCGTCCACCCTGATCGCCGTCCCCGTCATCGTGTTCTTCCTGCTGGTGCAGGGCAGGATGACGTCGGGGCTGGTGTCCGGAGCGGTGAAGGGCTGACGTGGACGAGCTGATGACCTGGCCGCGCGGCGCGTCCGCGGGGCCGGAGGGCCCGACCGTGCCGGCGCCGGCCGGGGTCGCGGCGGTCGCGGCCGGCGCCGAGGTCGCGGCCGGCTGGTCCGTCGGGCTCGACGTCGGCGGCACCAAGACGCTCGGCGTGCTGGTCGCGCCGGACGGCGCCGTGGGCCCCTCGGTGCGGCTCGCGGCCCGACGGGGCGGCGACGGGGTGGCGGGGACCGCGGCCGAGGCCGTGCGGGTGCTCGTCGCGGAGGCGGGCCTGCCCGCGGGCTCCGTGGCGGGCGTCGGCATCGGGCTGCCCGGGATCGTCGACCCCGTCGCGGGTCGCGTCGAGCACGCGGTGAACCTCGGAATCGAGGCGGCCGTGCCGCTGGCGGCCCAGGTGTCGGCCGCGCTCGACGGCGTGCCGGTCCGCCTGGAGAACGACCTCAACGTCGCCGCGCTCGGCGCCGCCCACCTCCTGCCCGACCCCGCGCCCGACCTGGCGTTCCTCGCGCTCGGCACCGGGCTGGCCGCGGGCCTGGTGCTCGACGGCCGGCTGCGTCGCGGCGCCTCGGGCGTCGCCGGCGAGATCGGCCACCTGGTGCACGTCCCGGGCGGGCTGCCGTGCCCGTGCGGGCAGCGGGGCTGCCTCGAGCAGTACGCGTCCGGCGGGGCGCTGTCCGCGGCGTGGCCCGGCCTCGGCGACCGGCCCGCGCCGGTGGCCCTGTTCGAAGCCGCCGACTCCGGGGATGCTGGTGCCGTGGCGGTGCGCGACCGGTTCGCCGGGGCCGTGGCCGCCGCGGTGCGCGTGCTCCTGCTCACCACCGACGTCGCGCACGTCGTCGTCGGTGGCGGGGTCAGCGAGCTCGGCGACCCGCTGCTGCGGGTGGTGCGCGCGCGGCTGGACGACGAGGCCCGGGACTCCGCGTTCCTGGCCGCGATGCACATGGCGGAGCGAGTGACCCTCGCGCCGCGCGGAGTGCCGGTGGGTGCCGTGGGCGCCGCGCTGGTCGGACGGAAGGAGTCCTGATGGAGGTCGTCATCGCCCCGGGCCCCGAGCTCGCGCGGCTCGCCGCCGACGCGATCGAGCGGGTCGTGCGCGGACGCGCGGCGGAGGGCGGGCACGCCGTCCTCGGCATCGCGACCGGGTCCAGCCCGCTCGCCGTCTACGACGAGCTCGCGCGCCGGCACGCCGACGAGGGGCTGTCGTTCGCGGGCGTGCGGGCCTTCATGCTGGACGAGTACGTCGGCCTGCCCGCCGACCACCCCGAGCGCTACCGCAACGTCATCGAGAAGGAGTTCGCGTCCCGCGTCGACATCGACCCGGCAGACGTGCACGGCCCCGACGGCCTCGCCGAGGACATCCCGGCGGCGTGCGCGGCGTACGAGGCGGCCATCGCGGACGCCGGCGGCGTGGACGTGCAGATCCTCGGCGTCGGCACGGACGGCCACATCGCGTTCAACGAGCCCGGCTCGTCGCTGGCGTCCCGCACCCGGATCAAGACCCTGACCCGGCAGACCCGCGAGGACAACGCCCGGTTCTTCGGCGGCGACGTCTCCCAGGTCCCGACGCACTGCCTCACGCAGGGCCTCGCGACCATCATGTCCGCGCGGCACGTCGTCCTGCTGGCCTCCGGGAAGCACAAGGCCGAGGCGGTGCACCAGCTCGTCGAGGGCTCCGTCAGCGCCATGTGGCCCGGCACGATCCTGCAGCACCACCCGCACGCGACCGTCCTCGTCGACGAGGCCGCGGCCGGACGGCTGCAGCTCGCCTCGTACTACCGCGAGACCTTCGACGCGAAGCCGGCCTGGCAGGGGATCTGAGCGTGGCGGCGACACCCGGGCCCGGCGGGCACCGGATCTTCGGCACGCCGTTCGCGGCGATCTACCCGCACTACGTCACGAAGGTCGAGCGCAAGGGCCGCGACGTCGCCGAGCTCGGCGAGGTCGTCGAGTGGCTCACGGGCTACGACGGGCCGGGTCTGGCAGAGGCGCTGGCGGACGGTCGCACCCTGGCGGAGTTCTTCGAGCGGGCCCCGGCGATGAACCCGGACGCGGCGCTGATCCGGGGCGTGATCTGCGGCGTCCGCGTCGAGGAGATCGAGGACCCGCTGATGCAGCAGATCCGCTGGCTGGACAAGCTGGTCGACGAGCTCGCCCGCGGCAAGCGCCTGCAGAGCATCCTCCGCACCCCGTAGGCGCCTGCCGAGTTCGGCAGTTCGGTGCCCAGTTCGGCACCTGGAAGTGCCGAACTCGGCACGGGAGTGCCGAACTCGGCCGCGGTGACGCCGCCGTCCACAGGGCGGTGCCGGGTGTTGCGTCCACAGATCGTGGGGTCGGTGGCGGGGCGTGCAGGCGCTGGCGGGGCAGGGTGCCGTGATGGACCCGACACCGACCCTCCCGCCGCCGCCCGATCTCGACGTCGTGCTCGCTGCGTCCCGGACGGCCCGCGCGATCCGGCGGTCCGTCGCCCGGGACGAGCTGCACCGCATCCGGCGCGGCGCCTATGCCACCCAGGCCGCGGCGGAAGGTGCTGGTCGTGCCGCGCGTCGACGGGCCTGGGAGCGCATCGCCGCGGTGCACGCCCAGCTGCGGATCCCGTTCGTGTTCAGCCACGAGTCGGCCGCGCTCGTCTGGGGGCTCGACGCGGTGCGGCTGTCGGGCCGGACGCACATCGTGCAGTCGTCGCGGCCGAGCACGCGCAACGACCCCCTCGTGGTGCGGCACGTCGTCGACCTGCCGGCCGAGCAGCGCACGGTCTGGCACGGGTTCCCCGTCACCACGCTCGCGAGGACCGTGGTCGACTGCGCGTGCACGCTGCCGGGGGACGCTGCGCTCGTCGTCGCGGACTGCGCGGCTCGGGCGGGACTCGACCCGGAGGACGTCGGCCGCCTGCTGTCCCGGGCTCGGGGTCGGCGCGGCGTGGTCGGGGCGCGGACGGTCCTCGAACGGACGGACCCCGGCGCCGCCACGCCGGGGGAGAGCCTGACGCGGTGGGCGCTGCTCGACGCCGGTCTGCCGCGGCCCGAGACCCAGGTGCCGGTCGCGACGCGCCTCGGGTCGTTCGTCGTGGACATCGGGTGGCGCGAACGCCGTGTGGGCGTGGAGTTCGACGGGCAGGTGAAGTACAGCGGAGCGTTCGGCGACACCAGCACCGGCGCGGTCTTCGCCGAGAAGCGCCGCCAGGACGCCCTCGAAGAGAGAGGTTGGCGACTCCTGCGCGTGACCTGGCAGGACCTGCGCACCCCCGCGGACATCGCTGCCCGCGCCGCCCGGTTGCTGCGCGGACCTGCGAGTTCGGCACTGGGGTGCCGAACTCGGTGCCGAACGCGGGGGCGTCGGAGGGGCCGCGTACAGTTGGGGGCATGAGTGAGCCCATGCCGCCGAGCACCGAGCCGGACCGACTCTCGGACCCCAGCACCGGCGCCGGGACCGGGCTCCTGGAGCGCCCCGAGGAGCAGCTCGCCGAGCCCGGCGACCACGAGCGCTTCGCGCACTACGTGCGCAAGGAGAAGATCATGGAGTCGGCGATGTCCGGCAAGCCCGTGGTCGCGCTCTGCGGGAAGGTGTGGGTGCCGGGCCGGGACCCGAACAAGTTCCCCGTCTGCCCGGTGTGCAAGGAGATCTACGAGGGCCTCCGCGAGCCGCAGGACGGCGGCGACGGGGACTCCGGCAAGGGCTCGGGCGGCGGTCGCCGCTGGGGCTTCGGGCGCGGCAAGGGGTCCGGCGACTCCTCCGGCGGCCAGTGAGCGCCGCGGACCGCCCCTCGACCGCTCCCAGCACGCACGCCTCGCCGTCGGCAGCATCGCAGCTGCCCCCGGCGTTCCCTGCGCGTGCGCCCTGGGGGACGGCGGGCAAGCTGCGCGCCTGGCAGGCGGAGGCGCTGGAGCAGTACCTGACGACCGAGCCGCGGGACTTCCTCGCGGTCGCGACGCCGGGCGCGGGCAAGACGACCTTCGCGCTGCGGATCGCGACCGAGCTGCTGCAGGCCGGGGTCGTGCGGCGGGTGACCGTCGTCGCGCCCACCGAGCACCTCAAGCACCAGTGGGCCGACGCCGCCGCGCGGGTGGGCATCAAGCTGGACCCGAACTTCAGGAACTCCCAGGGCCGGCACGGGCACGGCTTCGACGGCGTGGCGCTGACCTACGCCGGCGTCGCGTCCAAGCCCGCCCTGCACGCCGCCCGCACCACGGCCGCCCGCACCCTCGTGATCCTCGACGAGGTGCACCACGGCGGCGACGCGCTGTCCTGGGGCGACGCGGTGCACGAGGCGTTCGAGGGCGCGACCCGCCGGCTGTCGCTGACGGGCACGCCGTTCCGGTCCGACACCGCGCAGATCCCGTTCGTCGAGTACGAGCGCGGCGCCGACGGCATCCGCCGCAGCAAGGCCGACTACACCTACGGGTACTCGGAGGCGCTGCGCGACCACGTCGTGCGGCCCGTGCTGTTCCTCACGTACTCGGGCTCGATGCGCTGGCGCACCAAGGCCGGCGACGAGGTCAGCGCCCGCCTGGGCGAGCCGCTGACCAAGGACATGACCGCGCAGGCGTGGCGCACGGCGCTGAACCCGGACGGCGAGTGGATCCCGTCGGTGATCGCCGCGGCCGACCGCCGGCTCACCGAGGTCCGCCGTACGGTGCCGGACGCCGGGGCCATGATCATCGCGACCGACCAGACGGACGCCCGCGCGTACGCCGGCCACATCGCCCGGCTCACGGGGAAGTCCCCGACGGTCGTGCTGTCCGACGACGACGGCGCGAGCGCCCGGATCGACGAGTTCTCCGCCTCCGACGACCGCTGGCTGGTGGCCGTCCGCATGGTGTCCGAGGGCGTCGACGTCCCGCGGCTCGCGGTCGGCGTGTACGCCACCAGCACCTCGACCCCGCTGTTCTTCGCGCAGGCGATCGGCCGGTTCGTCCGGGCCCGCAAGCGCGGCGAGACGGCCTCGGTGTTCCTGCCGAGCGTCGCCCCGCTGCTCGCGCTGGCCAACAGCATGGAGGTCGAGCGGGACCACGCCCTCGACCGCCCGCTGACGGCGGAGGAGCAGGGCGAGGGCTACAACCCCGAGGACGCGCTGGTCGCGCAGGCGAACCGCGCCGAGAAGGGCTCCGACGCGCTGCAGGGCGCGTTCGAGGCGCTGGAGGCGCAGGCGTCGTTCGACCGCGTGCTGTTCGACGGCGGCGAGTTCGGCACCGGGGCGGACGTCGGCTCGGACGAGGAGCTCGACTTCCTCGGGCTGCCCGGCCTGCTCGACCCGGACCAGGTCACGACGCTGCTGCGGCAGCGCCAGGCGAGCCAGCAGAGCGCGAAGCGGTCGAAGGCCCAGCCGGTCGAGGACCGCGCCGAGATGGACCACCGCAAGCAGGCCGAGCTGCGCAAGGAGCTCGCCCAGCTCGTCGGCGCCTGGTCCCGCAAGAGCGGCCAGCCGCACGGCGCGGTGCACACCGAGCTGCGGCGCCGGTGCGGCGGCCCGGAGGTGGCGCTCGCGGACCCGACGCAGCTCGAGGCGCGGGTGGCGATGCTCCGTGGCTGGTTCGTCGGCAAGCGCTGACCGACATCACACCCGGCGCGAAACCCCAGGTCAGCGCGTCGCTTGTACCACCGGGCCCCCGTCGCGCAACCCGAGCGTTCGACGTGCCGAACCTCAGGATCGGTGCCATCGTCATCCCCGTTGAACAGCGCGTTCGCCGGGAGAACCCCCGGTGGCGCGATGCCGTAGGACGAAAGGGAGCCGTCAGATGCCCACGTGGCTGATCCTCATCATCATCGGTGCTGTGCTGCTCATCATCGGCGTGGCGGTCGAGGCCGCCAAGATCCTCATCTGGATCGGTATCGCCGTGCTCGTCGTGAGCCTGATCCTCGGCCTGCTGCGCCGGGGCAAGGCCCGCGTGTAGCACCACCGCAGCACGCACGACGACGCCCGCGCACCCCCCTGGAGCGCGGGCGTCGTCGTGTGTCCGGGGCCCAGTTCGGCAGCTCGGTGCCGAGTTCGGCATCCCGAGGTGCCGAACTCGGCCGCGACGTGCCGAACTCGGCGGGACGATCAGAGCGTGAGCGTCACCGTCGGGATGGCCGCCTCGTCCGCCGAGAGCCGCCGGGCGCCGCGCGGGAGCTCGTCCCGGGAGGCCGCGTGCCGCGCCGCCGCGGCCGCGACGCCCTCGGCGCCGGTCCGGCCGGGGAGCACCTCGCCGTCCGTCACCAGGGGCACGACGAGGGCGCGCAGGTCGTCGTCGGACGGGGCCCACGCCGCGACCGCCTCGTCGGGGCCGTCGACCACGACCTCCTCGACCGCGCGACCGTCGCCGTCGAGCCGCCGGGCCGCCGACTTCCGCCCGCCGACCGACTCCTTGGCCTTCGACGCCTTCGCCACCGGCGCGAGCCGCCCGTCGGACCCCTCGCGGGCCACCAGCTTGTAGACCATGCCGCAGGTCGGGGCGCCGGAGCCCGTGACCAGCGACGTGCCGACGCCGTAGGAGTCGACGGGCGCGACCGCCAGCGCGGCGATCGCGTACTCGTCCAGGTCCGAGGTGACGACGATCTTGGTGTCCCGCGCGCCGAGGCCGTCGAGCTGGGCCCGGACCTCCTGCGCGAGCACCCCGAGGTCCCCGGAGTCGAGCCGCACCGCGCCGAGCCCGGTGCCCGCGGCGGCGACGGCCCGCTCGACGCCACGCCGCACGTCGTACGTGTCGACCAGCAGCGTCGTCCCGGGGCCGGCCGAGGCGACCTGCGCGGCGAACGCGGCCTCCTCGTCGTCGTGCAGCAGCGTGAAGGCGTGCGCCGCGGTGCCGATCGTGGGCAGCCCGTACCGGCGCCCGGCCTCGAGGTTCGACGTGCCCGCGAACCCGGCGACGGCGGCGGCGCGCGCGGCGGCGACGGCGGCCCGCTCGTGCGCGCGGCGGGCGCCCATCTCCAGCACCGGCCGGCCGATCGCGGCGCTGGTCATCCGGGATGCGGCCGACGCGATGGCGGAGTCGTAGTTCAGCACCGACAGCACGACCGTCTCCAGCAGCACGGCTTCGGCGAACGTGCCCTCGACGGTCAGCACGGGGGAGTGCGGGAAGAACATCTCGCCCTCGGCGTACCCGTGCACCGAGCCGGTGAACCGGTAGCCCGCCAGGTACTCCAGCGTGGCGTCGTCGACGACCCGCTCCCGGGCCAGCCAGTCCAGCTCCTCGGCGCCGAACCGGAAGTCGGCGAGGGCCTCCAGCACCCGCCCGGTGCCCGCGAGCACGCCGTACCGGCGGCCGTGCGGCAGGCGCCGGGTGAACACCTCGAAGACGCACCGGCGGGCGGCGGTGCCGTCCGCGAGGGCGGCCTGCAGCATGGTGAGCTCGTAGCGGTCGGTCAGCAGGGCGGTGCTCGACGTGGTCGGTGCGCTCATGTGCACACCGTAGGCGGCGGCCTGCGGGAGCGCGCCGCCGCGGCACCTACAGTGGACGGGTGTCCGTGGAGATCGCACCCGAGGAGACCGCCCGCACCGACGGGCAGCTCGCCGACGCCTGGGTGACGATCGTCTGGAACGACCCGGTGAACCTCATGTCCTACGTCGCCTACGTCTTCCGCTCGTACTTCGGGTATCCCGAGGCCAAGGCGGAGAAGCTGATGCTCGAGGTGCACGAGCAGGGGCGCTCGGCCGTGTCGACCGGCAACCGGGAGCAGATGGAGGTGGACGTGCAGGCCATGCACTCCTTCGGCCTGTGGGCCACCCTGCAGCGGAGCGACGCCTAGGTGCGGGCGTTCCGGCGGGAGGGCGACGAGCTGGTCGCGGAGGTCGACCCGGGCGAGCGGGAGGTGCTGGCCACCGTCGTCGCCGACGTGGCGGAGCTGCTCGGCGGCGGCCGGTTCGAGGACCGCGCGCGGGAGACGGGCAGCGCGCGGCCGGCGGCGGACGGCGGTGCGCCGCACGACGCCGCGTCGCTCGCGGTGCGGCTGCGGCTCGACCCGCTGCCCGCGCCCGACGACCCCGCCGTGCACCGGCTGCTGCCCGACGCGTCGCGCGACGACGCCGAGGTGGCCGCCGAGTTCCGCCGGCTGACCGAGGACGACCTGCGTCAGCAGAAGATCGACCGGCTCGCGGTGCTGTTCGACGCGCTGACCGTCGAGGCGCTGGCCCACGACGGCGACGCCGACGCCGACGACGCCGACGCCGACGACGCCGCCGCCACCGCCGACGACGCCGCCGACGCGCGCGCGGGCGGCACCGACCGCCCCGGCGACGACCGCCGGCGCCGCCGCCGGTCCCGCGGCCGGCACGAGGCCGTCGCGGTCGTCCGGGTCACGCGGGACCGCGCGCCGGCGCTCGCGGCGACGCTGACCGACGTCCGCCTCGTGCTGGGCGAGCGGCTGGGCGTCGTCGACGAGGAGGCGAGCGAGCGCCTGGAGGACGAGGTGGTGCGCGGGCGGCCCGAGGACGCGGCCGGCCAGGCGCGGCAGTACCTGGGCTCGGTGTTCCTGGCGCTCGGCTGGTGGCAGGAGACGCTCATGGCGTGCCTGCTCGCCGACCCGCCCGACGCGCCCGGCGGCCGGGACTAGGATCGGCTCCGTGAACGACGCACCCATCGGGATCTTCGACTCGGGGGTGGGTGGGCTCACCAACGCGCGGGCGATCATCGACCAGCTCCCGCACGAGTCGGTGCTCTACATCGGCGACACCCTCAACACCCCGTACGGCACCAAGCCGCTGGCCGCGGTGCGCGCGCACGCGCTCGAGGTGATGGACGACCTGGTCGACGCGGGCGTGAAGATGCTGGTCATCGCCTGCAACACCGCGTCCTCCGCGGTGCTCCGGGACGCCCGGGAGCGGTACACGCTGCGCCGCGGGCTGCCGGTGGTCGAGGTGATCCTGCCGGCCGCGCGCCGGGCGGTCGCCGCCACCCGCACCGGGAAGATCGGCGTGATCGCCACCGAGTCGACCGTGAAGTCCAAGTCGTACGACGACGCGTTCGCCGTCGCGCCCGGCGTCCAGCTGACGACCCAGGCCTGCCCGCGGTTCGTCGAGTTCGTCGAGGCGGGCGTCACGTCGGGCCCCGAGCTGCTGCGGGTCGCCGAGGAGTACCTGCACCCGGTCAAGGAGGCCGGCGTCGACACCCTGGTGCTCGGCTGCACGCACTACCCGCTGCTCACCGGCGTCATCTCGTACGTGATGGGCGAGGACGTCACGCTGGTGTCGTCCGCGGAGGAGACCGCCAAGGACGTGTACCGCCTGCTGGTGGCGCACGACCTGGAGCGGGGCCCGGCCGCCGGCCCGCCGGAGCACCGGTTCCTCGCCACGGGGGACCCCGACTCGTTCGCGACCCTGGCCCGGCGGTTCCTCGGGCCCGAGGTCCGGCACGTGGAGGCGCGCGGCGCGCTGCGCTGAGCCGGCGTGCCCGGTGCGCGAGCGGATCCACCGGGACGGGCACGCCGGGGCGTGTCGGTGCGAGTGGATCCACTCGCCGCCCGCCGCGCCCCGTGACGAGCGACACGTCCGCCCCGGGTCCGACGGCGGTACGCCGCGGCGCCCCGCACGGCATCATGGCTCCCTGGGCCGCCGTCGGACGTCGGTGCGCCGACACGCAGCGGAAGGGACCCGCGGATGAGGCTGGTGGTCGTCGGCAGCGCGGGCTCGTTCCCCGGCCCGGACTCGGCGGCGTCGTGCTACCTCGTGCAGGCGGAGGGCCCGGACGGCGCGGGCGGCACCCGCACCTGGAACGTGCTGCTCGACCTCGGCAACGGCGCGCTGGGCCCGCTGCAGCGGCACCTGGCCCCGGCCGACCTCGACGCGGTCGCGATCAGCCACCTGCACGCCGACCACGTCGCGGACGTCGTGGTCCTCGGCGTCATGCTGCGCTACGACCCGCGCGGCACGCGCCCCACGCCGCTGCCGCTGCACGGGCCGGAGGGCGTCCGGGAGCGGCTGGCGCAGCTGTCGGGGCACGACCCGGCGACCAGCACCGCCGACCACCTCGCGCTCGGCACCTGGCACGCGGGGGAGCCGGTGCGCGTCGGCCCCCTGACCATCGAGCCGGTGCCGGTCGAGCACCCGGTGCCCGCGTTCGGGTTCCGGGTCACCGGCCCGTCCGAGGCCGACCCGGCCCGCACGGTGACGCTGGCGTACACCGGTGACACGGACGACTGCCCGGGCCTCGACGTGCTGGCGGACGACGTGGACCTGCTGCTCGCGGAGGCCGCCTACCTGGAGTCGACCCCGGGCGCCCCGCGCGGGGTGCACCTGACCGCGCGGCGCGCGGGGCTCGCGGCGCAGCGCAACGGGGCGCGCCGGTTGCTGCTCACGCACCTGGTGGCGTGGAACGACCCGGCGGAGAGCCTCGCCGAGGCGGCCGCGGCCTACGACGGGCCGCTCGACCTGGCCCGGCCGGGGGCGGTCGTCGCGCTCTGACGCCGCCGCGCGCCGTCACCGCACCACCGCGCCGATCGCGAACCCCAGCGCCACCGCGATCCCGATGGTCAGCAGCCCCGGCGCCAGGAACGGGTGGTCCACGACGTACCGCCCGATCCGCGTGGTCCCGGTGTCGTCCATCTCGACCGCCGCGAGCAGCGTCGGGTAGGTCGGCAGCACGAACAGCGCCGAGACGGCCGGGAACGCGGCCACGGCGGCCGGCGCCGCGACGCCGATCGCCAGCGCCGTCGGCATGAGCGCCCGGGCGGTGGCGGCCTGCGAGTACAGCAGGGCCGAGGCCAGCACCAGCGCCACCGCGAGCAGCCACGGCCGCGCGTCGAGCACGTCGCCCGCGGCGGCCATGACGGCCTCCTCGTGGGCGGTGACGAACGTCGTGCCGAGCCACGCGACGCCGAGCACGCACACGCACGCGCTCATGCCGGACCGGAACGTCGAGGCGACCAGCACGTCCGCGCTCGGCACCCGGCAGGTGAGCACGATGAGCGCGGCCACGGACAGCATGATCGCGATGATCGCCGCGTCCCGGCCCATCACCGGCTCGGCGACCAGGCCGACCTTGTCGGAGATGACCGTCGCGTACGTCATGACCGCGACCAGCCCGGCCGCGAAGATCGCCACCGAC
>NZ_JAANNB010000113.1 GCF_011603975.1 Cellulomonas sp. IC4_254 | reverse complement strand
CCGCTCCACGACCGACGCCGAACCCTCGCCGAGATAGGACCGTCGGGCCGAGATAGGACCGCGGACGGCCCTATCTCGGGGCGGAGGCCCTATCTCGGCGACGGTGCCCGCTCCCGGGCCCCACGTCCGCGCACGCACCCGGGAACGACCGCGCCCCCGCCCCGGGGACCGGGACGGGGGCGCGGTGCGCGCTGGCGCGTGGCGTCAGGCCGCGACGACCTTGACGGTCAGCTTCGCGGAGACCTCCGGGTGCAGGCGGACCTGCACCGCGTACTCGCCGGTCGCCTTGATCGGCTGCGCGACCTCGATCTTGCGGCGGTCGATCGACGGGCCGCCGGCGGCCTTGACGGCCTCGGCGATCTCGGCGGTCGTGACCGCACCGAAGAGGCGGCCGGCGTCGCCGGACTTCGCCGCCACGGTGACCGGGTTGCCCTGGAGCGAGTCGCGCACGGCGCGCGCCTCGTCGAGGGTCGCGATCTCGCGGGTCTTGCGAGCACGGCGGATCGCCGTGATCTCCTTCTCCGCGCCCTTGCTCCACGTGGTCGCGAGACCGCGCGGGACGAGGTAGTTGCGGGCGTACCCGTCCTTGACGTCGACGACGTCGCCGGGAGCGCCGAGGCCCGTGACCTCGTGGGTCAGGATGAGCTTGGCCATCTGATTGCTCCTTCTCAGCGAGCCGACGACGAGTACGGCAGGAGCGCCATCTCGCGGGCGTTCTTGACGGCCCGCGCGATCGCGCGCTGCTCCTGGACGGACACGCCGGTCACGCGGCGGGCGCGGATCTTCCCGCGGTCGGAGATGAACTTCCGCAGCAGAGCGGTGTCCTTGTAGTCGACCGACTCGATCTTCGCCGCCTTGAGCGGGTTCTGCTTCTTCTTGGGCTTCCGGACAACGGCCTTGGCCATCGTGGTGCTCCTTGTTCTACGTACGGAGCCCGGGGCGTTGCCATGCCCCGGGATGGGATGTTCGTGATGGCGCGCGCAGCGCCGGTGCCGACCTGGCGGTCAGCGGTGCTCGATCAGAACGGGGGCTCGTCGGAGTAGCCACCCGCGCCGCCGCCGCCCGCGGGCGTGGCCCACGGGTCGTCCTGCTGCGCGGACTGGCCGCCGCCGTTGAACCCGCCACCGCCGCCGCCGTTGAAGCCGCCGCCACCGCCGCCGCCGAACCCGCCGCCGCCACCACCGGACCGCTGGGTCCGGGTGACCTTGGCCGAGGCGTAGCGGAGCGAGGGGCCGACCTCGTCGACCTGCAGCTCGTAGACGGTGCGCTTCTCGCCCTCACGGGTCTCGTAGGACCGCTGGACGAGGCGGCCGCTGACGATCACGCGGGTGCCCTTGGTGAGCGACTCGGCGACGTTCTCCGCCGCCTCCCGCCAGATCGAGCAGCGGAGGAACAGCGTGTCGCCGTCCTTCCACTCGTTGCTCTGGCGGTCGAACGTGCGCGGCGTGGACGCCACGGTGAAGTTCGCGACCGCTGCGCCGGAGGGCGTGAACCGCAGCTCCGGGTCGGCGGTCAGGTTCCCGATCACCGTGATGGTGGTGTCACCAGCCATGCCAGCTCCTCGTCATCGTCGTCGTTCGTCGAAGGGTGTCCCGCACGGTACGCGCGCGGACCGACAGTCAGGACTCCTTGCGGAGGACCTTCGTGCGGAGGACGACCTCGTTGAGGCCCAGCTGACGGTCCAGCTCCTTGGCGGTGTCCGACGTCGAGGAGAAGTCGACGACGGCGTAGATGCCCTCGGACTTCTTCTTGATGTCGTACGCCAGGCGGCGACGGCCCCAGATGTCCACGTTGTCGACGGAGCCACCGTCGGTCTTGACGACCGACAGGTACTTGTCGAGCGACGGGGCGACGGTGCGCTCGTCGATGCTGGGGTCGAGGATGATCATGATCTCGTACTGACGCAGGCTCATACCCACCTCCTCTGGTCTCGGCGGCCACGGTCGTTCCGTGGCAGGAGGGTGTCGTTGCGTCGCTGCCCCCGGGCGCGTCCGCCGATAGGCGACGGTCGAGCGGGCACAGCAGCACACCAGTCTACCCGGTCCGGCGGTCCCTCAGGTCCGCAGGCCCGGGTGGACGGCGTGGTCTGGTGGTGCGGCGGCTCAGCCGCCGTTGCCGGCGCCGGGGTTGCCGGCCTGGCCGTTGCTCCCGGCCTGGCCGTTGCCGGCCTGCTCGGTGGGCTGCTGCGTCGGCTGCGGCTGCTGCTCCGGACCCTTGGACACCCGCAGGGTCACGGTCGACCCCGGGGCCACCTGCGACCCCTCCCCCGGGCTCACGCCCAGGACGGTACCCGCCGGGGCGGCGTTGAACTCCTCCGCGACCGAGGGCACCAGGCCGGCGTTCTGCAGCGCTGCCTGCGCGTCCCCGGACAGCTGCCCGGTCAGGCCCGACGGCACCGCGACGGTGGTCGGCTGCTCCGGCTCGGGCGCCTGGGTCTCGACCGGGGCGGAGGTGGTCGGCTCCGACGTGGGCTCCGCGGCGGCGCGGTTGACGTTCGCGCGCTCGGGGAAGTCGACGACGGCGGCGTACTTCTCGATCTGGAAGACCTTGCCCATGTAGTCGGCCCAGACCGCCGCCGGCCAGGTCGCGCCGGTGATGCCCCGGTCGTTGACCGTGAGCGAGCGGCCGGACGCGTCCGCGCCCCACGGCGTGATCGTCACGGGGTCGCTGCCGTTGTCGCCGACCTGCATGAGCGAGACCGCGGTGGCGATCTGCGGCGTGAACCCGACGAACCAGGCCGACCGGTTCTCGTTCGACGTGCCCGTCTTGCCCGCGATCGGGCGGTCGAGCGGGCCGACGTACCCCTCGCCGGAGCCCTTCTCCACGACCTGCGTCATGGCGTAGGTGGTGTCGGCCATGACGTCGGCGTCGAACTGCTGCACCTGCTGGGTCTGCCCGGTGTACGCGACGTCGCCGTCGGGGTAGGTGGCCTCGGCGACCATGAACGGCTTGTGGTAGACGCCCTGGGCGGCGATGGTCGCGTACGCCGAGGCCATGTCGAGCGTGGTCACCGCGTCGGAGCCGAGCACGTTCGACGGCTGGCTGTTCACCGGCGACTTCACGCCGGCGCGCTGGGCCACCTCGGCGGTCTTCTCCGGGCCGACCTCGAGGTTGACCTGGGCGTACACCGTGTTCACGGACTGCTCGGTCGCCTTGACCAGGTCGATCGTGCCGAAGTCCTCGAAGCCGAAGTTGTTGACCTTCCAGTCCCCGAACTCCTGCGGCGAGTACCCCGGGTACTTCTTGGTCAGCGGGATGCCGTTCTCGAGCGCGGCGATCAGGGTGAACGGCTTGAAGGTCGAGCCACCCTGCTGCGCGCCCCGCGTGGCGCGGTTCACCTGGTCGGTCAGGAAGTCGCGGCCGCCGTACATCGACACGATGCCGCCGGTCGCCGGGTCGATCGAGACGACTCCGACCTTCAGGTTCGGCGACGGGACCTCGCCGTTGGCGTTCTCGTACATGTTGTCGCTCGGGTCGAGCAGCTTGATGACGGAGTCCACGGCGTCCTGCTGGACCTGGGGCTCGATCGTCGTGACGATCTTGAGGCCGCGGCGCTCGAGCATGTCCTCGGTGATCGTGCCGGTCGAGACGAGCTCCTGCTGCACGTACGTGAGCAGGTAGCCGTTCGTGCCACCGAGGCGGTCGCTGCGGGAGTACTCGATCGTCGGCGGGAACGTCTGCGCGTCCCGGTCGGCCTGCGTGAGGTAGCCGTCCCGGACCATGCCGTCGAGGACGCCGTTCCAGCGCTGCTCCGCCTTGTCCTGGCTGACCGCGGGGTCCCAGTTGCCGGGCGACGGGATGATGCCGGACAGCAGGGCGGCCTCGGACACCGTGAGCTCCGCGGCCGGCTTGCCGAAGTAGGCCTGGGCGGCGGCCTCGATGCCGTACGCGCCGCGGCCGAAGTAGATGGTGTTGAGGTACCGGCCGAGGATCTGCTCCTTGGTCTCGGTCTGCGCGATCTTGATCGCGAGCAGGGCCTCCTTGGCCTTGCCGACGTAGCTCGTCGTCGTCTCGCCGACGTAGTAGCGCTCGACGTACTGCTGGGTCAGCGTCGACCCGCCCTGGGTGGCGCCGCCGCGGATGTTGTTGAGGAACGCGCGGGCCATGCCGGTGACGGACACGCCGGAGTTCTCGAAGAACGTGCGGTCCTCGGACGACACGACGGCCTCGCCGACGTGCGCGGGCAGCGACTCGTAGTCGACGAGCGTGCGGTTCGGGCCGTCGTACGACCCGATCTCGGTGGTGCCGTCGGCGAAGTAGACGGTCGACGCCTGCTCCTCGGCGAAGTCGTCGGGCGCGGGCACGTCGGTCAGCGCGTAGGCCGCGACGCCGAGACCGAGGCACAGGAAGACGAACCCGATGACGGACCCGACGACGAACCGCCAGGACGGCAGCCAGCGGTGCAGACCGCGGTAGCCCCGCCGGGGGTAGTCGATGACCCGCCGCCGTCCGCCGGACGCGGCGGCACCGCGAGCGGCGGCCGCCGAGGACCGTCGGTTCGAGCCTGCCAAGGCACTGCCTTCCTGTGGACTGCGGGGGAGGGCCGGCGGCAGGGAGCCGTCCGGGCCCGGATCAGTATGCGCGAGCGGCCGTGTCCCGCTCGCGGGCGGACGACCCCTTCCGGCGACCTCCACACGATCGCCACGAGGCCCCCCGCCCGGCTTCCCGGCCCGATGAGCATCCTGGCAGCCGCACGCCCCGTGGGCACGTGACCAGCGCGACGAACCGCCGGGGACCCCGCGCGCCACGCCGGTCGGCGCCGGGGTGTTGCCCGGATCACCCGCTTCGTCCTACCCTCCCCGATGTATCAGTTCGATACATCGACGTGCGGGGAGCGGGAGGGAGGCCACGGTGCGCGGACGTTCGGACGTGCTCGAGTCGGCCATCCTCGGCCTGCTGCACGACTCCCCGATGCACGGGTACGAGCTGCGCAAGCGGCTCAACCTGCTGCTCGGCTCGTTCCGCGCGCTGTCCTACGGGTCGCTCTACCCGGCGCTCAAGTCGCTGGTCGCGCGCGGGCTGATCGCGGGCTCCGACCCGCAGCAGGCGCCCGCCCACGGCCTCGCCGGCAAGCGGGCGCGGATCGTCTACCAGCTCACCGCCGAGGGCAAGGAGCAGTTCCAGCACGTGCTGGCCTCCTCCGGCCCCGCCGCGTGGGAGGACGAGAACTTCGGCTTCCGGTTCGCGTTCTTCGGGCAGACCGACGCCGAGACCCGGCTGCGGATCCTCGAGGGCCGGCGCACCCGGATGACCGAGCGCCTCGAGCTGATCAAGGACTCCGTGTCCCGCACCCGCGTCCGCATGGACGAGTACACCCTCGAGCTGCAGCGTCACGGGCTCGAGCAGGTCGAGCGCGAGGTCCGCTGGCTCGACGACCTCATCGACCACGAGCGCAGCAACCGCGGCGCCCGTCCCCGAGGCGCCGGCCGGCCGGCCGACGCCCGCACGAACGCTGTCGAGGATGACTCCATCGTCGCGGCACTACCCCCTCAGAAGGAGCGAGGATGACCGCCATCCGCGTTGCGATCGCGGGCGTGGGCAACTGCGCCTCGTCGCTTGTCCAGGGCGTGCACTACTACGCCGACGCCGACCCGAGCACCAAGGTGCCGGGCCTCATGCACGTGCAGTTCGGCGACTACCACGTCTCCGACCTGGAGTTCGTCCTGGCGTTCGACGTCGACGCGAAGAAGGTCGGCTTCGACCTGTCCGAGGCGATCGTCGCGTCGGAGAACAACACCATCAAGATCGCCGACGTCCCGCCGCTCGGCGTGACCGTCCAGCGCGGCCCGACCCTCGACGGCGTGGGCAAGTACTACGCGCAGACGATCGAGGAGTCCGACGCGGAGCCGGTCGACGTCGTCCAGGCCCTCAAGGACGCCAAGGTGGACGTCCTCGTGTCCTACCTCCCGGTGGGCTCCGAGGAGGCCGACAAGTTCTACGCGCAGGCCTGCATCGACGCGGGCGTGGCCTTCGTCAACGCGCTGCCGGTGTTCATCGCCTCCGACCCGGAGTGGGCGGCGAAGTTCGAGGCGGCCGGCGTGCCGATCGTCGGCGACGACATCAAGTCCCAGGTCGGCGCGACGATCACGCACCGCGTGCTCGCCCGCCTGTTCGAGGACCGCGGCGTCATCCTGGACCGCACGTACCAGCTGAACGTCGGCGGCAACATGGACTTCAAGAACATGCTCGAGCGCGAGCGCCTGGAGTCCAAGAAGATCTCGAAGACCCAGGCCGTCACCTCGAACCTCGAGGACGGCCCGCTGGCCGGCAAGAAGGACGACCGCAACGTCCACATCGGCCCGTCGGACTACGTCGCCTGGCTCGACGACCGCAAGTGGGCGTACGTCCGCCTCGAGGGTCGCGCGTTCGGCGAGGTGCCCCTGAACCTGGAGTACAAGCTCGAGGTCTGGGACTCCCCGAACTCGGCCGGCATCATCATCGACGCCGTCCGCGCCGCGAAGATCGCGAAGGACCGCGGCATCGGCGGCCCGATCCTGTCGGCGTCGACCTACTTCATGAAGTCCCCGCCGGTCCAGCACGAGGACCAGCACGGGCGGGAGCTCGTGGAGAAGTTCATCCGCGGCGAGATCGAGCGCTGATCCGGAGCGCAGCGGAGGGTGGGTCGCGAGCGCAGCGAGCGACCCGCCCGTAGCGGAGCGCGGGATCAGCGCGACCACGAGAACAGCGCGCTGCTTCCTGGGCGACCACGACGAGGGGCCCGGCACCACCACGGTGCCGGGCCCCTCGTCGCGTCCGGCGGTCAGCCCCCCGCGATCTCCGCCCGCAGCTGGTCGAGCAGCGTCGCCAGCCCGTCCGCGAGCGCCTCCGCCTGCGCCCGGGTCGCGGTCGCCGACACCGTCCACACCCGGTCGGGGCCGCCGTCCCCCACGGGCACGGCCGCGAACTCCTGCACCTGCGTCATGGGCACCGCGCCGCCGTCGACGGTCGTGGTGAAGTGCACCTCCTGGGCCACCACGGAGTCGCCGCGCTGCTCGCGGCGCACCACCACGACCTCCTGCTCGGTGGCCTCGATGGCCCGCACCGCCTCGGCGCCGAGCGCGACGACCAGCCCGGGGTCGGCCGAGCGCTGCACGCCGACGGTGACGTTGGCGGTGAAGCCGGCGTCCGGGGTCTCGTGGGCGGCGGCGAACGCGATGCCCGGGGTGCCAAGCGTCTCCGGCGGGATCAGGTGCCAGCCCTCGGGGAGCGGGGCGGCGTCCTGGGGGTCGGTGGTCATGCGTCTCCTCGGTTCCGGGGGTCCGCCGAGTCTAGGCGGCGGTCCGGATAGCCTGGCCGGGTGCAGGTGGTCTCCGATCTGAAGCAGCTCTGGCCCCTGGTGGACTTCCGGCGGCTGCTCACGGTCCGCCTGGTGAGCCAGTGCGCGGACGGCCTGTTCCAGGCGGGGCTGGCGACGCTGTTCTTCTTCTCGCCGGAGAACGCCACCACCGCGACCGGGGTCGCCGCGGCGTTCGCGGTGCTGCTGCTCCCGTTCACGGTCGTCGGGCCGTGGGCGGGCGTGCTGCTGGACCGCTGGCGCCGGCGGCAGGTGCTGCTGGTCGGCAACCTGGTGCGCACGGGGCTGACGCTGCTGACCGCGCTGGTGATGGCGACGGCCGGTGTCGGCCCCGCCGTGTACGTGCTGGCGCTCGTGACGCTGTCGGTCAACCGGTTCCTGCTGTCGGCGCTGTCGGCGTCGCAGCCGCGGGTGGTCGCGGGGCCGCTGCTGCTGACGGCGAACTCGATCACGCCCACGCTGGGCACGGTGTCGTCGGGCGTCGGCTGGGGCATCGGGTTCCTGCTCGGGCTGGTGCTGCCGCAGGGCACCACCCGGGACGTGGCCTCGCTCGTCGCCGCGGCGGTGCTGATGACGACCGCGTCGTCCGTGGCGACGCGGCTCGGCAAGGACCTCCTCGGCCCCGACGCCCGCGCCGACGCCGCGGAGATGCGCCGCGCGCTGAGCACCCTGGCCCGCGGGCTGGTCGGCGGCGCCCGGTACCTGGTCCGCCGCGGCACGCCGGCGCGGGCGCTCGGCGTGATGGCGGTGCACCGGTTCCTCTACGGCGCGGTGTTCATCGCGAGCCTGCTCATCTCGCGGAACCTGCTGTCGGACCCCGGGGACGCCCGCGCCGGGCTGGTCACGTTCAGCACGGTCGCCGCCGTGACCGGCGTCGGGTTCGCGCTCGCGATCGTGGTGACCCCGGTCGTGTCGCCGCTGATCGGCCCGCACGGCTGGATCGCGCTGTGCCTGGTCCTCGCCGCGGCGACGCAGGCGCTGCTCGCGATCACCGTCGCCTACCCGGCCGTCCTCGCGGGGTCGCTCGTGCTCGGCCTGGCGGCGCAGGGCGCGAAGATCGCCGTCGACACGATCGTGCAGCGGGACACCGCCGACGAGTTCCGGGGCCGGGCGTTCGCGCTGTACGACGTCCTCTACAACGCGGCGTTCGTCGGCGCGGCGGCGCTGGCCGCGGTCGCGCTGCCGGACACCGGCTGGTCGCGCGGCGTGTTCGCGCTGATCGCGGTCGCCTACCTCGCGACCGCGCTGGTCTACCGCACCCGCGCGACGGAGCCGTCCGAGGTGCCCGTCCGGGCCTGAGCGCGCGAGCCGGTCGGCCCGTGCGTCAGCCCTGCCGGGCCGCCCACCACGACTCGAGCTCGGCGCGGGCCCGCTCCTCCCCCAGCGGGCCGTGCTCCATGCGCAGCTCCAGCAGGTGCTTGTAGGCCTCGCCCACCTCGCGCCCGGGACCGATGCCCAGGACCGCCATGATCTGCGTGCCGTCGAGGTCGGGCCGGATCGACGCCAGCTCCTCCGCCTCGGCGAGCCGCGCGATCCGCTCCTCCAGGTCGTCGTACGCCTCGGAGAGCCGGCGCGCCTTGCGGACGTTCCGGGTGGTGCAGTCGGACCGGGTCAGCCGGTGCAGCCGCTCCAGGAGCGGGCCCGCGTCGGTGACGTACCGGCGCACGGCCGAGTCGGTCCACGTGCCCTCGCCGTAGCCGTGGAACCGCAGGTGCAGCTCGGTCAGCCGGGCGACGGCCTGCACGGTGGCCTTGTCGAAGTGCAGCGCGCGCAGCCGCTTGGCGACGAGCTTGGCGCCGACGACCTCGTGGTGGTGGAACGAGACGCCGCCGCCGGACTCGAACCGGCGCGTCGCCGGCTTGCCGATGTCGTGCAGCAGCGCCGCGAGGCGCAGCACCAGGTCCGGGCCGGGCACGGCGCCGTCGGGGCCGGTCTCCAGCGCGATCGCCTTGTCGAGCACGGTGAGCGAGTGCTCGTAGACGTCCTTGTGCCGGTGGTGCTCGTCGATCTCGAGCCGCAGGGCCGGCAGCTCGGGCAGCACCTGCTGGGCGAGGCCGGTGTCCACCAGGACGCGCAGGCCGGGCCGCGGCTGCGTCGAGAGCAGCAGCTTCACGAGCTCGTCGCGCACCCGCT
Source organism: Cellulomonas sp. IC4_254 (assembly GCF_011603975.1). Lineage (GTDB taxonomy): Bacteria > Actinomycetota > Actinomycetes > Actinomycetales > Cellulomonadaceae > Cellulomonas. Next base: position 3,645 of record NZ_JAANNB010000113.1, on the reverse strand, counting down.
CCGCCGAGACGATCGCCAGGCGGTCCGCCATGTCCGTCGCGGCCGCGAGCGTCGCCGGTGCCACGTGGAACCCGAGCTGCGCGGCGAACCGGGCGGCCCGCATCATGCGCAGCGGGTCGTCGGCGAACGACTGCCGCGGGTCGACCGGGGTGCGCAGCACGCCGCGCGCCAGGTCCCGCAGGCCGTCGAACGGGTCGACGAACGTCAGCTCCGGCAGCCGGATCGCCATGGAGTTGACGGTGAAGTCGCGGCGGGACAGGTCGCCCTCGAGCGAGTCGCCGAACGCGACCTCGGGCTTCCGGGAGTCCGGGTCGTACGCGTCGGTGCGGTAGGTGGTCACCTCGACGACCACGTCCTCGGTGCCGCGGCGCCCGTGCCGGCGCGCGCCGATGGTGCCGAACGCCCGGCCGATGTCCCAGTGGGCGTCGCCCCACGCGGCCAGGATCCGCTCGGTCTCGTCGGGCGTGGCGGACGTCGTGAAGTCGAGGTCGGCGCTCGGCCGCCCGAGGAACGCGTCGCGCACCGGCCCGCCGACCAGGGCGAGCTCGTGCCCGGCGTCGCGGAACAGGTCGCCGAGCTCCAGCGCCGCCGGGGCGAGGCCCGCGATCACGCCGAGCGCGCGCTTCTGCAGCGCGAGCAGCGCCTCGGCGTCGACGGCGGTGCCCGCGCCCGCGGGGGCGGCAGCGGTCTGCGCGCCCACGGACTCGTCGGGCGCGGTGCGGGGGGTCAGGTCGTCGGACGGCACGACGCCCAAGCCTGCCAGATCGGGGCTGCGGCCCGCCGACCCGGTGCTCCCGGGCTGCTCCGCCGCCGGTGGGCCCGCACAGGTCCTCCACGCCGAGTCCGTCCGGGGGCCGTGACGGAGTCGTTACAGTGGCCTGCATGCCTGAGCCCGCGCGCGCCCTGCCCCCGCAGGGCGTCCCCGCGCCGCCGGGCGGTCACGCGCTGCGGATCGACCCCCGGTCGACCCGGACGCGGCACCCGCAGCTGCCCGTGGTCGAGGAGACCTCCGCCGGCGGCCTCGTGGTGCGGCTGGACGCCGGGCTGCACGTCGCCGCGGTCATCGCCCGCCGCAACCGGGCGGGCCGGCTCGAGTGGTGCCTGCCCAAGGGGCATCTCGAGGGCGAGGAGACGCCGGAGCAGGCCGCGGTCCGCGAGATCGCCGAGGAGACCGGCATCGTCGGCCGGATCGTCCGCCGGCTCGGCGTCATCGACTACTGGTTCACCGGGGACGACCGCCGCGTGCACAAGATGGTGCACCACTATCTCCTCGGGGCGGTCGGCGGCGAGCTGACCGTCGAGGACGACCCGGACGGCGAGGCGGAGGACGTGGCGTGGGTACCGGTGGTCGACCTGCCCGCGCGCCTGGCGTACCCCAACGAGCGACGACTGGCCGAGGCCGCGCACGTGGTCCTCGTCGGCGAGGCATGAGGCTGCACGGCACGGCGGGGCGCGCACGGGCGATCACGGCGGCGGTCCTGGCCGCCTGCGTGCTCGCGCTGCCGGGCTTGCCCGCGCTCGCGTCGACCCCGGCCGCGAGCGCCGTCGCCGCCACCACGACCCCCGCCGCGCCGTCGACCGAGGACCTCCCGGTGTCCGTCGCGATCACCCAGGTCGCGCCGCAGGTCCTCGAGCCCGGCGACGACCTCACCGTCACCGCCACCCTGCGCAACGACGGCGACGAGGTGGTGGAGCAGCCTCGCGCCTCGGTCCGCATCTACCGCTACCGGATGTCCACCCGCGAGCAGGTCGCGGCGTGGGCGGACGCCGGGGACTCGAGCCCGATCGGGGACGTCGCCGCCTCGACCACGCTGGAGACCCCGCTCGCGCCGGGTGCCACGACCACCGTGCAGGTGACGGTCCCCGCCGCGGACATCGGGCTGCTCCGCACGGACGACGCGTGGGGCCCGCGCGGTCTCACCCTGGACGTCGGTGACGGGCGCACCCGGGTAGGCCTCGACCGCTCCTACCTGCTGTGGGACTCCGCCACCGAGCTGCCGAGCGCGCGCGTCGGGGTGCTGTCCGCGGTCGTCGGCCCGGCGGCCGACCCGTCGCTCGACGACGACGCGGACGAGCCCGCCGCCGAGGGCACTGGCCCGGCCCCCTCCCCCTCCGCGAGCGACGACGCGACGGCGGACGGGTCCGACGACGCCGGCACCGACGACCGGCTCACCGCGCTCACCGCGGCGGGCGGGCGGCTCAGCAAGCTGCTGCAGACGACCGGGGAGTACCCCTTCGTGTCGTGGGCGGTCGACCCGGCGCTGGTCGACGGCGCCGCGACGGGCTCCCGCGCCGACCAGGCCTGGCTGACCGCGCTCACCGGCGCGTCCGAGGGCCGCGAGGTCCTCCGGCTGCCGTGGGCCGACCCCGACCTCGCCGCGGTGGCGCACGCCGGTGGCGCCGCCGACACCTCGGACCTGCTGGCCCTCGCCCGCGGCATCACCTCGCAGGCGGGCGCCGACCTCTGGTCGGACGCCGACCCGGTGCTCTGGGCCGCGGACGACGTGCCCGACCAGGTCACCGCCGCCCGCGCCGCCGAGTCCGACCCCGGCACCGCGCTGGTCGTCGGCCCCGACGCGATGCCCGCGCGCGGTTCGGAGACGCCGAGCTCGCCCACCACGGTGAGCACCTCCGGCGGCTCCGTGACGGCGCTGGTGCCCGACGCGACGCTGTCCGACCTGCTGACGGAGCCCGCCACCTCCCAGCCGGGGGTCACCGCCGCGACCGCCGCCCAGCGGGTGCTCGCCGAGACGGCCGTGATCGCGCGGTCCGACGACGTCCGCAGCACCTACGTCCTGGCCACGACGCCGCGCGACTGGCAGCCGGCCACGGCGATCAGCCAGGCGCAGCTCGCGGCGCTGGGCTCCGCGCCGTGGGTCGAGACCACGTCCGTCGGCGAGATGCTCACCGCGTACGCGGCCGGCCGCGCGGACGGCGACGAGGCCGAGCGCGCCGCGCTGCCGGACTCCCAGCGCACCGAGACCGAGCTCACCCCGGCCTGGGTCAACGCCCTCGCGGCCCAGTGGCGCTCGGCGGGCGAGTTCGCCGCCGTGGTGGCCGACCCCGCGGCGCTGCTGCACGGGCTGGACGCCGACCTCGTCGCGCCGCTCGCCGTCGCCTGGCGCGACGACCCCGACGGCCGCGCCGTCGCCATCAACGACGCGATCGCCGAGTCCCAGCAGCGGCAGTCCGGCCTCGCGGTGCTGCTCAACGAGCAGTTCACCGTCATCTCCAGCTCGGCGCAGATCAGCGTGGCCGTGCGGAACGACCTCGACCAGGCCGCGCGGGTCCGCGTCGAGCTGCGCCCGCAGAAGGCCTGCCTCGACACCGCGCGCTCCCCGGTGACCGAGGTCGCGCCGAACGCCGACACGACCGTGACGATGACGCTGCGCGCGAGCGCCAACTGCGACGTGACGGTCGACGTCTCCCTGGTGTCCGAGACCGGGCGGCAGCTCGCGACGCCGCAGCAGTTCTCCGCGCGGGTCGCCCCGACCATCGAGAGCGTCGGCGGCATCGTCGTCGGCGTGCTGCTGGCCCTGGCGCTGACGTTCGGCATCTGGCGCACGGTGCGCCGCGGGCAGACCGCCCGCCGCGGCGCCCGGGTCGTCCGCGACGCGTCGACCGCCGGGGACGCCCCGCCACGAC
>NZ_JAANNB010000112.1 GCF_011603975.1 Cellulomonas sp. IC4_254 | reverse complement strand
CCACCACCCTCGCCTGACCTCCCGCCCGTGCCCGCTCGGAGGCTCCGACGCGGTACGGAGGGGCGCGCGCGTGCTCGGAGGGCTCCGGCGTGCACCTCGAACACCGGTGGGAGCCTCCGAACGCGCCGGCTCCGCTCCCCCGCGCGCGCGGGTTCCGCGAGCGGGAGCGCGAGCGGGAGCGCGAGTCAGCGGTGGCGCGGGAGCACGGGGAGCGGGGCCGCGCCGACCCACGCGGCCAGCAGCGGCCGCACGTCCGCCCGCGCCACGTCCGCCGCGCACGCCTCGAACGCCGCCGTGGTGACGGTGCCGTGCCGGTGCCGCGTCGTCCACGCCCGCAGCACGTCGAAGAACGCCGCGTCCCCGAGGTCGAGCCGCAGGGCGTGCAGCGTGAGCGCCCCGCGCTTGTAGAGCCGGTCGTCGAACATGAGGTCGGGGCCGGGGTCGCCGATGACCAGGTCCTGCGGCAGCCCGGCGAGGCGCTGGCGCACGGTGCGGGCCTGCGCGTCGGCGGACCGGCCGCCGGCGTGCTCCTCCCACATCCACTCGGCGTACGCGGCGAAGCCCTCGTGCAGCCAGATGTCCCGCCAGGTCGCGGCGGTGAGGCTGTTGCCGAACCACTGGTGCGCGAGCTCGTGCGCGACCAGCCGCTCGGTCCCGCGCTGGCCGTCGACGTGGTTGGCGCCGAACACGGACAGGCCGTGCGCCTCCAGCGGGATCTCCAGCGGGTCGTCGGTGACCACGACGTCGTACCGGGCGAACGGGTAGGGCCCGAACCGGTCGACGAACAGCTCCATCATCGCGGGCTGCCGCGCGAAGTCGTGCGAGCGCGCGGCCCGGAGCCGGGCCGGGGCGACGACGTCCTGCGGGACGGGTCCGGCCGCGAGCGCGGCGCGCTCGTACCGCCCGATCTGCACCGTGGCGAGGTACGGCGCCGTCGGCTCCCGCTGCTCGAACTCCCAGCGCACCCGGCTGGACCGCTGCCGGCGGGAGACGAGCGCGCCGTTGCAGACGACCTCGTAGCCGACCTCGGTGGTGACGGCGATCCGGAACGCGGCCTTGGCGCAGGGCCGGTCGTCGCACGGGAACCAGGAGGGCGCGCCGTCGGGCTGCCCGGCGACGATGACGCCGTCGGTCAGCTCCTCCCAGCCGACGTCGCCCCACGGTCCGCGACGCGGTGCCGGGCTGCCGCCGTAGTGCACCTCCACCGTGAGCGACGCGCCGGCCGCGACCGGGCGGGCGAGGCGCACCTCCAGCCGGCCGTCCCGCACGGCGAACCGCCCGGGCCGCCGCCCGTCGACGAGGACGCGGGACACCTGCAGGCCGACCAGGTCGAGCGCGAGCCGGTCCAGGTCGGCCGCGGCGGTGGCGTGCACGACGGCGCGCGCGTCCAGCCGGTTGGTCGCGACCCGGTAGTCCAGGTCCAGGTCGTACCGGGTGACGTCGAGGCCGCCCGGCCCGCGGTTGGGCAGGTACGGGTCCACCCCGGCCGGCACGTCCGGCGCCGTGGGTCCCGGCGCCCCCGGGTCAGCCGTCACGCGGTCACCGGCGCGACCGGGTTGCCGGTCCAGCGGGTGCCGGCGGGGATGGACTCGCCGCGCAGCACGAGGGAGGCGGGGCCGACGGAGGCGCCCGCGCCGAGGCCCGCGGCGGGCAGGACCACCCCGTGCGGGCCGACGCTCGCGCCGTCGTCCAGGCGGACGGTGTCGATGCTCATCACCCGATCATGGAACAGATGCGTCTGGAGCACGCACCCGCGGTTCACGGTGGCCCCGTCCCCGAGGGTCACGAGGTCCGCCTCGGGCAGCCAGTACGTCTCGCACCAGACCCCGCGGCCGACGCGCGAGCCGAGCGCCCGGAGCCACAGGTTCATCGCCGGCGAGCCCACGGTGGCGGGGCCGAGCCACGGCACCGCGACCACCTCGAGGAACGCGTCGGCGAGCTCGTTGCGCCAGATGAACCCGCTCCACAGCGGGTGCTCCCCCGCGCGGATCCGGCCGACGAGCGCCCACTTGGCGACCACGGCCACCGCGCACGCCACGACCGCGGCACCCACGACGACCACCGGCGACAGCAGCGCGGCGACCCCGAGGCCGCGGCCGTGCGCGACCTCGCTGAGCACCAGGAGCACCGCGACGCCGATCCCGAACGCCACGACGACCGCGAGCAGCCGGCACGCCTCGACCAACGCCCGGGCGACGCGCAGCCGCGCCGGCGGGTCGAAGGTGCGCGAGGTGTCGGCGTCGCCGGGCGTGCGCCGCAGCGGCTCCGGCGGCGACCCGAGCCAGGACGTGCCGGGCTTGGCCCGCTCGGGCGCGCCGGACAGCACCGCGACGAGGCCGCGCTTGGGCACCGCCCGGCCCGGGGCGATCATCCCGGAGTTGCCGAGGAACGCGAGCTTGCCGACCTTCGCCCGCTCGACGCGCAGCCAGCCGCGCCCGAGCTCGTACGACCCGATCAGCGTGTCGTCGGCGAGGAACGACCCCGCGCCGACCGAGGTGAGCGACGGGAGCATGAGCACGGTCGACGCCTCGACGTCCCGGCCGACGCGCGCGCCGAGCGCCCGCAGCCACAGCGGCGTCAGGGTGCTGGCGTACAGCGGGTAGAGCGTGCTGCGGGCGTCGTCCATGAGCCGCTGGGTGGCCCAGACCTGCCAGCCGACGCGGCTGCGCACCGGGTGGTGGCCCTCGGCGACGCCGGTCCCGAGCAGCCGGACGCCGACGAGCGTGACCAGCGCGAGCACCGCGAACGACGCGAGCGCGGCGAGCGGCACGGCGCGCAGGGCGTCGTCCCACGCGCCGCCCCAGGACCCGGCGTCCCGCACGCCCGCGGCGACGACGAGCAGCCCGACGGTCGCCGCGACGACCGGGAGGGCCGCGAGCGCGGCGGCCGTGACCCCGTAGACCGCGACCCAGCGGCGCCCGCGCGGGGCCCGGCCCGCGGGCCAGGACTCGGCGGCCGGGCCGACGAAGGCGGCCGGGGACCCGGCCCACAGCTCGCCGGGCGCGACGCCCTGGAGCACCGCCGAGCCAGCCGCGACCTGCGCGCCCTGCCCGATCCGGACCCCGGGGGCCAGCGTGCTCCGGGTGCCGACGGTCGCGCGCTTGTCGATCCGCACCCGGCCGACGTGCAGCACGTCGCCGTCGAGCCAGTGCCCGCGCAGGTCGACCTCCGGCTCGACGGCGCACCGGTCGCCGAGCGTGAGCAGGCCGGTGACCGGCGGGGCGGTGTGCAGGTCGACGTCGGCGCCGACCTTCGCCCCCAGCGCGCGGGCGTAGACAGCGGTCCACGGCGCGCAGGACAGGTTCTCGGCCCCCGCGGCCGCCGCCCAGCTCTCCGCGAACCAGAGGCGCAGGTGCACCGACCCGCCGCGCGGGTACCGCCCCGGCCGGAGCCCCCGCAGCAGGGTGCGCGCGACCAGCACGGTCGACCCCATCCGGCCGAGCGGGCTGATCAGCAGGACCCAGCCGAGGGCCAGCCACCACCACGACGCGGGCACCGGCGCCAGCCACGGCACGGCCTCGGTGACCGCGAGGAGCTGCTCGGCGGCCAGCAGCCAGGTCAGCCAGCGCAGCCCGACCAGCGCCGCGAGCGGCACGCCGAGCAGCGTCTGGACCACCCTGGCGCGGCCGGGGGTCGGCACCACCACCCGCTGCGAGGCGGGCGCCGCGGGTTCGAGCTCGTCCAGCCGGCGCGCCAGGTCGGCCAGCCGCGGGTACTCGTAGACGTCGGCGACGGTCACGGTGCCGAACCGCTCGCGCAGCGCGGACACCAGCTGCGCGGCGACCAGGCTGCCGCCGCCGGCGTCGAAGAAGTCGTCGTCCGGGCCGGACACCGGGGCGCCGAGCGCCGCGGTCCACCGCTCCGCGACCCACGCCGCGGTGGGCGTCAGCCCGGCGACGGCCCCGCCGCCCGCGTCCCCGCCGCCGGCCGGTGCCCCGGCGCCGGGCAGCGGCCACGGCAGCGCGTCCCGGTCGACCTTGCCGGACCCGCGGGTCGGCAGCGCGTCGACGACGCCGAGCAGCGGCACCAGCGCCGCGGGCAGCACGGCCCGCAGCCGGGCCCGGGCGTCGGCGAGGTCGAGCGTCGCGCCCTCGGCCGGCACCAGGTACCCGGCGAGGACGGCGGTCCCCGCGGGCGTGCGCCGCACCGCGACGGCCGCGCCCACGACGTCGGGCAGCGCGCCGAGCGCCGCCTCGACCTCGCCGAGCTCGATCCGCCGGCCGCCGATCTTGACCTGGTCGTCCGCGCGCCCGACGAACAGCAGCCCCGCGCGGTCCAGCCGGACCACGTCGCCGCTGCGGTACGCCCGGTCCCAGCCCAGCGCCGGCGCGGGCGCGTACTTCTGCGCGTCCTTCGCCGGGTCGAGGTACCGCGCGAGCCCGACGCCGCCGATGATCAGCTCGCCCGTCTCGCCGTCGGCGACCGGCGTGCCGTCCTCGCCGACCACCGCCAGGTCCCAGCCGTCCAGCGCCAGCCCGATCCGGACCGGGCCCTCGCCGGTCAGCCGCGCGGCGCACGCGACGACCGTCGCCTCGGTGGGCCCGTAGGTGTTCCACACCTCGCGGTCGGGCGTGACGAGCCGCGCGGCGAGCTCCGGCGGGCACGCCTCGCCGCCGAAGATCAGCAGCCGTACGCCCGCCAGCTCCTCGGGCCGCCACAGGCCCGCGAGCGTCGGCACCGTGGAGATGACGGTGATCCCCTGGGCGACCAGCCACGGCCCGAGGTCCATGCCGGTGCGGACCAGCGCGCGCGGCGCGGGCACCAGGCAGGCGCCGTGCGCCCAGGCGAGCCACATCTCCTCACAGCTCGCGTCGAACGCGACGGACAGCCCCGCGAGCACCCGGTCCCCCGGGCCGAGCGGCGCGCCGGCGAGGAACAGCCGCGCCTCCGCGTCGACGAACGCGGCGGCCGACCGGTGCGTCACGGCCACGCCCTTGGGCGCCCCGGTCGACCCGGAGGTGAAGATGATCCAGGCGTCGTCGCCGAGCCCCGGGCCGCGCACCGCCGCACCCGGCCCGCGGCGCCGGCCGGCCGCCACCAGCGCGGGCAGGTCGCCCTCGGCGAGCACCCGGTCGACCGCGGCCTCGGCAAACACGGTCCGCGCGCGCTCGTCCGGGTCGTCGACGTCCACCGGCACGTACGCCGCGCCCGCCACCAGCACCGCCAGGATCGCCGTGTAGAGCTCCGCGGTCCCCGACGGCACCCGCACGCCGACCCGCGACCCGGGACCGATGCCCTCGGCCGCCAGCGCCGCCGCACCGGCCCGCACCACGGCGTCCAGCTCCGCGTACGTCAGCACGGTCGAGCCGTCGTCGAGCGCCGGGGCGTCGCCGTGCGCCGCGACCGTCGCCGCCAGCACGTCCGCGAGGGTCCGCGGGGGCGCCGCCAGCCCCGACCGCAGCAGCCCGTCCGGTTCGCCCACGTGTTCCTCCCGCCCGTCGGCCGCGCCTCGTCCCGGGCGGCCGACCGGCACTGTGACACAGCCTCCCCGCCCGGGTCGCGGCGGCCCGGGCCCGTTCACCGAGGCGTCGCCCGGTGTTCGCGTCCCGGTCATACCCCGTCGCGTCGGGGCAGGCCCGGAGATCTGGGAAGATGTGTGCCCATGACCGACCTGTCCCCCGCCGCCACGCCCGCCGCACCCCCGACGACCGCCGCCGCGGCCGTACGCGCGGTGCGCGAGGTACCGGACCGGGTGTCGCTCGACGGCGTCGAGGACCGCTGGGACGGCGCGTGGACCGAGCAGGGCACGTACGCGTTCGACCGGTCGAAGACCCGCGAGCAGGTGTACTCCATCGACACCCCGCCGCCCACCGTCTCCGGCTCGCTGCACGTGGGCCACGTGTTCTCGTACACGCACACCGACGTCGTCGCCCGGTACCGCCGGATGCGCGGCGCCGAGGTGTTCTACCCGATGGGCTGGGACGACAACGGCCTGCCCACCGAGCGCCGCGTGCAGAACTACTTCGGCGTGCGCTGCGACCCGTCGCTGCCGTACGACCCCGACTTCACGCCGCCGCACGTGGGTGGCGAGGGCAAGAGCGTCAAGGCCGCCGACCAGGTGCCGATCAGCCGGCGCAACTTCGTCGAGCTCTGCGAGCGGCTGACCGTCGAGGACGAGCAGCAGTTCGAGGCGCTGTGGCGCCGGCTCGGCCTGTCGGTCGACTGGTCGCGCACCTACCAGACCATCTCCGCCGAGGCCCGCGCCGTGGCCCAGCAGGCGTTCCTGCGCAACCTCGCCCGCGGCGAGGCGTACCAGGCCGAGGCGCCGGGCCTGTGGGACGTGACGTTCCAGACCGCCGTCGCCCAGGCCGAGCTCGAGGCGCGCGACTACCCGGGTGCGTTCCACAAGGTGGCGTTCCACCGCGACGGCGCCGACCCGGTGTACATCGAGACCACCCGCCCCGAGCTGCTGCCCGCCGTGGTCGCGCTCATCGCGCACCCGGACGACGAGCGCTACCAGCACCTGTTCGGCACCACGGTGACCAGCCCGCTGTTCGGCGTCGAGGTCCCCGTGCTCGCCCACCCGGCCGCCGAGCCGGACAAGGGCGCGGGCATCGCGATGTGCTGCACCTTCGGCGACCTGACCGACGTGCAGTGGTGGCGCGAGCTGCAGCTGCCGACCCGCTCGGTGATCGGCCGCGACGGCCGCCTGGTCCGGGACACCCCGGACTGGATCACCGACGAGGCCGGCCGTGCGCTGTACGGCGAGCTCGCGGGCAAGACCACGTTCTCGGCGCGCGAGGCGGTCGTGGCCGGCCTGCGGGAGTCGGGCGACCTGGACGGCGAGCCGCAGGCGACCCAGCGCAAGGCGAACTTCTTCGAGAAGGGCGACAAGCCGCTCGAGATCGTGACGTCCCGCCAGTGGTACATCCGCAACGGCGGCCGCGACGCCGACCTGCGCGAGCAGCTGCTGGCCCGGGGCACCGAGCTCGGGTTCCACCCCGACTTCATGCGGGTGCGGTACGAGAACTGGGTCGGCGGCCTGAACGGCGACTGGCTCGTCTCGCGCCAGCGGTTCTTCGGCGTGCCGTTCCCGGTCTGGTACCCCGTCTCGGCCGAGGGCGAGGTCGACCACGACCACCCGATCCTCCCGACCGAGGACCAGCTGCCGGTCGACCCGTCCTCCGACGTCCCCGCCGGCTACACGGCCGAGCAGCGCGGCGTCCCCGGCGGCTTCGTGGGCGACCCCGACATCATGGACACCTGGGCCACGTCGTCGCTGTCCCCGCAGATCGCGGGCGGCTGGCGCACGGACCCCGACCTGTTCGAGCGGGTGTTCCCGATGGACCTGCGCCCCCAGGGCCAGGACATCATCCGGACCTGGCTGTTCTCGACGGTCGTCCGCTCGCACCTGGAGCACGGCAGCCTGCCGTGGAAGGACGCGGCGATCTCGGGCTGGATCCTCGACCCCGACCGCAAGAAGATGTCGAAGTCGAAGGGCAACGTCGTCACGCCGATGGGCCTGCTCGAGGAGCACGGCTCGGACGCGGTCCGGTACTGGGCGGCCTCGGCCCGGCTCGGCACCGACGCGGCGTTCGAGGTCGGCCAGATGAAGATCGGCCGCCGGCTGGCGATCAAGGTGCTCAACGCGTCGAAGTTCGCGCTGTCGTTCGGCCCCGCCGCGCAGGGCGCGTCCGCGCTGGACGCCTCTCTGGTGACGGTGCCGCTGGACCGCGCGATGCTCGCGGGCCTGGCCGACGTGGTGGACCGCGCCACCGCGGCGCTGGAGGCGTACGACCACACCCGCGCCCTGGAGCTCACGGAGACGTTCTTCTGGACGTTCTGCGACGACTACCTGGAGCTGGTGAAGGACCGCGCGTACGGCGCGGGCGCCGAGGCGTCCGACGTCACGCCCGAGACCGCGTCGGCGCGCGCCGCGCTGAACGTCGCGCTCGACGTGCTGCTGCGCCTGTTCGCGCCGGTGCTGCCGTTCGCGACCGAGGAGGTCTGGTCCTGGTGGCGCGCGGGCTCGGTGCACCGCGCGCCGTGGCCCGTCGCGGAGCCGCTGCGCGCGGCGGCCGGCGACGGGGACCCGGCCGTGGTCGCCGCCGCGGGTGCCGCGCTCGCCGCGCTGCGCAAGGTGAAGTCCGAGGCCAAGGTCTCGATGCGCACCGAGATCCTCCGGGCCCGCCTGGAGGTGCCGGCCTCGCTGCTGGCCGGCGTGCAGGTGGCGCTGGGCGACGTCCGCGCCGCGGGCCGCGCCACGGGCGACCTGGACGTCGTCGAGGTGCCGGACGCCCCGGACGCGACGGTCGTGGCCCGGGACGCCGAGCTGCTGCCGCCCGAGCCGAAGCAGAAGCCCACGGCCTGACGACCGCGAGCCGTTCGAGGGGCGCGCCTCCCACCCGGGGGGGCGCCCCTCGTCGTCGTGTGCGCCACCGTGCGGGCGCGCGCCGGCGTGGCAGTCTGGGACCCTCGTCCCCATCGGGACTGGTTATGCATACGTATCGTCGGGAATGTATAGTCTTGCGGCCGGTCTTCCCCCACCAGGAGTCACCCATGCGCACCCGCACCCTCGCCACCCTGCCCGCCGCCGTCGCGGCGGCGCTGCTGCTCGCCTCCTGCGGCGGCAGCGGTGACGACGCCGCCTCGTCCGAGGGCGGGGTCCAGCTCGTCTCCGACGGCACCCTCACCGTCTGCACCAACCCGCCGTACGAGCCGTTCGAGTACGAGGAGGACGGCGAGGTCGTCGGCCTCGACATCGCGATCGTGAACGAGGTCGCCACCGACCTGGGCGTCACGCTCACCACCAAGGTGACCCCGTTCGAGGGCATCCAGTCCGGCGCGGACCTCAACACGGACAACTGCGACGTGGTCGCCTCCGGCATCACGATCACGCCCGAGCGCCAGGAGAAGATCGACTTCTCCGACCCGTACTTCGACGCCGACCAGGGCCTGCTGGTCCCGGAGGGCTCGGACCTCGACAGCGTCGAGGCGCTCGAGGGCAAGACCATCGGCGTGCAGCAGGCGACCACCGGCGAGACCTGGGCCACCGACAACGGCCTGCAGACCGTCCAGTTCGAGGACCTCGGCCTGCAGATCCAGGCGCTCAAGACCGGCCAGGTCGACGCGGTCGTCAACGACATCGCGGTGCTCGGCCCGTACGTCTCCGAGGGCTTCGAGGTCAGCGCGAACTTCTCCACCGGCGAGCAGTACGGCCTCGGCGTCAAGCAGGGCAACACCGCGCTGCTCGACCAGATCAACGACACGCTGGCGCGGATCCGCGAGGACGGCACCTACGACGACCTCTACACCCAGTACATCGGCACCGCGCCGATGAGCTCGGACACCGCCTCGGCCGAGCCGAGCCCGTCGGACGGCTGACGTGACGACCACGTCGTCGACGCCGGCGCCCGGGACGCTGCCCGCGTCCCGGCGCCGGTGGAGCCCCCGCCGGCGGCAGCGGGCGTTCCGGCTCGCCCAGTACGCGCTGCTGGTGATCGTGCTCGTGGCGGTCGCGCTCGCGATCGACTGGGAGAACGTCGGCACCAACTTCTTCAACGCGCAGGCCGCGAGCGACATCGCCGCGCTGATCCCCGCCGCGTTCCTCAAGACGCTCGAGTACACCTTCGCCGGGTTCGCCGTCGGCCTGTCGCTCGGCACGGTGCTCGCGCTCATGCGGCTGTCGTCGGTCGGGCTCTACCGGTGGCTGGCGATCGTCTACATCGAGTTCTTCCGCGGCATCCCGGCGCTGCTGGTCGTGATCTCGTTCGGGTACGCCGTGCCGATCGCGTTCGGCGTCAACATCCCGTCGGTCACCGTGAAGGCCGCGCTCGCGCTCGGCCTGGTGTCCGCCGCGTACATCGCCGAGACGCTGCGCGCCGGCCTGCAGGCCGTCCCGAAGGGGCAGGTCGAGGCCGCCCGGTCGCTCGGCATGTCGCACGGGCGCACGCTGCGCCAGGTCGTCGTGCCGCAGGCGTTCCGGATCGTGCTGCCGCCGATGACCAACGAGTTCATCCTGCTGACCAAGGACACCTCGCTGGTGTTCCTGCTCGGCCTGGCGACCAGCCAGTACGACCTGACCAAGATCGGCCGCGACGCGCTGAACAGCGCGCAGGGCGGCCTGACGCCGCTGTTCGTCATCGGCGCCTGCTACCTGCTCATCACGCTCCCCCTGGGCCAGCTCGCCCGGTACCTGGAGAAGCGCACCGGCGCGAGGAGCCGCACATGACCGCCACCTCCCCCACCGGCACCCCCGTGGTCCGGATCGCCGGCCTGCGCAAGGCGTTCGGCGAGCGCGAGGTGCTCACCGGCATCGACCTCGACGTGCACGCCGGCGAGGTCGTCTGCGTCATCGGCCCGTCGGGCTCCGGCAAGTCGACGCTGCTGCGCTGCGTGAACCTGCTGGAGGAGCCGACCGGCGGCGCCGTCGAGGTGCTGGGCGTCGACGTCACCGACCCGGACGTGGACATCGACCAGGTCCGGACCCACGTCGGCATGGTGTTCCAGCAGTTCAACCTGTTCGCGCACAAGACCGTGCTGGAGAACTGCACCATGGCGCAGCGGGGCGTGCTCAAGCGCTCCGCCGCGGAGGCGGACCGGATCGCCCGGGCCAACCTGGAACGCGTCGGCCTCGCGGACCGCGCGGACGCGCACCCGGCGCAGCTGTCCGGCGGGCAGCAGCAGCGGGTCGCGATCGCCCGGGCGCTGTCGATGGACCCGCAGCTCATGCTGTTCGACGAGCCGACCTCGGCCCTCGACCCGGAGCTCGTCGGCGACGTGCTCGGCGTCATGCGGGACCTGGCGGACGGCGGCATGACGATGATCGTCGTCACGCACGAGATGGCGTTCGCCCGCGACGTCGGCGACCGCGTCGTGTTCATGGACGGCGGGGTGATCGTCGAGGACGGCCCGGCGGACCAGGTCATCGGGGCGCCCCGCGAGGCGCGCACCCGGACGTTCCTGCAGCGGGTGCTCGACCCGACGCACACCGACGTGGCCTGAGCCGCACGCACGCACGACCCGGACCGGGTCGTCGGGATCCCACGACCCCGGCGGCCCGGTCTTGTCGTCACGGGTCCCGGGTGGGTGGACGGGCGGCCGATAGCATGACGGGAACGGTCGTCGCCGCTCGTCAGCGCGGTGCCGCCCGGACCCCGATCCCCGCACCAGGAGCACCGATGCGCGAGTTCAGCGCCGACACGCCCGCCCCGCACGACCCCGCGCTCAACGTGCCCGGCCTGCTGCTGCGGCGTCTGGCGCGCGGCGCGTCGAGCGTGATCTTCGAGCGGTCGACCGGTCTGGGCGGCTCCTGGGCGCCGGTCACGGTCGCCGAGTTCGTCCGGGAGGTCACGGCGCTCGCGAAGGGGCTCGTCGCGCGGGGCCTGGAGCCGGGCGACCGCGTCGCGATCATGTCGCGCACCCGGTACGAGTGGACGCTGACCGACTTCGCCGTGTGGTTCGCGGGCGGCGTCGGCGTGCCGGTCTACGAGACGTCCTCGGCCGAGCAGGTCGAGTGGATCCTGTCGAACTCCGGCGCCTCGCTGGTCGTCGTCGAGACCGCCGCGCACGCCGCGGTCGTCGGCCAGGTGCGCGAGGCCGTACCCGCGGTGCGCGAGGTCGTGGTGATCGACGAGGGCGGGCTCGCCGACCTGGTCGCCGCCGGCGCCGGCGTCGAGGACGCCGAGATCGAGCGCCGCCGGTCGCTGGCCACCGCGGCCGACCTGGCGACGATCATCTACACCTCCGGCACCACCGGCCGGCCCAAGGGCGTCGAGCTGAGCCACGGCAACTTCGTCGACAACGCCCGCAACGGCGTCGCCGCGCTCACCGAGGTCTGCGCGACGCCCGGCTCCCGGACGCTGCTGTTCATGCCGCTCGCGCACGTGTTCGCGCGGTTCATCCAGATGGTCGCGATCGAGGCCGGCTCGCCCCTGGGCCACACCCCCGACACCCGGAACCTGCTCGCCGACTTCGCGTCGTTCCGGCCGACGTACATCCTGGCCGTGCCGCGGGTGTTCGAGAAGGTCTACAACTCCGCCGAGCAGAAGGCCGGGCACGGCGCGAAGCTCAAGCTGTTCCGCTGGGCCGCGAAGGTGTCCATCACCTACTCCCGCGCCCTCGACACCGCCTCCGGGCCGTCCGCGCAGCTCAAGGCAGCGCACGCCCTCGCCTCGTCGCTCGTGCTGCGCAAGCTGCGCGACGCGATGGGTGGCTCGCTGCGGTACGCGATCTCCGGCGGTGCCCCGCTCGGCGAGCGGCTGGGCCACTACTACCGCGGCCTCGGCCTCGTCGTGCTCGAGGGCTACGGCCTGACCGAGACCACCGCGCCGTCCGCGGTGAACCGCCCCGGGCTGATCAAGATCGGCACCGTCGGCCCCGCCTACCCCGGCACCTCCCTGCGGGTCGACGACGACGGCAACGTGTTCGCCAAGGGCCCGCACGTGTTCCGCGGGTACCACGACAACCCCGAGGCGACGGCCGAGGTGCTGGACGCCGACGGCTGGTTCGCGACCGGCGACATCGGCACCCTGGACGACGACGGCTACCTGCGGCTCACCGGCCGCGCCAAGGAGCTCATCGTCACCGCGGGCGGCAAGAACGTCGCCCCCGCCGTGCTGGAGGACCGGTTCCGCGGCCACCCGCTGGTCAGCCAGGTCGTCGTCGTCGGCGACGGCCGCCCGTTCATCGGCGCGCTGGTCACCCTCGACGCGGACATGCTGCCCGGCTGGCTGTCGATGCACGGCCTGCCGCCCATGGACGTCCGCGCCGCGGGGCGGCACCCCGAGGTGCTCGCCGCGCTGGACCGCGCCGCCGCCCGCGCGAACGAGGCCGTGTCGCGCGCCGAGTCCATCCGCAAGGTGCGCGTGCTGGACGGCGACTTCACCGAGGCCAACGGCTACCTGACCCCGTCGCTCAAGGTGAAGCGCGCGCTGGTGCTCAAGGACTTCGCCGCGGACGTCGACGAGCTGTACGTCGACACGCGGGAGAAGTGACCGCGCCGGTCCGACGGACCGGTCCGACCACGGGTTTTTCACCCGCCGTTCGGCGGACGGCGCGCACAGCCGGCCCCTAGGTTCGCGATCGCGCGCGGCAACGGCCGCGTGCCCGCACGAGCCACCTGGAGCGCCCTGTGTC
>NZ_JAANNB010000111.1 GCF_011603975.1 Cellulomonas sp. IC4_254 | reverse complement strand
ACGCCGCCCACCGGGGCGGAGGCGGACCGGGCGGCGTCGTCGGCGCCGGTGGCGGCCGGGAGGACCGGGTCGGCCACGCGGGCGGCGGTGGCCGCGGCGGTGGTGCCGGTGCCCGACGGGGCGTCGACGGCGAGCCCGGCGCCCGTCCAGGGCAGCACGGGCGCGAGGTGCGCCGGGTCGGTGGAGGTGCCGGGCGCCGCGGGCGCGGTCGGGGGCGTGACGGTCGGCGGGACCACGGCGTCGGTGACGGGGCGCAGCACGGCCACCACGGGGGCGAGGACGTCGCCGACGGGCGTCCCGCCGACGCCGCCGAGCACCGGGTCCACCACGCCGGTCACCACGGGGGCGACCACGGGCGTGAGGGCCGGGGCGAGCGGGGTGAGCACCGGGGTCAGGATGCTGAGCACCGGGGCCAGCACGCTCTCGGCCACCGGGGTCACGACGACCGTCGTCGCCGGAGCCAGGACGGGTCCGAGCGGCTCCACCACGTCCGCCACGGGGGTCACGACACCGTCGGCCAGGCCGTCGACCCGCGGCGACGCCACGTCCACGACCGGCGCGACGGCCCCGTCACCGAGGGCTGAGGTCACGGCGCCGACGAGCCCGGGCGCGTCGGCCGCGGGCGTCGTGACGGCAGGCGTCGAGGCGACGACGTCGGCCGCGTGCTGGGCTGCCTGGGCGGCGGGTGCCGCGGAGCCGTGGTGGGCCGCGGCGGGAGCCGGTGCCGGGTGGACCGGGGCGGCGGGCTGCGCGGGCGGCGGGGTCGCCGCGGGCGGCGGCAGCACGGCCTGCACCACGGGGGCGACCACCTGCTCCGTCACCGGCTGCGCGACCGCCCCGACCAGGTCGCCGACCTCGCCCAGCAGCGAGGTGGACCCGGACGCGGGCGGTGCCTCGTCGGCGGACGCGGCGGGGGCGAGCGCGACCACGGCAGCACCGGCGAGCGTCAGCCCGCCCGCCGCGTACAGGCCTCGACGGACCCATCGCGACGCGAGCGAGCGCGCACGCTGTGCGGCACCCGGTCGCGCTGTCATGGCGACTCCCCCTGAGTCTCCCTGGCGGGCCCACACCGTCTCTGGCGGGCCCTGACCCGGACGACGCTAAGAGGGCCGACAGGCGTTGGCAACACGTGCGCGCGGGTGGATTCGTCCGATCGAGGGACGTCGACGCCGTGACCTGCTCCGATGCGGCCGACCCCTCGGCAGGCGGGTCCGGGGCGCCGTGATCGGGACGCGGTGAGGTACGCACGTCGGCCACTCAGTGACCGCGAGGGCATCCCTCAATGTGCCCCACGCGACCCCCCAGTCGTCGGTGCGTGGGCCGGTGATGCCACTCAGTGCGCGGCGGGCGCTCCTTTAGATGGACGCCCGCGAACGGACACGGGCCACCCGCCCGCGGTACCGGTCGACAACCCCACACCCTGAGGTGAGTCCGCCATGTCCAGAAGTCCCCAGCCGCACGACATGGGACCCCCGCGACCGCAGCGGTTCGTCCCCGAGCTCGCCGGACGACCCGTCCGGCCCGCAGCGCCGGAGACCCGGCGCTCGCGACTGCGGGCGGTCGGGCGTCGCCTGCTCGCGGGCGCCACGGCGCTCGCGGTCACGGCGGGCACCTTCGCCGGCTCGGTCGCGTTCGCGCCCGCCGCGGCGGCGGCGATCCAGACGCCGATCCTCGACCTGGGCACCACGCAGCGGCTGGCGCAGCCGTTCGTCCTCGACGAGCACGCGCTCTACGGCGGCGCGACGGACTCGTTCTTCACCTACCCCATGAGCGAGCCGGGTCCCAACGGCGTGGTGGACGGACGTCGCCAGAACTCGATCAGCACGCAGACCCCGCGCCTGCGGATCGAGTCGATGAGCACCCTGGCGATCGACGGCGGCGGACCCGACGGCGCGAGGACGCCGCGTCTCTACAGCTGGTACTGGGGTGCCCCCGCGAACCAGAACCGTCCCGCCGGCTCCCCGACCCCGGCGACGAGCTACGTCTCCGTCGCGGCCTACGACGAGGGCTCGACCAGCGGCCAGGTCCACTACATCCCGATCCCCTCCGTGCTGAGCGGTCTGAGCACGTCCTACAACTACTGGTCCGGCGGCGAGGTCTACGAGCAGACCGGCGAGATCTACGTCGCGCCGGGCGAGTGCGTGGGCATCAACAGCTCGGGCCGGATGGGGATCTACGACCCGCAGACGGGGACGTCGCGCGGCTCCGCTCGCCTGGTGCCGCAGACCCCGGAGGACAACATCTTCGGGAGCAGCGACGGCTGCACGACCAACGGCAAGATCGCCTCCGACATGGCGATCGACGCGCTCGGCAACGCCTACATGCTGGTGCGGCAGTCGGCGAACGCCACGTTCCTCGTCCGGGTCGTCCCCGGTGAGCACCGTCAGCCGTGGGAGTACAACGTCGTCGGTCGCGTCCTGTCCAGCACGGGCGGCAACTACTCCACGGGCAACTACGTCTACGGGATGGCGTTCGTCAACGGCCAGCTCTACTTCCACGGGACGACGGGCGCCGTCAACCTGGTCCGGGTCGACCCGATCTCGATGCGGGTCCAGCAGTCGATCACCGACTCGGGCACCGGGTTCGACCTCGCCTCCGCCCAGACCGCACCCGTCCTCGCGGGCACGGTGTTCGACGACGCGAACGGCAACGGCGTGCTCGACGAGGGCGAGGTCGGCCTCGCCGGTCAGACCATCGCCCTGTACGACGATGCGGGCACCCTGCTCGGCACCCGCGAGACCGGTGGTGCCGGCGACTACTCGTTCATCCTCAACTCGACCGACGCGACGTTCCACGTCCGGCTCGTGCAGCCGCAGGTGAACGGGGTCAACGCCGTCCAGACGTACGCGTCCGCGTCGTCCAGCGGCCCGGTCAACCGGGTCACCGCGCTCTGCTCCGACGGCTCGATCACGGACGGCGCCGGCGCCTGCTCCGGCCAGGTGCCCATGCCCGCCCCGGACCCGAGCCTCGGCGACGTCGGCTCCGTCGCGGACCTGTCCGCGATGCCGATCCTCACGACCGTCGTCGTCGGCACCGGCCACGAGGTCTCCGACGCCGACTTCGGCGTGCACGCCCCGGCCACCGGGTCGTGGGGCGACTCCGGCGTCACCTCGACGCGCGCACAGGAGGGCCCGCGCCTGCACGAGCCCGACGGTGACCTCCTGCGTCTCGGCGACACCCGCGACGCGTCCACCGACGGCGCCTCCGACGACTCGCACGCCACCGACGACGGCGTGGCGATCGCCGGCCCGCGCGGCCCCATCGCGCTCGCCGGCGGCGGCACCGTCCTCGCGGTCGGCGCCGAGTACGACCTGATCGGCGCGCTGCGCGGCGAGGGCGCCGAGAACGCCCGGATGTCCGCGTGGCTCGCCGCCACCAACGCGCCGTCCGACTTCCGCACCGGCAGCACCGCGACGTCCGGCGAGGCCGGCACGGCCCGCGAGCAGTACCGCTACGCCGGCGCCGACGACGCGCTGGCCCCGCTCACCGTCCCGTCGACCGACCCCGCCGGCGGCCTGTCCGCCACCTGGCTGCGCGCGGTCGCGCTCGACGGCAGCACGCTCATCACCGAGCCGGACAACCGTTCCGGCGCCTACCAGCCCGCCCCGGGCTCCGCCGCGGCGAACACCCAGCACTGGGTGAACCGCGGCGAGGTCGAGGACCACCGCGTGCACGTGGCGAACGCCGTCGTGCGCGTCGCGGCCGCCACCACCGGCAAGGTCGCCGACGCCGCGTTCGACTTCGCGCTCGAGGGCCCGGTCTCCAGCACCGCGCCGTCCGCGACGACGAGCTCCGTGCGGCCGACCGCCCCCGACACCCTGACCTACTCCGGCACGTCGCACGCCCTGTCCGCGGTCGGCCAGGACGTGGGTGTCGCGCTCGACCGTGCCCCGGCCGGGTGGGCGGTCGAGGACCTGCGCGTGGTCGACACGCTCACCGGCGCCGAGGTGCCGGGCGCGACCGTCGACGTCACCACCGGCGAGGTCACCGTGCCCGGCTCGGCCCTCCCGCGCGGCGCCGACGTCACCGTCGAGTACACCTTCGAGGCCGGGGCCGACCCCGATGCCTCCACCTGGACGTTCGACATCGCCTCGGTGATCGCCGACGGCGTCGAGACCGCGGTCGCGACCGTCACCGTCGTCGACGGCGCCGGCGAGCCGAAGCCCGGCGCGGTGGTCACCTTCTCCGCCCCCGCCGGCGTGCACGTCTCCGAGGTCGTCGACAACGGCGACGGCACCTACACCGCGACGTTCGTGTCGACCGTCGCGCAGGAGGCGGAGATCCGCGCGTTCGTGGGCGTCGCCGGCCAGCCGACCGAGCTCCCCGACTCCCCGCAGACCGCGGTCTTCCTCGCGGGCCCGCCCGTCGTGATCGGCGAGTCCCGGTCCGTGGTCTCGATCGACGACGACGACCCGCGCACGGCCGACGACGTCGACGCGCACGTCGTCACCGTCACGCTGCTGGACGAGTACGGCAACATCGTGACCGGCGCGGCCGACGCCCTCGGCGGCTCCGGCCACGAGCGGGTCACCGTCCACGCCTTCACCGAGACGGAGGCACCCGGCGTCTACGTCGCCGACGTGACCTCGACGCTCGCCGGGTCGCACGCCGTCACCATCACGCACGGTGACGACCTCGTCATCGGCACGGTCGTGGCGGTGTACGCCGCGGGCCCTGCGGCCGGCGAGGGCTGGTCGTCCGTGACGATCGACGACCAGGACCCGCGCACCGCCGACGGCAACCACACGCACCTCGTGACGGTGACCCTCGTCGACGCGCACGGCAACGGCATCGACGGAGCCGGCGGGCTGCTGGCGGGCTCCGGGCCGGAGGGGCTCGACGTCGGACGGTTCGCGCCGACCGGCCCCGCCGGCATCTACACCGCCTTCGTCAGCTCGACCGTCGCCGGCGACCTGCCCGTGACCGTCACCCACGACGGCGACCTCGTCATCGGCACCGTCATCGCGGTGTTCGCCCCCGGGGCCCCCGACCTGCGCGAGGGCGCCTCGGCCCTGACCGCCGCGACCACCGGTGACCGCACGGTCGCCGACCCGGCCGCCGTCTCGCCCGACTCCGCCGCCCACGTCCACACGGCCGAGGTGACCGTCGTCGACGCGTTCGGCAACCGGGTCCCCGGGGTGGACGTCACGTTCGGTCGCGACGACGACGCCCTGGTGCCGCTCGGCGGCACGGTCGTCACCACCGGTGCCGACGGCGTCGCCCGCCTGCACCTCACGGCCGCCGTCGCCGGGACCTACACGGTCACCGCGACCGTCGCCCGCGCCGCCGTCCTGCCCGCCGAGGGCGTGACGTTCACGTTCGTCGCGGACGAGCCGGTCGTCGGCCCGGGCGGGTCCTCGATCGCGGCCGCTGCCGGCGAGGTCGAGGCGGACGGGATCGCGGCCCACTGAGTCGAGGTCACCGCCGTCGACCGGTTCGGCAACCCCGTCGCCGGTGCGCAGGTCGACCTCGACCTGCCCGCCGAGCTCGTCCTGACCGACGGTGCCCCCTCGGGCACCACCGGGGTCGACGGCACGTACCGCGTGCTCGTCGCGTCGACCGTCGCCGGTACCCACGAGGTCACCGCGACGCTCGGCGGCAGCCCGGTCACCGAGGGCAGCCCCGCGTCCGTCACCTTCACCTCGGGCGCCCCGTCCGCGGCCCGCTCGCAGTGGACGGTCGACCCGGCGGGCGCCCAGCCCGTCGGCGCGGAGTTCACCGCGACCGTCCGGCTGGCCGACGCCCACGGCAACGCCGTCGGCGCGGGCCACGCGGTGGAGCTCACCGTCCCGGACGAGGTGCAGGTCCTCGCGGAGGCCCCGTACCTCACCGACGACACCGGCCGCGTCGTCGTGCGGATGACCTCCGCCGTCGTCGGCGGGCACGTCGTGTCCGCCGCGGTGGGCGCCGACCGGATCGGTGAGCCCCGCACGCTGGAGTTCGTCGCCGACGCCCCGGACCTGGGCGTGGACGGCGAGTCCCGCCTGACCGCCACCGGTGGCGACCGTGCGGCCGACGGGGTCGACCGGCACACCGTCACCGCCACCCTCGCGGACCGGTTCGGCAACCCCGTCCCCGGCACCGAGGTCGCGTTCGCGCCGGCGGACGGCCTGGTCGCCGTCGGCGCGACCACGGTCACCACGGACGACACGGGCGTGGCGACCCTGGACGTCGTCTCGACGAGGGCGGGCACCCACGAGGTCACCGCCACCGTCGACGGCGCGCCGCTCCAGAACGGCGCGCCGGCCACGGTGACATTCGTCGCAGGTGCGGTCGACGTCGAGCGCTCGTCGTTCACCGTCGACCCGGAGGGCCCGCTCACCGCGGGTACCGGCCCCGAGTCGGACTTCACCGGCACAGTGGTCCTGCGTGACGCGCACGACAACCCCGTGCCCGGCGCGTCCGTCCAGGTCCGGGCGAACCCCGCCACGGACCGGGTGCCCGGGGCCGCCACGTCCGACGCGGACGGTGTCGCCACGGCGACGATCGGCTCGTCCACCGCCCTCACCGCGACCCTGTCGGCCACGGTCGTGTCCGGGGGCACGGAGCTCACGCTCCCGGGCGTGCAGCGCACGTGGACCGCGGGCGCACCCGACCTGGCCGAGGACGGCGGCTCCGCGCTCGCCGCGACCCCGGGCGAGGTCCCGGCGGACGGCGCCGCGACGCACACCGTCACGGCGACCCTGCGGGACGCGCACGGCAACCCCGTGCCCGGGACCGAGGTCGCGTTCCAGCTGCCCAGCGGCCTCGACGTCGCCGACGGCGGTCCCGCCACCGTGGCGACCGACGACGACGGCATCGCGGCGCTCGACGTCACCTCCCTGGTGGCGACGACCTTCCCCGTCGAGGCGACCGTCGCGGGCGAGCCCGTGCGCAACGGCAGCCCGGCGGAGGTGCGGTTCGCCGCGCTCGACGTCAGCGCGGCGGGCTCCACGCTCGCCGTCGCACCCGAGGGCCCGCTCACGGTGGGCCGCGACGACGCCGGCACCTACACGGTCACCGTCGTCACGCAGGACCGGAACGGCAACCCCGTCCCCGGCAGCGCCGTGACGGTCGAGGTCCGGGACGCGGACGGCGAGGTCGTCACCGAGCCGCTGCTCGCGGAGGCCGTCCTGGTCTCCGGCGACGGTGGCGTGGCCACCACCTCGCTCACGTCGACCCTCGCCGGCGCGTTCACCGTGCACGCGCTGATCGACGGCGAGCCGGTGCCCGGGAGCGGCACCGAGGTCACCTGGACCGCCGGCGCGCCGTCGGTCGAGCACTCCGAGCTGACCGTCACGCCCGGTGAGGTGGAGGCCGATGGCACCGCGGCGCACGGCGCGACCGCGGCCGTCCGCGACGCCTACGGCAACCCCGTGGCGGGCGTCGAGGTCGGCTTCGACGCCGAGCACCCGGTGCAGGTCGGCGACCCGGTCCTCGCGACCGACGCCGACGGTCTCGCGACCTCGGAGAAGACCTCCACCCGTGCGGGCACCTACGCGGTGACCGCCCAGGTCGAGGGCCTCGACCTGCCCGGCAGCGGTGCCACCATCACGTTCGTCAGCGGCGCGGCCTCGGCGGCGACCTCCTCCTGGACGGTCACCCCCGGCACCGCGCAGCCCGCCGGCGCGGACTTCACCGCTGAGGTGACGGTCCGGGACGCCACCGGGAACGCGGTCGAGGGCGCTGAGATCGGCCTCGAGCTGCCCGAGGGCGTCACCGCCCGCGAGGCCGGCCCGTACCTGTCGGGTGCGGACGGCACGGTCGTGGTGCGCCTGACCGCCGAGCGCGCGGGGGAGTACCCCGTCGCCGTCATGCTGGGCGCCGACCAGGTCGGCGACGTCGAGACGCTCGTGTTCGTCGCCGGCGAGGTCTCCCTGGAGACGTCGACCGTCGAGGCGACGACCCCGGTCGAGGCGAACGGCATCGACGCGAGCGTGGTCGTCGTGACCCTGCGCGACGCGTTCGGCAACGTCGTCACCGCCCCGCACGACGTGGTCGTGACCAGCACCCTGGGCACGGTCGGCAGCCCGTCGACCCGCTCCGGTGACGTCGTGGCGCGCGTGACGTCGCTGACCGCGGGCGAGGCCACGGTCTCGTTCACGGTCGACGGCGCGCAGGCCGTCGACTCGGCGACCGTGCTGTTCGTGGCGACGCCGGCGACCCCGGTCGTCGACCCGTCGAACGGCACGTCCGTCACCGGCCAGGTCCAGCCCGGCGCGGACGTCGAGGTCACGGACGCCGCCGGCGACCCGATCCCCGGCACCGCCACGGTTCGCCCGGACGGCACCTTCGTCTTCACGCCGGACGTGCCGCTCGAGGACGGCGCCCTGGTCGTCGTGGTCGCCGTCGACGAGCACGGCTTCACCTCCGACCCGGCCGCCGTCGTCGTGGACGCCACGCCGCCGCCGGCTCCGGTCGTGCCGCCGACCCAGGGCGACAAGGTCGAGGTCGAGGGCGTCGAGGAGGGTGCGACCCCGTCGATCCGCGACCCCGAGACCGGGACCGAGCTCCCCGGTGAGTGGGAGGACAACGGGGACGGGTCGTGGACCTTCACCCCGGAGACCCCGCTGGAGGAGGGTGACACGGCCGAGGTCGTCGTCACCGACCCGGCCGGCAACGAGTCCGAGGCCACCCCGGTGGTCGTGGACACCACGCCGCCGCCCGCCCCGGTCGTGCCGCCCACCCAGGGCGACAGGGTCGAGGTCGAGGGTGTCGAGGAGGGCGCGACCCCGTCCATCCGCGACCCTGAGACGGGTGCCGAGATCCCGGGTGAGTGGGAGGACAACGGCGACGGGTCGTGGACCTTCACGCCGGAGACCCCGCTGGAGGAGGGTGACGCGGCCGAGGTGGTCGTCACCGACCCGGCGGGCAACGAGTCCGACGCGACCCCGGTCGTCGTCGACACCACCCCGCCGCCGGCGCCGGTGGTCCCGCCGAGCCCGGGCGACAGGGTCGAGGTCGAGGGGGTCGAGGAGGGTGCGACGCCGTCCATCCGCGACCCGGGGACGGGCGCCGAGATCCCGGGTGAGTGGCAGGGCAACGGCGACGGGTCCTGGACCTTCACCCCGGAGACCCCGCTGGAGGAGGGTGACGCGGCCGAGGTCGTCGTCACCGACCCGGCCGGCAACGAGTCCGACGCCACGGTGGTCGACATCGACACCACGGCGCCCGACGCCCCGACGCTCAACCCGTCCAACGGCACGCGCGTCGTGGGTGTGGCGGAGCCGGGCTCGTTGGTCACCCTCACCGGTCCGGACGGGGTGCTGTGCACCGTCCGTGCCGATGAGGTGTCGGGTGCGTTCGACTGCGCCTTCGACCCCGCGCTGGAGCACGGCACCGAGGTGACCGCGGTCGCCACGGACGCCGCCGGCAACGTCTCGGGCCCGGCGACCGTCGTGGTCGATGCCACGGTCCCGGGTGCCCCGGTCCTCGACCCGTCGAACGGCTCGACGGTGTCCGGGACCGCGGAGCCCGGCTCGACGGTGGTCCTGACGCTGGAGCCGTCGGGCGAGGAGGTCGCCCGCGTGGTGGCCGACGAGGACGGCCGGTTCACGGTCCCGTTTGTCCCGGCGCTGGAGCACGACACCGTCATCGGCGCCGTCTCGGTGACCGAGGCCGGGAACACCGGCCCGCAGTCCCTCGTCACGGTGGACTCCGTCGCGCCGCCGGCGCCCGTGGTCCCGCCGACGCAGGGCGTGGTCGTCGAGGTCGAGGGCGTGGAGGAGGGTGCGACCCCGTCCATCCGCGACCCCGAGACCGGTGCCGAGGTGCCGGGCACCTGGGAGGACAACGGCGACGGGTCCTGGACCTTCACTCCCGAGACGCCGCTGACCGAGGAGGACTCCGTCGAGGTGGTCGTGACCGACCCCACCGGCAACCAGTCCGACTCCGTGGCCGTCGTGGTCGACACGACGCCGCCGCCGGCTCCGGTCGTGCCGCCCACCCAGGGCGACAAGGTCGAGGTCGAGGGTGTCGAGGAGGGGGCGACCCCGTCGATCCGTGACACCGAGACGGGTGAGCTCGTGCCCGGGACGTGGGAGGACAACGGGAACGGGTCGTGGACCTTCACGCCGGAGACGCCGCTGACCGAGGAGGATGCCGTCGAGGTGGTCGTGACCGACCCCGCGGGCAACGAGTCCGAGGCCACCCCGGTGGTCGTGGACACCACACCGCCGCCGGCTCCGGTGGTGCCGCCCACCCAGGGCGTGGTCGTCGAGGTCGAGGGTGTTGAGGTGGGCAGCACGCCCTCGATCCGCGACCCCGAGACCGGTGCGGAGGTGCCCGGGACGTGGGAGGACAAGGGCGAGGGTTCGTGGACCTTCACCCCGGACGTCCCGCTGACCGAGGAGGACTCCGTCGAGGTGGTCGTGACGGATCCCGCGGGCAACGAGTCCGAGGCCACGCCGGTCGTGGTCGACACGACGCCGCCGCCGGCTCCGGTCGTGCCGCCCACCCAGGGTGACAAGGTCGAGGTCGAGGGTGTCGAGGAGGGCAGCACGCCGTCCATCCGCGACCCCGAGACCGGCACCGAGGTGCCGGGCACGTGGGAGGACAAGGGCGACGGGTCGTGGACCTTCACCCCGGAGACGCCGCTGACCGAGGAGGACGCGGTCGAGGTGGTCGTGACCGACCCCGCGGGCAACGAGTCCGAGGCCACCCCGGTGGTTGTGGACACCACGCCGCCGCCGGCTCCGGTCGTGCCGCCCACCCAGGGCGTCGTGGTCGAGGTCGAGGGTGTCGAGGAGGGCAGCACGCCGTCCATCCGTGACCCGGATACCGGCGAGCTCGTCCCCGGGACGTGGGAGGACAACGGGAACGGGTCGTGGACCTTCATGCCCGAGACCCCGCTGACCGAGGAGGACGCCGTCGAGGTGGTCGTGACCGACCCCGCGGGCAACGAGTCCGAGGGCACGCCGGTCGTGGTCGACACGACGCCGCCGCCGGCTCCGGTCGTGCCGCCCACCCAGGGTGACAACGTCGAGGTCGAGGGTGCCGAGGCGGGGGCGACCCCGTCCATCCGTGACCCGGAGACCGGCGAGCTCGTCCCCGGGACGTGGGAGGACAACGGGAACGGGTCGTGGACGTTCACGCCGGACGTCCCGCTGGAGGAGGGTGACGCGGTCGAGGTCGTGGTCACCGACCCGGCGGGTAACGAGTCCGAGGCCACCCCGGTGGTCGTGGACACCACGCCGCCGCCGGCTCCGGTCGTGCCGCCCACTCAGGGCGACAAGGTCGAGGTCGAGGGTGTCGAGGAGGGCGCAACCCCGTCGATCCGTGACCCGGAGACGGGTGCCGAGGTCCCCGGGACGTGGGAGGACAACGGGAACGGGTCGTGGACGTTCACCCCGGACGTCCCGCTGACCGAGGAGGACGCGGTCGAGGTGGTCGTGACCGACCCCGCCGGCAACGAGTCCGACGCCACCCCGGTCGTCGTGGACACCACGCCGCCCGCGGCGCCGGTCGTCCCGCCGAGCACGGGCGAGACCATCGAGGTCGAGGGTGTCGAGGAGGGCAGCACGCCGTCGATCCGTGACCCGGAGACCGGCGAGCTCATCCCCGGGACGTGGGAGGACAAGGGCGACGGCTCCTGGGTCTTCACCCCGGACACCCCGCTGGAGGAGGGTGCCGCGGCCGAGGTCGTCGTCACCGACCCCGCGGGCAACGTGTCCGACCCGACGCCGGTCGTGGTGGCCGTCCCGGCGCCGCCGACCCCGGAGGTCGCACCCGTCGCCCCGGAAGCGGGCCCCGACGCCCCGGAGCCGGGCTCCGACCCGGAGCAGCAGGAGGCGGGTGACGGCGTCCTGGCCGTGACCGGCGCGCAGGTCGCGATCGGCGTCGTCCTGGTGCTGCTCCTGCTCGGTGCGGGCTGGCTGCTGCTCGCGGTTCGGCGCCGGAGGACGGAGGAGGCCCGATGAGCCACATGGACGAGCCGGGGACGCGGTCCCCGGTCGCCGGACCGTCCCGCCAGCGGCGCGGCGACGTGCCCGTCGCCGCCGGGACACCGGTGGCATCCCCGACGGGGGCCGCGTCGGGGGAGAGCACGCCCCGGCGTCGCGGGTTCGCCGCGCTGGGCGCGTGGGCGCGCGGCCCGCTCGGGTGGGTCGCCGCGGGGCTCGGCACGACGGTCCTCGTGGTCCTCGTCCTCGTCGCCGCCCTGGGTGGCGGTGCGAGGTCGGACCGGGAGGTCCGCGACGCGGTCGCCCTCGCGGCGGGCTTCCCCGCCGCGGTGACCGTGGCCGACGGCACCGTCGTGGAGTCCCGGGCCCTCGGGGACCGCGCCCACACCGCGACCGTGGAGGTCGCGGGTGCCGGTGATCAGGACGCGGCCCTCGCTCTGCTGGAGGACGGGGCGTTCACCCGGACCGGTGAGGTCGAGCGGGACGGGGTGCGGTCGTACTCCCTCGTGTCGGCCGACCTCGGGGTGACGGTCGTGCTCAAGGAGTCGGGCGGGGTCCCCGTCGTCACCTACACGGTGGCCCCTCGGGGCTGACCGCCGAACAGCCCCGGGCTGATCCCGCACGAGGACGGGCCCGGACCACCACGCGGTGGTCCGGGCCCGTCCGTCGTGCCGGCGGGTCGGCTCAGCCGTGCCGGCGGGTCGGCTCAGCCGTGCCGGCGGGTCGGCTCAGCCGTGCCGGCGGATCGGCTCAGCCGTGCCGGCGCCTCCGCGGCCGTGCCCGCGCCGACGCGGAGGTCAGCGCTCGCGGCTGCGCGGGATCGCGACGCTCAGCGCGAACGACACGACCGACACGATCAGCGCGCCGACGAACGCGTCGCCGAAGTCGTCGATCCGCAGGCCCCAGTCGGTCTGCTCGGTGATCCACGCGGTGAGCATGAGCATGAGCGCGTTGACGACGAGCGTGAACAGCCCCAGCGTCAGGATGTACAGCGGGATCGAGATGATGTTGACGATCGGCTTGACGACCGCGTTGACGATGCCGAAGACGAGCGCGACGGCGAGGATCACGCCGAGCCGGCCCCACGTCGTGTCGGCGCCGACGATCGAGATGCCCGGCAGCAGCACCTCGGCCAGCCACAGGGCGACGCCGCTGATCAGGACCCGCAGCACGAAGCTCATGCGTCGATCCTGCCATCGAGCCCGCTCGCCGCGCAGCCCCTCCGCCCGGCGGG
>NZ_JAANNB010000110.1 GCF_011603975.1 Cellulomonas sp. IC4_254 | reverse complement strand
CCGCGCGCCTCGCCCTGCCCTGAGACGGAGCAGCCATGCGCCCCACGACCCCCACCCCCGACGCGGCCGGTGCCGCCGACACCGCGCCGGCCGCCCTCGCGACCGGCGACCCCCGCGGCTCCGACCGCTGGTTCCTGTCCTCCGCGCCCGTCGTCAGCGCCCTCGTGCACCTGTGCGTGCCGATGGCGGCGGCGATGATCGTCGGCGCGCTCTACAACGTGATCAACGCGGGCTTCATCGGCTCGCTGCACGACGACGCCCTGCTCGCGGCGGTGACCCTCGGGTCCCCGGTGCTGGCCCTCGTCATGGCGATCGGCAACGTGTTCGGTGTCGGCGGCGGCGCGCTGGTGTCCCGGCTCCTCGGCGCCGCCGAGCACGACGGCGCCCGCACCGGCGAGATCCGGCGCGTCTCGGCGTTCGCCCTCTGGGGCACCGTCGGCGTGGGCGTCCTGCTCGGCGGCACCGCCCTGCTGCTCCTCGACCCGCTGGTCGCCCTGCTCGGGGCGGACCGGGCGGCCCAGCACGCGACCACCACGTTCGTCGCGATCCTGCTGGCGTTCGTGCCCGTGCTCGCCGCCGCGGTCTGCCTGGAGCAGCTGGTCCGCGCCGAGGGCGCCGCCCGGCAGGTGATGGTCGGGCTGATCGCGTCGACGGTCGTGAACGTCGCGCTCGACGCGCTGTTCATCGTCGGTCTGCACCTCGGGGTGGCCGGCGCCGCGCTCGCGGTCGGCCTCGCGAACCTCGTGACCGTCGGCTACTTCGCCGTGTGGCTGACCCGGAACAGCGCGCACATGAGCCTGGCGCCCCGGTGGTTCACCCTGTCGCCGGCGGTGCTGAAGCCGGTGCTGGGCGTCGGCGTCGGGACGCTGCTGCAGTCCGCGTTCCTCATCGTGACGGCCCTCGTGCTGAACAACCTCGCCGCCGGGTACGGCGACGGGCCGCTCGCCGCGATGGGCGTCGCGGTCCGGATCGCGCAGGTGCCGGAGTTCCTCGTCATGGGCGTGACCCTCGGCGTGCTGCCCCTGCTGGCGTACACCTACGGCAAGGGCGACCGGGAGCGCCTGACCGCGGCGCTGCGGACGTCGGCGGTCGCCGTCGGCGGGGTGGCGCTGCTGTTCTCGGCCGTGGTGTTCCTGCTCCGCGACTCCGTGCTCGCGGTGTTCCTCACCGACCGCTCGGTGCTCGCGCTCGGGGTCACGGTGCTGGCGGCCCAGCTGACGGCGATGATCGCGAACGGGTTCACCGGCCTCATCACCTCCCTGTTCCAGGCGACGGGGCAGGCGCTGGCCGCGACCACGATGTCCGTCACGCAGGGCGTGCTGTTCGTGCCCGTGGTGCTGCTGGGGAACCTCTGGTTCGGGCTGCCCGGCATCATCTGGGCGCTGACGGTGACCGAGGTCGCGGTCCTGGCGGCGGGGGTGGTGCTCCTGCTCACGACGAGGCGCGCGATCGACCGGGGGCTGGCCGGCGGCAGCCCCGAGCGCGCCGAGGAGGCCTTGGCGGCCGCCGAGGGGTGAGCGCCCGGGCGCGGAATGCGCTCGCTCCCGCGCGCCGGCCGCGCGACGATCGCCCCGTGGACGAGACGACTGCGGGCGCGGCGGAGGCCCGGCTCCCCGGCGGCGGCATGGGCGGCGCGGTCCGGTCCGGCGACACCGTGCGCCGCGCTGCCGGCCCGTGGACGCCGACGATCCAGCGGTTCCTGGCCCACCTGCGCGCGGCGGGGGTCCCCGGCGTCCCGGCTCCGCTCGGCGTGGACGACCGGGGCCGGGACGTCACCGGCCTCGTGCCGGGCGACGTCCCGGCCTACCCGATGCCGGCCTGGGTGTGGCAGGACGACGTCCTCGGCGCGGCCGCCGCGCTCCTGCGCCGGGTGCACGACGCCTCGGCGTCCTTCGACCGGGGCGGCGCGGTGTGGCGGCTCCCGGAGCGCGAGCCGGCGGAGGTGATCTGCCACAGCGACACCTCCCCGGACAACATGGTGTTCCGGGACGGCCGGCTCGTGGCGCTCATCGACTGGGACACCGCGGCGCCGGGACCGCGGGCGTGGGACCTGGCCTACCTCGCCTACCGCCTGGTTCCGCTCGGGCCGGCGGGTGCCGACCCGGGGCCGGTGCCCCTGGGCGAGCGCCGGCGCCGGCTGGACCTGCTGTGCCGCGCCTACGGCGAGCCGGCACCGCGCGACGTGCTCGACGTCGTCCCGGTCCGGCTGCGCGAGCTGGCGCGGTTCACGCGGGAGCGGGCCGACGGCGACCCGCGGCTGCTCGGGCACGTCCGGCTCTACCTCGACGACGCGGCCTGGGTCGAGGCGCGGGCGGCGAGCCTCGTCGCCGCCGCCGGGAGCGCGTGACCGCCGGGCGGGAAATGTCTCGCCCCGCGCCGCGCACCGGGACGAGCATGGGCCGATGGACCAGCCCACCCGGTGGACCCGCGCGACCGTGTACCCCGACATGTGGGTCGACCCCGCCGACGACCCGCGGAACAGCGACGGCGTGAGCCCGGACGGCGAGCTGCCGACACTCCTCGACTACCTCGGGCGGTACCGGGCGACGCTCCTGATGAAGTGCGACGACCTCGACGCCGAGCAGCTCGCGCGCCGGTCGGTCCCGCCGTCGACCCTGTCGTTGCTCGGGCTCGTCCGGCACCTCGCCGAGGTCGAGCGGGACTGGCGCGGCTGGATCACCGGCGACGCACCGCCCCCGCTGTACGGCGGCGCCGACGGCGACTTCGACGGGGCGGCGGCCGATCCCGCCCTCGTCGCGGCCGCGTTCGCCGACCTCGCGCGCGAGCAGGCCGAGACGGACGCGGCGCTCGCCGCGCACCCGGACCTCGGCGAGCGGCTGGGCGCCGACGGCATCGCCGTCCGCGAGCTCCAGGTGCACCGGATCGAGGAGTACGCCCGGCACTGCGGGCACGCCGACCTGCTGCGGGAGTGCGTCGACGGCCGCGTCGGGCAGTGACACGCGGGGTCGCGGAGCGCCCGGCCGGTGGCGCACGTCACGGAACAGCGCGGGCCCGGGCGGCGCTCCCTCCTGCGTGAAGATCTTCGACCCCACCACCGTCGGCCGCGTCGAGCTGGCCAACCGCGTCGTCATGGCCCCGCTGACCCGGCTGCGCGCCGGCGAGTCCGCGGTGCCCGGCGACCTGCTCGTCGAGCACTACGGCCAGCGCGCCGGCATGGGCCTCATCCTCACCGAGGGCACCTACCCCGTGATCGAGGGCCGGACCTGGACCGGGCAGCCGGGCATCGAGACCGCCGAGCAGGCCGCGGGGTGGGCGCGGGTCGCCGACGCCGTGCACGCCGCCGGCGGGCGGATCGCGATGCAGATCATGCACGGCGGCCGCATCGCGCACCCCGACGTCACCGGGGCCGGCCGCGTCGTGTCCGCCAGCGCCGTCGCCGCCCCGGGCGAGATCCGCACGCCCGCCGGCAAGGCCGAGCACCCGGTCCCGCACGCGCTCGACGCCGACGAGATCGCCGAGGTCGTCCGCGGCTTCGTCGCCGGCGCGCGCCGGGCCGTGGACGCCGGCCTCGACGCCGTCGAGGTGCACGGCGCGAACGGCTACCTGATCCACCAGTTCCTCTCCCCCGCCAGCAACCTGCGCACCGACGGCTACGGAGGCACGGCCGAGGGGCGCGCGCGGCTCGCGATCGAGGTCGTCACCGCCGTCGCGGCGGAGATCGGCGCCGACCGCACCGGCATCCGGCTGTCGCCCGAGCACGACATCCAGGGCGCCGTCGAGACCCACCCCGAGGTCACCGCGGCGACCTACGCGGCGCTCGCGGACGGGCTCGCGCCGCTGGGCCTGGCGTTCGTCGACGTGCTGCAGCGCGACCTGCGCGGCGACCTCGTCCAGGGCATCCGCCGCCGGGTCGGCGCGCCGCTGATCGGCAACTCCGGCTTCGCGGTGAGCACCACGCGCGACGAGGCGGTCGGCCTCGTCGAGGACGGCGTCGTCGACCTCGCCGCCGTGGGGCGCGCGGCGATCGCCAACCCGGACCTGGTCGCGCGCTGGGCGCGGGACCTCGGCGAGAACGCGCCGGACCCGGCCACGTTCTACGCCGCCGGCGCCGAGGGGTACACCGACTACCCGACCGCCGCGGCCTGACTGCCGTGGCCTGATCCGCGCGGCGTGACCCGCGCGGGCGGGGACGTCCGGGCCGCTGCCCGGCGTGCCCGCCCGCGTCAGGCGCCCGCCGTGCGTCCCCGGCGGCGCGGCGCCGCCGAGCGCGGCGGGTTCGCCCGCAGGTGGTCCCGCACGGTGCCGAGCACCCGCGCCAGCGCCTCGACGTCCGCGCGGTCGAGCGGGTCGACGAGCAGGTCCCGCACCACGCCGATGTGGCCGGGGAACACCCGGGCGAGCAGGTCGCGACCGGCGTCGGTGATCGTGACGGTCACCCCGCGCTCGTCGTCGGGCGACGGCGCGCGGGTGACGAGCCCGGCCTTCTCCAGCAGCCCGGCCTGGTAGGTCAGGCCGCTGCGGCTGTAGACGACGCCGTCGGCCAGGTCGGTCATGCGGCGGCTGCCGTCCGGGGCGTCGCCGAGCGTGGCCAGGAGCTGGAACTGGACGTAGCTGAGGCCGCCGACCTCCTGCAGCTGCTGCTCGACGGTGTGCCGCACCAGGCTGCTCACCTCGATGAGCGCGAAGTACGCGCCGAGCTCGACGGGATCGAGGCCGGGGGGCGCGTCGTCGGTCATGCGGCCCATCCTAGGTGCTTCGAATTTGCAGAGTCCACCGGCGTCGCGCCGTTCAGCGCAGCGTCAGGACCTCCACGCCGTCCTCGGTGATGGCGACCGTGTGCTCGCTGTGCGCGGTGCGCGCGCCCGTCGCGCTGCGCAGCGTCCACCCGTCGGCGTCGGTCACCAGCTCGTCGGTGTCGGCCATCACCCACGGCTCGATCGCGAGCAGCAGGCCGGGCCGCAGGGTGTACCCGCGACCGGCTCGGCCGGTGTTCGCGATGTGCGGGTCCTGGTGCATGGTCGACCCGACGCCGTGCCCGCCGAACTCGGTGTTCACCGTGTACCCCGCACCGGTGAGCGTGGTGCCGATCGCGTGCGACAGGTCGCCGATGCGGGCACCCGGGCCGGCGGCCGCGATGCCCGCGGCCAGCGCACGCTCGGTCGCCTCGATCAGGGCCAGGCTCTCGGCCGGCTGCGTCCTGCCGACCACGAAGCTCACCGCGGAGTCCGCGACGATCCCGTCGAGCGACACGGCGAGGTCGAGGGTCAGCAGGTCGCCGTCGGCGAGCACGTAGTCGTGCGGCTTGCCGTGCAGCACCGCGTCGTTGACCGACGTGCAGATGTAGTGGCCGAACGGCCCGCGCCCGAAGGACGGCGCGTAGTCGACGTAGCAGGACTCCGCCCCGGCGTCGGCGATCATCCCCCGGGTCCAGCCGTCGATGTCCAGCAGGTTCGTCCCGACCGTGCTGCGCTCCTGCATCGTGCGAAGGATCGACGCGACCAGGGCGCCGGTGGCGCGGGCGCGGTCCAGCTCGGCGGGGTTGAGGATCTCGATCATCGTGCGGCCTTCCAGCAACCTGCGGATAACTATCCCGTCCATACTATCCCGGTACTAGAATCCCGAGCATGGTCAGGCTCCCGCTCACCCCCGACGACGTCGAGCGCGGCCGCCGGCTCGGCGCGCTGCTCCGGCAGGCGCGCGGCGAGCGGACGGTCCTCGCCGTGGCGCTCGACGCCGGCGTGTCCCCCGAGACCCTCCGCAAGATCGAGTCCGGCCGCGTCGCGACGCCCGCGTTCCCCACCATCGCGGCCGTCGCCGAGGTGCTCGGGCTGTCGCTGGACGAGGTGTGGGCGGAGCTCCGGCGCACCGAGGGCCGGGCGCTCGCCGCGACCGGCGCGGCCGCACCCCTCGCGTCCTGACGCCGGCGGGCCCGTCAGAAGGTCCGGCTCACCACCGCCCTGCCCCCGGCGACCAGGGTTCGCTCCGGTACGTCCTCCGCGACGACGGAGCCCGCGGCGATCACCGCGTCCGGGCCGATGGTCACGCCGGGCAGGATCGTCGCCCCCGCGCCGATCCACACGTTCTCCCCGACGTCGATCGGGCCGCCCGTGAGCCACACCCGGCGGTC
Organism: Cellulomonas sp. IC4_254; assembly: GCF_011603975.1. Taxonomy (GTDB): domain Bacteria; phylum Actinomycetota; class Actinomycetes; order Actinomycetales; family Cellulomonadaceae; genus Cellulomonas. The sequence continues at coordinate 7,452 of NZ_JAANNB010000110.1, read as the reverse complement.
CTCGGTGTCGACCGGGTGCCCGACGGTGATGAACGTGACCCGTGGCGCCACCAGCACCCGCGGCCCCAGGCGGATGCCTGCGTAGTCGAGGAACGTGCAGTTCTGGTTGACGAACACCCGGTCCCCGAGGTCGAGGTTCAGCCCGTGGTCCGTGAAGAACGGCGGGTAGATCGTCACGCCCGTCGGCACCGGCCGCCCCAGGATCTGCTCCAGGAGCGCGGCGCGGCCGGCCTCGTCGTCGAAGGGCAGCACGTTCAGCCGCGAGGTCAGCTCGGTGGCGCGGAGCACCCGCTCGGACATCGCGCGGAACTCGGGGCTGTGGATGCGCAGGAGGAGGTCGCCGGGCACGGGACGATCATGCCGCGCGCGCCGGTGGCTGACGCGAATCGACCCGAGGATCAACACCATGTTGACAACAGTCTGTTGATCCTCTGGGATGTCAGCATGACCGAGGACCAGGAACGAGCCGCCGGGCTCGAATCGCACCGGGCGGTGCTGCGCCGCGCCGGGGCGGGCGACCTCGCCCGTCGCCCGTGGCAGCACGGGGCTCAACCCGCGAGCGACGGCGACCTGGTGCGTCTCGCGGCCTGGCGTGCGTCCGACCCCGCAGCGGAGGCCGAGGTCGTCACGGCGGGCCTCGGGCTGCTGCACGCCGCACGCGAGGAGCTGGACCAGGTCGAGGCGGCGCTGCTGTTCGCAGCGCGGGCCTCGGGCATGACGTTCCAGGAGATCGCCGCCGCACTGGGCCTCGGGTCCGGGCAGGCGGCGCAGCAGCGCATGGCACGGGTGCTGTCGCGGGCTGCCCGGTGACCGGCGTGGTCGGGCTCCGGGACGCCGGCGCGGCGTGCGGCACCAAGGCACGGACGCTCGGCCGACTGCTCCGGGCGGGGCTGGCCGTGCCCGACGGGCTGATCGTCCCCCGGGTGCTCGACCCCCGCTGGCCCCACGTGCTCCCCGCTCGCCTGCGCGCGCTCGGCGTCGGCCCGTACGCGGTGCGGTCCTCCGCAGCGGCCGAGGACGGCGCTCGCGCGTCGTTCGCGGGTCAGTTCCGGACCTACCTGCACGTCCCGTTCGAGGAGGTCGGCGCCGCGGTGCGCGCCGTCGCGGCGACGACGACCGAATCCGTCGCCTACGCGTCCGCGCTCGGCCTGGACCCGGCCCCCGGGGTCGCCGTGCTGGTGCAGCCGATGCTGACGCCCGGGCGGCGGGTGTGGCGTTCACGCGGAACCCCGTCACCGGTGCGCGGACGACCGTGGTCGAGGCGGTGCCGGGCACGGGCGACCGGCTGGTGTCCGGCGGCACGGAGCCCGAGCGCTGGCACGCCGAGCCGGGGGCACGGCCGCGGGTCGACCGGGCGCGCGGAGTCCTCAGCCCCGACCAGGCGCGAGCGGTCGTCGTCTCCGCCGAGCGGGTCGAGCGGTTGCTGGGCGGTCCGCAGGACGTCGAGTGGGCACTCGACACGGCCGGCACGGTGTGGACGCTCCAGGCTCGCCCCGTGACCGCGCACCCCACGGGCGCGGCCGGACCGCCTCCCGGCGCTGTCGGAGCGGTCCTCTCCTCAGGGACCCCCGCGAGCCCCGGCACCGCGTCGGGGCGGGTGCGGGTCCTGCGGGGCGTGGACGACCTCCCGGCGTTCCGGCCGGGCGAGGTGCTGGTGTGCCGCGCCACCTCGCCCGCCTGGACCCCGGCGCTCGCGCACGCGGCGGCGGTCGTCACCGAGGTGGGTGGCCTGCTGTCGCACGCCGCCATCGTGGCCCGCGAGCTGGGCGTCCCCGCGGTCACCGGGGTGACGGGCGCACGCGACCTGCTGGATGGCGCGCTGGTCGTGGTCGACGGCTCGGCCGGAACCGTGCGACTGGTGGCGGCGTGACCGGGTCGGACCAGCTCCTGCCGGTGCTGCACGCGCTCCGGGTGCGAGGTGTCGCGGACGCCCCGGAGATCGCGCGCCGGACCGGTCTCCCGGAGGTCGGGGCCGAGGAGCTCCTGCTCGACGCGGAGGCGTCCGGGCTCGTCGTCCGGTCCCCGTTCGCGGGTCCCCACCACTGGTCGCTGACCGAGCGGGGTGCGGCAGTCGGCGAGGCACTGCTGGCCGCACAGCTCGACCGCGCCGGGGCCCGCTCGGTCGTCGAGGACGTGCTCACGGGGTTCGGCCCGGTGAACGACCTGGTGACGTCCGCCTGCACCCGGTGGCAGCTCACCGAGCTCGGCCTGACGTCGCAACCCGCGACACTCGACGGCGTGCTCCGGGACCTGGCCGAGGCGGCGGACGCGCTGGCCGCGATCGAGGCGCGCCTGGTCGCGCACCTCCCCCGGTTCGAGGGCTACCAGAGGCGGTTCACCGCCGCCCTGGGCCGGGCTCGTGCTGACCCGTCGTGGATCACCGCGACCGATCGGGACTCGGCCCACCGGGTGTGGTTCGAGCTGCACGAGGACCTGCTCGCCACGCTCGGGATCGAGCGCTGATGCGCAGGCCTCGCGGTGGGCGCAGGCCTACGCCCGGCGTCCTGGGATCCGCCGGTCAGCCGACGGAGGACGCGGGGGTCGCGAGGGCGCCCAGCAGCGCGAGCCGCTCCGCGCTCGGGCTGCCGTCGTCGGCGTAGTACACGACGAGGACCAGCCCGTCGACGGGCAGCTTGTCGCGGTGCAGCGTCAGCTCGCCGACGACGGGGTGCCGCACCACCGTCGTCCCGCCCGACAGCCGCCGGACGTCCTGCCGCGCCCAGAGCTGCCGGAACCGTGCGCTCGCCAGCGACAGCTCCCCCACGAGCTCCACAGCACGCGGCTCGTCCACGTCGTCCCCGACGCTCTGCCGGAACGCCGCCACGAAGCCGGCGACGGCCCCCTCCCAGTCGGCGTGGAACGCCCGCTCCTCGGGGTCGAGCAGCAGGGACCGGAGCCGGTTCTCCCCCGGCCGCAGCCGCGGCGACAGCGCCAGGGCCAGCGAGTTCGACGCCAGGACGTCGAACGTGCGGCCCTCGACGAACGCGGGCACCGCCATCGCGGCCAGCAGGTGGCGCAGCCGCTCGGGCACCCGCTCGGCCGGCCGGCGTCGGGCCCGGGTCCGCGGGGGCGTCGCCGCGGCCTCGAACAGGTACGCGCGCTCGACGTCGTCCAGCCGCAGCACACGCGCCAGCGCCTCGAGCACCTGCCGCGACGGGTTGCGGTCCCGGCCCTGCTCGAGCCGCAGGTAGTAGTCGGCGCTGATGCCGGCCAGCAGCGCCACCTCCTCCCGGCGGAGCCCCGCCACCCGCCGGTTCGGCCCGCCGGGGATGCCCGCCTGCTCGGGGGTGACCTGCTCCCGCCGGGCGCGCAGGTACGCGCCGAGCCTGCTGCTGCTCCCGGGTCCGCTCATCGAGACCCACGGTAGGCCGACGCGCCCGCTCGTGGGGTGGTCCTGCCGGTCCCAGGACCGAGGGGGTGGACCCGTGCCGGGCGCGTCCCCGGCAGCGTGGGTGCCCCACCCGGACACAGGAAGAAGGACCCCATGGACCTCACGCAGCGCACCGCGCTCATCGTCGGCGGCACGTCGGGCATCGGCCTCGGGCTGGCGCGGCGGCTGGCCGAGGCGGGCAGCACGGTCGTCGTCGGCGGCCGACGCGCAGCCCCGGTCGACGGGCTGGAGACCGTCCAGGTCGACGTCACCGACGAGACCTCCGTGCGCCGCGCCCGGGACGCCGTCCTGGCTGCGCACCCGGACCTCGACCTCGTCGTCACCATGTCCGGGGTCATGCTGGTCGAGGACCTCCGGGACCCGGCGCACTTCGCGGCGGCCGAGACGACCGTCGTGACCAACCTGCTCGGCACGATCCGCGTGCTCGACGCGTTCACACCGCACCTGATCGGGCGGGGCGCGGGCCGGATCGTGACGGTCAGCTCGGGGATCGCGTTCCTGCCGTTCCCGCCGATGCCGACCTACGCCGCCTCCAAGGCCGGCGTGCACGCGTACACCGAGGCCCTGCGCGCCCAGCTCGCCGGCACCGGCGTCGAGGTCACCGAGCTGGTGCCGCCCGCGGTGGCCACCGCCGGCCAGGAGGAGGTCAACCCGGCGGCCCTGCCGCTCGACGCGTTCCTCGACGAGGTGCTCGACCTGCTCGCCCAGGAGCCCACGCCGGACGAGGTGCTGGTCCGCGGCGTGCTCATGCACCGGTGGGCGGAGCGGGACGGCACCTACGCCGACCTGGTCGCGCGGCGCTCGCAGGCGCTGACCGCCCTCCGGCGAGGCTGAGCGGGGTCGTACGCTCGGCGGCGACGACCCGCTGCGACGAGGGAGCCCGGCGATGAGGCTGACGACGACCACGCACGTCTCCCTGGACGGCGTGATGCAGGGCATGGGCGGCTCCGCCGAGGACACCCGCGGCGGCTTCACGCGCGGCGGGTGGGCCCTCGGGTCGGGCGACCCCGCGGTCGGCGACCTGGTCGCCGCCGAGTACGGCGCTGCGGCGGGGTTCCTGCTCGGCCGGCGGACGTACGAGAACTTCGCCGGGTACTGGGGCGCGTTCGCCGACCCCGCCTCGAACCCGATCGCGTCGGCCCTGCACGACCGGCCGAAGTACGTGGCGTCCACGACGCTGAGGGACGCGTCGTGGCCGGGCACGACGGTGCTGCGCGGGGACGTCGCCGCGCAGGTGGCGGACCTGCGGGCGACGGGCGAGGGCGACCTGCTCGTCCCCGGCAGCGGCGTGCTGGTGCGCTGGCTGCTCGCGCACGACCTGGTGGACCGGATGACTCTGCTGACCTACCCCGTGGTCGTCGGGCAGGGCGTGCGGCTGTTCCCGCAGGACGGGCCGGACCTCCGGCTGCGGCTCGTGGGCACCACGACGACGCCGACGGGCGTGACGGTGCAGACGTACGAGCCGGCGGGCCGGCCGGCCTACGCCGCGACCGCGCCGCACCCGGACGCCTGACCCTCCCCCGGCAACCCCGGGCGCGCCGCCCGGCCGCGCGGGTCGTAGCGTCGGCGGCATGACCACCGCCGGACCGCGACGGGCCCCGCGCGCCGAGCGGCTGCGCCTCGCCGTCGAGCGGGACGGCGCGCGCTGCGTCTGGTGCGGTCGGGCGTTCGGGCCGCTGGTGCCGCCGACCCGCGAGCACCTGGTGCCGCGCGCCAAGGGCGGTCCGTCGTGGCTCGAGAACGAGGTCCCCGCCTGCCGCCGGTGCAACGCCGAGCGCGGCCACCGCGGGGTCGTCGAGTGGCTCGAGGAGTGCGGGCGGCGCGGCTGGGACCCCGACGGCGCGGCGGTGGTGCGGTCGCTCCACGCGCTCGCCGCGGCCATCGCGGAACGGGGCGGGCAGCGGCGGGCGCGCGCGTACGTGGCGGCGCAGCTGCGGCGGCTGCGGCGCTGACGTCCGTTGCTGACCAGCCGCGCCGACGTGGGCCGTTCCCGCCCCGCGGCCACGGGCGCGTGCCAGGCTGGGCGGATGCCGCCCTCCCTGATCCGCTGGCTGGACCGGGTCAACGCCGCGCACCCGTGGAGCCACAACGACGCCTACCGCCGGTGGGTGCTGCGCCAGGTACCGCCCGGACCCGCCCGGGTGCTCGACGTCGGCTGCGGCGCCGGCGGGCTGGTGCGGGCGCTGGCCGCCCGGGGGGCCGCCGCGCACGGGGTCGACGTCGACGCCGCCGGCGTCGCGACCGCGCGCGCCCTGTCCGCGGGGCACCCCGGCGCCACGTTCGCCGTCGCCGACGCGCTGCACCTCGACGCCCCCGCGCCCGGGTACGACGCCGTGACCGCCGTCGCGGTGCTGCACCACCTGCCGATGGCCGAGGCGCTGACCCGGTGGTCGGCGCTGCTCCGTCCCGGTGGCGTCCTGGTGGTGGTCGGGTGCTACCGCGAGGCGACCCGGCGCGACCGCGCGGTCTCGGCGCTGGCCGTCCCGGTGAACCTGGTGGTCGGGCTGCTGCGGGGCCGCCGGTCCGCCGCGGCGCGCGTCGCGATGGCCGCACCGACCCGGGAGCCCGAGGTCACGCTCGCCGAGGTCCGCGCCGTGGCCGCGCGCGTGCTGCCCGGCGCCCGGGTGCGACGGCGGCTGTTCTGGCGGTACACGCTGGTGCACCGCCTGCCGGGGTGACCCCGCGCGTGGACGGCGGCGCGGAGCCGGTGAGCAGCACAGTCGCCTCCCCCGAGCCTCGGTCCGGCGTCCGACGCGCCGGGACACCGCGCCCGCTACGCGTCGGAGCGGGTGCGGTCCGCCGCCCGCACCAGGTCGACGTCGTCCTCGGTGACCCGGAGCAGGTCGCCCGGGCAGACGTCGTCGTCCAGCCCGACGGCGCGGCCGTCGTCGTAGGTGACGGTGACCGGCGGCCCGTAGCAGTCGGTCACGTCGAGGAGCAGTGCGCCGCCGTCGTCCGACACCTCGGTGACCTCGTCGCCGATCCGCACCGTCACGTCCGCGTCCGCGTCGTTGGCGATCTCGATGTCCGCGCCGGAGGCGCACCCCGCGAGGACGAGCAGCCCCGCCCCGAGGGCGACCCCGACCACCGCCCGACCCCGACCTGCCCGCATGGCGCCTCCCCGCGCTCCGCGCCCTCACCAGGGCGTCCACCCCGACGGTAGGCGCACGACGGGGTCCGGCGAGGTGAGTCCCTGTGCCGATCCTGTGCGGGTCCCGGGTGCGGGTCCTCGCGTGCGCAAGTGCCGGGTGGCGGGCGCCGGGCGCGCTAGTCGGACGCGAGCCGGCGCAGCGCCGACCCCTTGTGCGCCGCGCGGGCCCCGGTCTTCTCGGACTCCACGACGTAGGCGGGCTCGTCGTCCGAGGCGGTGAACTTCTGGCCGTCGTGCTGGAAGTCCGCGGTGCGCCGCTCGACGACCCGGCCCTGTGTGCGCCCCTGCGAGGTGTTCCAGGACACCCGGTCCCCGACGCGGATCGACTCGGCCATGGTGCGGGTCCTCCCTCGGCGGCGTGCGGTCCGGATCAGGAGACCACGCGGCGCGCGGCACGGCACGGCGAGGGCGGGCGTCACGCGTCCCAGCCCGCGGCGCGCAGCACCGCCGCGGCGACCTCGGCCGGGGTCTGCCCGGCGACGTCGACCACGTGGTCCTCGACCCGCGCGGCCTCGAGGATCGCGTGCAGCTCGCCCGCCCGGTGCCGGTGCCAGGCGAGCACCGAGGGGTACCCCGCGTGCCGCGCGTCGAGCCGCTCGCGCACGGCCGGCACGGCGAGCCGGAGGCGGCAGACCACGAGGGGCATCCCGACGGCGTCCGCGTACCGCGCCCGCGACTCCCGGTCCTCGAGCACGCCGGCCAGCACGAGCCGGGCCGCCCCGCGCCGGCGGTAGACGGCCGCGACCGCGCGGAGGTTCTCCAGCTCGAGGTCCTGCTGGAACGGGTCGCCGGGCGGCGCGGGCCAGGAACGCCGCAGCTCGTCCAGGTCCACCACCGCGTGCGGGACGCCGCGCTCCGCGAGGAGCTCGCCCACGTGGTCGGCGGTGGTGCTCTTGCCGGCGCCGACGGT
>NZ_JAANNB010000010.1 GCF_011603975.1 Cellulomonas sp. IC4_254 | reverse complement strand
CCCGGGACCGGACCCGCCGCGGGGGGAGCGGAGCCGGCGACGGCACCGCGCGCCCGCGGGCGCCGGGGCCGGTGGGTGCTCGGCCTGCTGCTGCTGTCCGGGCTGGTCGCGCTGACCGCGCTGCCGGTGTGGATCACGGCCACCGGGGCCAACGCGCTCGGCGACGCCGTGGCGATCACGGTCCGCGGCACCACCGCCGCGCCGGGGCTGGTCGCGGCCGCGCTCGTGCTGCTCGCCGCGGCGGGCGCGCTCGGGCTGGTCGGCCGGGTCGGCCGCTGGGTGGTGGTGGTCGTGGTGGCCGCCGCGGGCGCGCTGGTCGTGGCGTCGGCGCTGAGCGCGCCGGCGGGTGCGACGGCGACGGCCGAGCGCGCCGCGGCGGACGCCACGGGCGTGTCCAACCTCACGGGCGCGGTGCAGGTGGCCGCGTGGCCGTGGCTCGCGGCCGCGGTCGGCGTGCTCGTCGTGGTCGCGGCGGTCGGCCTGGCCCGGGCGTCCGCGAGCTGGGTCGCGCCGACCGACCGGTACGAGCGCGCGGGCGCCGGGACCGGCGCGTCGACCGGTCCTGCCGCCGCGGGCGGGGCCGGCGCCGGCTCCGGGACCGCGTCGGCGAGCGGCGACGCCGCGCCCGACGAGCGCACCACCTGGGACGCGCTGACCCGCGGCGACGACCCCACCTGAGCCCGGGGCGCCCGCCCCGGGAGCCGCGCGCCCGACCTGAGCAGGCCGCCGGGGTCCGCTAGGGTTTGCGACACACAGTCATGAAAGGTGTTCCACGATGGTCGAGCAGTCGCTCAGTTCTTCCGGCGTCGTGACCGGGCGTGCCCAGCAGGTCCCGGGGACGGAGACGCTGCGGCTGCCGCCGAAGGCGCCGCCGACCAACCACGGGCACACCACCGCCGCCTGGACGACGACGATCGTCGTGCTGATCGGCTCGACGGCCGGCGCGCTCGGCCTGATCTTCGGCCTCATGTGGCTGTTCTGGGCCGGCCTCGCCGTCGCCCTGCTCGGCGTCGTCGTCGGCAAGGTGCTCCAGGTGATCGGCTACGGCCAGGGCGGCCGGCACACGATCGAGAAGGCGCGCCGCACCGGCGGTCACTGAGGTCCGCCCGCCGGTCACCGACCGGGACGCGGTGGACGGCGCGCGCCCGCTCCGGTACACCTGTGGGGATCGGCGGACAGCCGCCCACCAGGGCGGACGCCGCGCCAGACCACGAGTGAACGAGGAGCCGATCATGTCGACCCCGAACCAGCCGCAGGACCCGTACTCCGCCCCCGACGGGCAGGGTTCCGGCGACCAGTCCGGCGCCGCGCCGCAGCAGCCCGGCAGCACGCCGGGCGCGGGCGACCCGTACGGGCAGCCCGGCCAGGGCGGCGTGCCGCAGTACGGCTCGTACGCGAGCGGCGACCAGGGGCAGGGCGGCGGCTACCCGCAGTCCGGCGGGTACGGCCAGGGCGGCTACGGCCAGCCCGCCTACCCGGGCGGCGCGCAGGGCTACGGGGCCGGCTTCTACCCGAAGAACAACCTGGCCGTCTGGTCGCTGGTGCTCGGCATCGTCGGGTTCTTCGTGTGCTCGATCTTCACCAGCATCCCCGGCATCATCGTCGGGTCGAAGGCCAAGCAGGCCGTGGCCCGCGGCGAGGCGAACAACGGCTCGCTCGCGAACGCCGGGTACATCGTGTCGTGGGTGGTGACGGGCCTGCAGGTGATCGGCCTGATCATCCTCATCATCGCGGCGGCGACCGGAGGCCTGGCCGCCTACTTCGACACCGTCAACAACTCGACGTACTGACGTGGCCACGGCCGCCCCTCCCGAGACCCTCGCGCCCCGCGCGCGGCTGCGCGCCGCCCGGGCGCCGCTGCTGGTCGCGGGCGGGGCGGCCGTCGCCGCGCTCGGGCTCGTCCTGGTCGACCCGCACGAGCCCGGGTCCTGGGGCGCCTGCCCGCTCTACGCGCTGACCGGCCTGTACTGCGCCGGCTGCGGCGGCCTGCGGGGGACCCACGACCTGCTCGTCGGCGACCTGGGGGGTGCGTGGGCGATGAACCCCCTGTGGGTGCTGCTCGTCCCCGTGCTGCTCGGGCTGTGGGCCCGCTGGCTGGTGGGCGCGCTGCGCACCGGCCGTCGCGCCGCCGCGCCACCCGCGTGGGTCGCGGTCGCCGGGGCGGGCGTCGTCGTGCTCTACAGCGTCGCCCGGAACGTCCCCGCCTGGGCCGGGCTGCTCGCGCCCTGACGCCCTCGGCGTGCGGGTGAACCCGGCCGAGTGCTGCGCTGCGTACCCCGGGTCCTCCCTAGGATGCCGTCCGGCGCGCAGCGCGCCGATCCACCCACCAGGAGGCCGCCCGTGACCACGCCCGACCAGCCCACGGACCCGTACCGCGAGCAGCCGGGGTCCGGTGGCGCGGCCAGCGGCGACCGGCAGACGTGGGAGCAGCCCGGCGAGGCCGCGCAGGCCGCCGGGCAGCAGGAGCCCTACGCGGCGCAGCAGCCGTACGGCCAGCAGCCGGGGTACGGCCAGGACCCCTACGCCGCGCAGCAGCCGTACGGCCAGCAGCCGGGGTACGGCCAGGACCCCTACGCGGCGCAGCAGCCGTACGGGCAGCAGCCGGGGTACGGCCAGGACCCCTACGCCGCGCAGCAGCCGTACGGCCAGCAGCCTTACGGCCAGGACCCGGGCTACCCGGCGGCGTACCCGGGCTCCGCGTACCCCGCGGCCCCCTACGGCGGCGCCCCGTACGTGCCGGTGTACGGCTACCCCAAGAACGGCCTCGGCGTCTGGTCGCTCGCGCTGGGCATCGCGGCCTTCGTCTGCCTCGGCCCGTTCGCGGGCATCCCGGCGATCATCACCGGCGTCCTCGGCCGCAAGGCGGCGCAGCGCGGCGAGGCGAACAACGGCGGCCTCGCGCTGGCGGGCCTCATCATCGGCTCCATCGCGTGCGCGGGCTGGGTCGTGTTCTTCCTCATCGGGTTCGCGGACGCGATGACCGGCTGGTCCGGCTCCTCCGGCTACTCCGGCTACTGAGCTCCCCGGCCCCGGCGCCCGGTTCGGACGTCCCCGCCGGGTTCGGTGCTTGGAGCCACCGAACCCGGCGGGAACCACCGAATCCGCGCGCCGGCCGGCGGGCCCGCACGCGCACCGTGTCCCACCGGCTGGCCCGTGGTCGGGAGTGGTGCGTGGCGCCCGTACGATGGCCGAGGTGGTCGGACGAGACCCGCGTCACGGTGGTCAGCCGCGGCCGGTCCCGCCGAGGAGCCCCGCCGGCTCCCGTGCCCTGAGGCGCGCCGCCGCCGATCCGGGGGAGAAGGAACGCCGATGGGCACCGTGCTGGACGACATCGTGGCGGGCGTGCGCGAGGACCTCGCGGTGCGCGAGGCGGCCACGCCCCTCGCCGAGCTCAAGGAGCGCGCGGCGCGCGTGCCCGGCGCCATCGACTGCGTGGCGCGGCTGCGTCTCGAGGACGCCGTGACCGTGATCGCCGAGGTCAAGCGGTCCAGCCCCTCCAAGGGCGCGCTCGCGACCATCACCGACCCGGCCGCGCTCGCCGCGGAGTACGAGAAGGGCGGCGCGACCGTCATCTCGGTGCTCACCGAGCAGCGGAAGTTCAACGGCAGCCTGGCGGACCTGGACAGCGTGCGCGCCGCGGTCGACATCCCGGTGCTCCGCAAGGACTTCGTCGTCACGCCGTACCAGGTGTGGGAGGCGCGGGCGCACGGGGCGGACCTGGTCCTGCTCATCGTCGCCGCGCTGGAGCAGACCGTGCTGACCTCGCTGGTCGAGCGCGTGCACTCCCTGGGCATGACCGCCCTGGTCGAGGTGCACGACGCCGAGGAGGTCGTGCGGGCGGTCGACGCCGGCGCGCGGGTCATCGGCGTCAACGCGCGGGACCTCAAGACGCTCGAGGTGGACCGCGGCACGTTCGCGCGCGTCGCCCCGGCGATCCCGGCCGACGTCGTGAAGGTCGCCGAGTCCGGGGTGCGCGGGCCGCACGACGTCATGGACTACGCCCGGGCCGGCGCGGACGCCGTGCTGGTCGGCGAGGCGCTGGTGACGGACGACGCGCCGCGGCAGTCGGTCGCGGACCTGGTGGCGGCGGGCGCGCACCCGTCGCTGCGCGCGGTCCGGCAGTAGCCACCGGCCCGGCCCCCGGGGCCGGACCGACCCCAGCGAGGGCGGCCGCGCCGCAGCGCGGCCCCGCAGCACGAACCACGAGGAGCACCAGGGTGACGACGGGACGCACGGGTCCGCAGGTGACGAGCAGCCCGGGCGGGCCGCTGGCCACGCACGCCGGGCCGTACTTCGGGGACTTCGGCGGCCGGTTCGTGCCGGAGGCGCTGATCGCCGCGCTGGACGAGCTCGACACGGAGTTCCACAAGGCGTCGGCCGACCCCGCCTTCGCGGCGGAGCTGGCGCGGCTGCACCGCACCTACACCGGCCGGCCGAGCCCGCTCACCGAGGTGAAGCGGTTCGCGGAGCACGTCGCGCCGGGCGTCCGGGTGTTCCTCAAGCGCGAGGACCTCAACCACACCGGCTCGCACAAGATCAACAACGTGCTGGGCCAGGCCCTGCTGGTGAAGCGGATGGGCAAGACCCGGGTCATCGCCGAGACCGGCGCCGGCCAGCACGGCGTGGCCACCGCGACGGCGGCGGCGCTGCTCGACCTCGAGTGCGTCGTCTACATGGGCGAGGAGGACACCCAGCGCCAGGCGCTCAACGTCGCGCGGATGCGGCTGCTCGGCGCGACCGTCGTCCCGGTGACCATCGGCTCCCGCACGCTCAAGGACGCGATCAACGAGGCGCTGCGCGACTGGGTGGCGAACGTCGACACCACGCACTACCTGCTCGGGACGGTGACGGGCCCGCACCCGTTCCCCGAGATGGTGCGCGACTTCCACAAGATCATCGGCGAGGAGGCGAAGGCCCAGCTCGCGGAGGAGATCGGCGCCCTGCCGGACGCCGTCGCGGCCTGCGTCGGCGGCGGCTCGAACGCCATGGGCATCTTCAACGCGTTCCTCGACGACCCGTCGGTGCGCCTGTTCGGCTTCGAGGCCGGCGGCGAGGGGATCTCCTCGGGCCGGCACGCGTCGCGGTTCAGCGGCGGGTCGCCGGGCGTGCTGCAGGGCACGAAGTCGTACCTGCTGCAGGACGACGACGGCCAGACCCTGCCCAGCCACTCGGTGTCCGCCGGGCTCGACTACCCGAGCGTCGGCCCCGAGCACGCCTGGCTGCACGACATCGGCCGCGCCGAGTACCGCCCGGTGACGGACGCCGAAGCCATGGAGGCGTTCCGGGTCCTCTGCCAGACCGAGGGCATCATCCCGGCCATCGAGTCGGCGCACGCCCTGGCCGGGGCGATCCAGCTCGGCCGCGAGGTCGCGACCTGGGACACCCCGGACGGCCGCGAGCCGGTGATCCTGGTGAACCTCTCCGGGCGCGGGGACAAGGACGTGGCGACCGCGGCGGCGTGGTTCGACCTGATCGAGGACAAGCCGGTCGTGCAGGCCGACGAGGGGGAGCAGCTGTGAGCGACGTCCAGGCGACCACGTCCCGCACCGGCGCCACCCTCGACCGGCTCAAGGCCGAGGGGCGCGGCGCGCTGGTCGGCTACCTGCCGCTCGGCTTCCCGGACGTCGAGGGCTCGGTCCGCGCGGCCGTGGCGATGGTCGAGGCCGGCGTCGACGTGATCGAGCTCGGCCTGCCGTACTCGGACCCGGTCATGGACGGCCCGGTCATCCAGCACGCGGTCGACGTCGCGCTGTCCGGCGGCACCCGGGTGCGGGACGCGTTCGGCGCGGTGGAGCGGATCGCCGCGACCGGTGCCCCGGTCCTGGTCATGACGTACTGGAACCCGGTGCTGCGGTACGGCGTCGACGCGTTCGCGCGCGACCTGGCCGCCGCGGGCGGTGCGGGGCTCATCACGCCGGACCTCATCCCCGACGAGGGGCAGGACTGGCTGGCCGCGTCCGAGGAGCACGACCTGGACCGGGTGTTCCTGGTCGCGCCGTCGTCGACCCCGGAGCGCCTCGCGATGACCGCCGCGGCGTCCCGCGGGTTCGTGTACGCGGCGTCGACGATGGGCGTGACGGGGGAGCGGACCACGGTCGGCGCCCGCGCCGAGCAGCTGGTCGCCGACACCCGCGCGGCCGGCGCCGAGCACGTGTGCGTCGGGCTGGGCGTGTCGCAGCCCGACCAGGCGCGTGACATCGGCCGGTACGCGGACGGCGTCATCGTCGGCTCGGCGTTCGTGCGGGCCCTCGCGGCCGCCGCGACGCGCGAGGCCGGGCTGGAGGCGGTCGCGGCCGTCGCCGCGGGGCTCGCCGAGGGCGTCCGCACGGCCCGCTGAGCCGCCCGGGGGCCCCGCCGGGCGGCGCCGCGTCGCCCTGCGCGCGGACCCCCGGTCCGGGTCCGCGCCCAGGTCGCATACAGTGCCCGTGTGATGATCCCCGCCGCGATCCCGAGCCCGCCGCAGGCCGTCTGGTACCTCGGCCCCGTGCCGCTGCGCGCCTACGCCCTCGCGATCCTCGCCGGGATCGTGGTGGCGGTGCTCATGACCCAGCGCCGGTGGAAGGAGCGCGGCGGGGACCCGGAGCAGGTGCTCGACATCGTGTTCTGGGCGGTGCCGTTCGGTATCGTCGGCGGCCGGCTCTACCACGTGATCACCAGCCCGGACGCGTACTTCGGCGCGGGCGGCGACCCCGTGCGCGCGCTGTACGTCTGGGAGGGCGGCCTGGGCATCTGGGGCGCCGTGGCGCTCGGCGCGGTCGGCGCGTACATCGGCTGCCGGCGTGCCGGGGTGTCGTTCCCGGTGTTCGCGGACGCCCTGGCGCCGGGCCTCCTCGTGGCCCAGGCGATCGGCCGGCTCGGCAACTGGTTCAACCAGGAGCTGTTCGGCGGCCCCACCACCCTGCCCTGGGGCCTGCGGATCGACGACGCGCACCTGCCGGCCGGCTACGAGTCGGGCACGCTGTTCCACCCGACGTTCCTGTACGAGCTGCTGTGGAACCTGGCCGGCGCCGCGCTGATCATCTACCTCGACCGGCGGCTGCGGCTCGGCCACGGCCGGGCGTTCTGGCTGTACGTGATCGTCTACACGACCGGCCGGCTCTGGATCGAGCTGGTCCGGATCGACCCGGCGCAGATGATCGGCCCGTTCCGGCTCAACGTCTGGACGTCGATCATCGTGCTCCTCGGGGCGCTGGTAGCGTTCGTGGTCGTCGGACGTCGTCATCCTGGACGCGAGACCACGCCCCTCCTGCGCGAGACCGAGACGCAGGACGACGAGGTGGCGGAGCACGGCACGGCCCGCTGACCGCGGCGAACGCCCGTGTGACCCACCTCACTTTCTCGCGATGTGAGCGCCTGTGTTTCCGGCAGGTATCGTCGCCACACTTGTAGCCCGGGCCGATGACGTCCCAGCCTCCCCCCCCATTGCTCTACCTGGGCCCGCTCCCCGGGTCCGTGAGGACGGTGCTGATGCCCGCGTCGCCTGTGCGTCCCGGTGCTTCTCCCGTGCAGCAGCAGGGTCTGTACGACCCGGCTGCCGAGCACGACGCCTGCGGTTTCGCGTTCGTCGCGACGCTGCGCGGTACCCCCGGTCGCGACATCGTCGACGCCGGGCTCACCGCCCTGCTCAACCTCGACCACCGCGGCGCGGTCGGTGCGGAGGAGAACAGCGGCGACGGGGCCGGCATCCTGACGCAGATCCCGGACGCGTTCCTGCGCGACGTGGTCGACGCCGAGCTGCCGCCGGCCGGGCGCTACGCCATCGGCATGGCGTTCCTGCCGCAGGACGAGGAGGAGCGCGCCGTCGCGGTGCGCGCCGTCGAGGCGATCGCGGCCGAGGAGAAGCTCGACGTGCTGGCGTGGCGCGACGTGCAGGTGACGGCCGACCTGGTCGGCCCGACCGCGCGCTCGTCCATGCCGGTGTTCCGCCAGCTCGTCGTGGCGGACCCGTCGCGCGAGCTCGCCGGCATCGACCTGGACCGCCGGGCCTTCCGGCTGCGCAAGCGGGCCGAGCGCGAGCTCGGCGTGTACTTCGCGTCGCTGTCCGCCCGGACGCTGTCCTACAAGGGCATGCTCACCACGGGTCAGCTGGAGCCGTTCTTCGCGGACCTGTCGGACCCGCGGTACGCCTCGGAGATCGCGCTGGTGCACTCGCGGTTCTCCACCAACACGTTCCCGTCCTGGCCGCTCGCGCAGCCGTTCCGGTTGATCGCGCACAACGGCGAGATCAACACGGTGCGCGGCAACCGGAACTGGGTCGCGGCGCGCGAGGGCACGCTGCAGTCGGACCTGCTGGGCGACCTGGCTCCGCTGCTGCCGGTGTGCACGCCGGGCGGCTCGGACTCGGGCTCGTTCGACGAGGTGCTCGAGCTGCTGCACCTGGGCGGCCGCTCCCTGCCGCACGCGATCATGATGATGATCCCGGAGGCCTGGGAGAACCACGCGCAGATGGACCCCGCGCGGCGGGCGTTCTACGAGTACCACGCGTCGCTGATGGAGCCGTGGGACGGCCCGGCGGCGATGACGTTCACCGACGGCACCCTCATCGGCTCGGTGCAGGACCGCAACGGCCTGCGCCCCGGCCGGTTCTGGGTGACCGAGGACGGCCTGGTCGTCATGGGTTCCGAGGCCGGCGTGCTCGACCTCGACCCGGCGACGATCGTCCGCAAGGGCCGCCTGGAGCCCGGCAAGATGTTCCTGGTCGACACGAACCAGGGCCGGATCGTCGAGGACGACGAGGTCAAGGCGCAGCTGGCCGCGCAGCGGCCGTACGCCGAGTGGGTCCGGGAGAACTCGGTCTACCTAGAGCAGCTGCCCGAGCGCGAGCACATCGCGCACTCGTCGGCCTCCGTGCGCCGCCGGCAGCGGACCTTCGGGTACACGGAGGAGGAGCTGAAGATCCTCCTGACGCCCATGGGCGCCTCGGGCGCGGAGCCGCTGGGCGCGATGGGCTCGGACACCCCGGTCGCGGTGCTGTCCCAGCGGCCGCGGCTGCTGTTCGACTACTTCACCCAGATGTTCGCGCAGGTGACGAACCCGCCGCTGGACGCGATCCGCGAGGAGCTGGTCACGTCCATCGGCGGCGCGATCGGCCCCGAGCCGAACCTGCTGGACGACACCCCGCTGCACGCGCGCAAGCTCGTGCTGCCGTTCCCGGTGCTGGACAACGACGGCCTGGCCAAGATCGTCAAGATCGACAAGGACCCCGCGATGGCGGGTGTGTTCCGGTCGACGATCGTCCGCGGCCTGTACCGGGCGGCCGGCGGCGGCGAGGCGCTCGAGCAGCGGCTCGAGGAGATCTTCGCGGAGTGCGACCAGGCGATCGCCGACGGCGTGAGCTTCCTCGTGCTGTCCGACCGGGACTCCGACGCCGACCGCGCGCCCATCCCGTCGCTGCTGCTGCTGTCGGCGGTGCACCACCACCTGCTGCGCCGGCACACCCGCACCCAGGTGTCGCTGGTCGTCGAGGCCGGCGACGTGCGCGAGGTGCACCACGTCGCGCTCCTGATCGGCTACGGGGCCGCCGCGGTGAACCCGTACCTGGCGATGGAGACCGTCGAGGACCTCGCGACCAACGGCTACCTGCCGGGCGTCACCCCCGAGCAGGCCGTGAAGAACCTCATCAAGGCGCTCGGCAAGGGCGTCCTGAAGGTCATGTCCAAGATGGGCATCTCGACCATCGCGTCCTACCGCGGCGCCCAGGTGTTCGAGGCCATCGGCCTGTCCCAGCCGCTCGTGGACCGGTACTTCACCGGCACCACCAGCCGGCTCGGGGGCATCGGCCTGGACGTCATCGCGGCCGAGGTCGCGGCGCGGCACAACGACGCGTACCCGGCCAACGGCAACCGCCTGGCGCACCGCCGCCTCGCGACCGGCGGCGAGTACCAGTGGCGCCGCGACGGCGAGGAGCACCTGTTCGACCCGGAGACCGTGTTCCGGCTGCAGCACTCCACCCGCACGCGGCAGATGGACGTGTTCCGCGACTACACCCACCGGGTGAACGAGCAGTCGTCGCGCCTGATGACGCTGCGCGGCCTGCTCGAGCTGAAGACCGGCGAGCGGACCCCCGTGCCGATCGACGAGGTCGAGCCGGTCAGCGAGATCGTCAAGCGGTTCAGCACCGGCGCGATGTCGTACGGCTCCATCTCCGCGGAGGCGCACGAGACGCTCGCGATCGCCATGAACCGGCTCGGCGCCAAGTCGAACACCGGCGAGGGCGGCGAGGACCCGGACCGGCTGCACGACCACGAGCGGCGCTCGGCGATCAAGCAGATCGCGTCGGGCCGGTTCGGCGTGACGTCGGAGTACCTGACGTTCGCGGACGACATCCAGATCAAGCTGGCCCAGGGCGCCAAGCCGGGCGAGGGCGGTCAGCTGCCCGGCCCGAAGGTGTACCCGTGGGTCGCGAAGACCCGGCACTCCACGCCGGGCGTCGGCCTGATCTCGCCGCCGCCGCACCACGACATCTACTCGATCGAGGACCTGGCGCAGCTGATCCACGACGCCAAGAACGCGAACCCGCGGGCGCGGATCCACACCAAGCTCGTCAGCGAGTTCGGCGTGGGCACCGTGGCGGCGGGCGTGGCCAAGGCGCACTCCGACGTCGTGCTCATCTCGGGCCACGACGGCGGCACCGGCGCCTCGCCGCTGACCAGCCTCAAGCACGCCGGCACGCCCTGGGAGATCGGCCTGGCCGAGACCCAGCAGACCCTCGTGCTCAACGACCTGCGCGACCGCGTCGTGGTCCAGGTCGACGGCCAGCTCAAGACCGGTCGCGACGTGATCGTCGGCGCGCTGCTCGGCGCCGAGGAGTTCGGCTTCGCGACGGCGCCGCTGGTCGTGTCGGGCTGCATCATGATGCGCGTCTGCCACCTCGACACCTGCCCCGTGGGCGTCGCGACGCAGAACCCCGACCTGCGGTCCCGGTTCACCGGGAAGCCGGAGTTCGTGGTGACGTTCTTCGAGTTCATCGCGCAGGAGGTGCGCGAGCTGCTCGCCGAGCTGGGCTTCCGCAGCATCGAGGAGGCCGTCGGCCACGTCGAGCTGCTGGACTCCCGCAAGGCCGTCGAGCACTGGAAGGCGCAGGGCCTCGACCTGACGCCGGTGCTCGCCGTCCCCGAGCCGGTGCCCGGCTCCGCCCTGCACCACGTGCAGGACCAGGACCACGGCCTCGACCGCGCGCTGGACAACCAGTTCATCGCGATGGCGGCGGACGCCCTGGAGGACGCACGGCCGGTCCGGATCGAGCTGCCGGTGCGCAACGTCAACCGGACCGTCGGCACGATGCTCGGCCACGACGTCACCCGCCGGTACGGCGGCGCGGGCCTGCCGGACGGCACGATCGAGGTCGCGCTCACCGGGTCCGCCGGCCAGTCGTTCGGCGCGTTCGTGCCGCGCGGCATCACGCTGCGGCTCGAGGGCGACGCGAACGACTACGTCGGCAAGGGCCTGTCCGGCGGCCGGATCGTCGTGCGGCCCGACCGGAACGCGGTACTGACCGGCGAGCACAACGTCATCGCGGGCAACGTGATCGGCTACGGCGCCACGTCGGGCGAGATGTTCCTGCGCGGCGTCGTCGGCGAGCGGTTCGGCGTCCGGAACTCGGGCGCGACGCTGGTCGTCGAGGGCGTGGGCGACCACGGCTGCGAGTACATGACCGGCGGCACCGTCCTGGTGCTGGGCCGGACCGGCCGCAACTTCGCGGCGGGCATGTCCGGCGGCACGGCCTACGTGCTCGACCTCAAGCCCGAGCGCGTCAACGTCCAGGCCGTCGCGGCCGGCGAGCTGGGTCTCGACCCGCTCGACGACGAGGACGCGGCGCTGGTGACCGACCTGCTGCGGCGCCAGGCGGAGGAGACCGGGTCGCGCGTCGCGGCCGAGCTCCTCGCCGACCCCGCGGCGACCCGTGCCCGGTTCACCCGGGTGCGGCCGACCGAGTACTCCCGCGTCCGCGCGGCGCTGGCGAAGGCGGAGGCCGACGGCCTCGACCCGAGCGCGCCCGGCGTGTGGGAGGGCATCCTGGAGGTGGCTCGTGGCTGACCCCCGCGGCTTCATGAAGGTGCGGGAGCGCGAGCTGCCCGCCAACCGTCCCGTGCCCCTGCGGCTCCTGGACTGGCGCGAGGTGCACGAGCACCGCAGCGCGCAGGACGACCCGCAGGCGGCGACCCTGCTGCACCGGCAGGCCGGGCGCTGCATGGACTGCGGCGTCCCGTTCTGCCACAACGGCTGCCCGCTCGGGAACCTCATCCCGGAGTGGAACGACCTGGTGTGGCGCGGGCAGTGGGCCGACGCGATCGAGCGGCTGCACGCGACGAACAACTTCCCGGAGTTCACGGGCCGGATCTGCCCGGCCCCGTGCGAGTCGGCCTGCGTGCTGGGCATCAACCAGCCCGCGGTGACGATCAAGAACATCGAGGTCTCGATCATCGACGAGGCCTTCGACCGGGGCCTGGTGCACCCGCAGGTGCCGCAGCGCCTGTCCGGGCACACCGTCGCCGTGGTCGGCTCGGGCCCCGCGGGGCTCGCGGCCGCCCAGCAGCTGACCCGCGCCGGGCACACCGTCGCGGTCTACGAGCGGGACGACGCGATCGGCGGCCTGCTCCGGTACGGCGTGCCGGACTTCAAGCTGGAGAAGCGGCACATCGACCGCCGGCTCGAGCAGATGACCGCCGAGGGCACCCGGTTCCGGGCCAACGTGGAGATCGGCCGGGACATCACCTGGGCGCAGCTGCGGGCCCGGTACGACGCCGTGGTGGTCGCCACCGGCTCGACCGTGCCGCGCGAGCTGCCGCTGCCGGGGCGCGACCTGGCGGGCATCCACCCGGCAATGGAGTACCTGTCCCGGTCGAACAAGCTCGTCGCCGGCCAGGACGTCCCGGACGCCATCGACGCGGCGGGCAAGCACGTGGTCGTGATCGGCGGCGGCGACACCGGCTCGGACTGCGTCGGCACCGCCCTGCGCCAGGGCGCGGCGTCCGTCACGACGCTGGCCATCGGCAAGCAGCCGCCCACCGAGCGGCCCGCGAACGCGCCGTGGCCGACCGACCCGGTGCTGTTCGAGGTGTCGTCCTCGCACGAGGAGGGCGGCCGGCGCGACTACCTCGCGTCGACCGTCGCGTTCCTGGGCGACGAGGGCGGCCGCGTGACGCACCTGCGGCTCGCGACCACCGAGTACCAGCCCGACGGCCGCCGCGTGCCGACCCCCGGCACCGAGCGGGACATCCCGGCCGACCTGGTCCTCATCGCGATGGGCTTCACCGGCCCGGAGACCGAGGACCTGGTCGGGCAGGCCGGCGTCGACCTGACGCCGCGCGGCACCGTCGCCCGGTCGGACGACTTCGCGACCAACGTCCCTGGCGTGTTCGTGGCCGGCGACGCGGGCCGCGGCCAGTCGCTCATCGTGTGGGCGATCGCCGAGGGCCGTGCCGCCGCCGCGGCGGTGGACACCTACCTGGGCGGCAGCACCGAGCTGCCCGCGCCCGTCACGGCCGGCACGGTCGCGCTGCGCGCCTGACCCGTCGCGAGCCCCCGACGCCCGCCCGGCCCTCGCGGCCGGGCGGGCGTCGCCGTGCGCGGGCCCCGGCGCGCCGCGGAGGTCCGGCGGGTGATCGCGGGGCGACGGGCCGCCGAACGTCACCCGAACTCTGGGACCCAGGTCCCGGCGCGCACGCGGGGGACGACCCCCGTCGCGGGCGGCCCGGCGGCTCCGGTGCGGCGGGGGCGGGTCCCGGTGCCCGCGCGGCCGTAGACTCTGACCTGTCTGGCAGCACCGCCCTGCCTGCTCCGCCTCACCGCGAGCACCGTGGCGCTGCGTCCGTAGACCATCACCGCGCACGTCCCGGCAGGCTGGGCCCACCAGGACGTTCGGTCCGAACCGTCTGTCACGAAAGGCCTAGGCTTTCCCCCATGCGTAGAGCGAAGATCGTCTGCACCATCGGCCCCGCCACGGAGTCCGCCGAGCAGATCCAGGCCCTTGTCGACGCCGGGATGGACGTGGCGCGGCTGAACCGCAGCCACGGCGACACCGAGGTGCACGAGCGCGTGTACAACAACGTGCGCGCCGCCGCGAAGGCCTCCGGCCGCTCCGTGGCCGTCCTGGTCGACCTCCAGGGCCCGAAGATCCGCCTCGGCCGGTTCGTCGAGGGCAAGCACTACCTCAACGAGGGTGACACCTTCACCATCACCACCGAGGACGTGCCGGGCACCAAGGAGCTCGTCTCCACGACCCACAAGGGCCTCGCCGGCGACGCCCGCGTGGGCGACCCGCTGCTGATCGACGACGGCCGCGTCCTCGTGCGCGTCACCGCCGTCGAGGGCCCGCGCGTCGTCACCCGCGTCGAGGTGGCCGGCCCGGTCTCCAACAACAAGGGCATCAACCTGCCCGGCGTGGCCGTGTCCGTCCCCGCCATGAGCGAGAAGGACGAGGAGGACCTGCGCTGGGCCCTCCGCGTCGGCGCCGACATCATCGCGCTGTCGTTCGTCCGCAACGCCGCCGACTACGACGACGTGCGCCGGATCATGGAGGAGGAGGGCCGGGTCGTCCCGGTCATCGCCAAGGTCGAGAAGCCGCAGGCCGTCGAGGCCCTGGCCGAGATCGTCGACGCGTTCGACGGCATCATGGTCGCCCGCGGCGACCTCGGCGTCGAGCTCCCGCTGGAGCAGGTGCCGCTGGTGCAGAAGCGCGCGGTCGAGCTGGCCCGCCGCAACGCCAAGCCGGTCATCGTCGCCACCCAGGTGCTCGAGTCCATGACCAACAACCCGCGCCCGACCCGCGCCGAGACGTCCGACTGCGCCAACGCGGTGCTCGACGGCGCCGACGCGGTCATGCTGTCCGGCGAGACCTCCGTGGGCGAGTACCCGATCGAGACCGTGCGCACCATGGCGCGGATCATCGAGGCGACCGAGGAGCTCGGCCGGGAGCGCATCGCCCCGCTCGGCTCGACCCCGCACACCCGCGGTGGCGCGATCACCCGCGCGGCGGCCGAGATCGGCGAGACCCTCGGCGTGAAGTACCTCGTGACCTTCACGCAGTCCGGCGACTCCGCGCGCCGCATGTCCCGCCTGCGCTCGTCCATCCCGCTGCTGGCGTTCACCCCGCAGACCTCGGTCCGCAACACCCTGTCGCTGAGCTGGGGCACGCAGACGTACGAGGTGCCGCAGGTCGAGCACACCGACGCGATGGTCCAGCAGGTCGAGTCCACCCTGCGCGCGCAGGGCCTCGCCGAGGTGGGCGACTACGTCGTCGTCGTGGCCGGCACGCCGGTCGGCGTCGTCGGGTCGACCAACTCGATCATCGTGCACAAGATCGGCGACGACGCCTCGGGCCGCGTGGCCTGACGCACCGCGTCCGTCGAGGGGCCCCGCAGCGCGCACGCGCAGCGGGGCCCCTCGCGTACGACCGGACCGTGCGCGGCGCGGCCGGGCGCGGCGCGGCGACGAGTGTCCAGTGACCTGGGCGCTCCGACCCGTTAGGTCCGACGGGCTCTGGACACCCGGCGTGGGACCGACGGTCCTGGTGCGGGCGAGGGCGAGCGGGTTGGGTGAGGGCATGACTCCCCACCGCGCGGTGCGCGCGCTCGCGATCGCGGCCACGGCCGTCGCCGGCTACTGCCTCGCCCGCGGGCAGGCGCTGCGCTGGGGCGCCTCCCAGGTCGAGCGGGCGATCGGGCTGCCCGGCGACGACCTCGTCCCCGACGCCGACCTGGTGGCGACCCGGGCGATCACCGTGCACGCCCCCGCCGAGCGGGTGTGGCCGTGGCTGCTGCAGCTCGGCCAGGGGCGCGGCGGCTTCTACAGCTACGACGCGCTGGAGCAGCTGGCCGGACTCGGCATCACCAGCGCCGACCGCATCGAGCCGCGCTGGCAGGAGCTCGCGGTCGGCGACGAGGTGCGCCTGGCCCCGCAGGTCGGCCTGGCGGTCACGGTGCTCGAGCCGCCGCACGCCCTGGTGCTGCACGGCGCGGGCCCGTCACTGCCGGACGAGGACGCGCCGCCGTTCGACTTCGCGTGGGCGTTCGTGCTGCGCCCGGGCGCCACCCCGGACAGCTGCCGGCTCGTCGTGCGGGAGCGGTACGCGTACGCGGAGCCGTGGGCGGGCTGGATGGTCGAGGCCGTGTCCTGGGTCAGCCTGCTGATGACCGAGCGGATGCTGCGCGGCGTCCGGGACCGCGCGGAGCGCACGCCGGCCTGACGCGCCCCGTTCCCCGGCGCGCACGTGTCACCACCTCGGCATACGGTCGTGGACGAGCGATCACGGGACCGCCGAGGGGCGGCGGGCGAGGGGAGTGCGCGTGGACGGCGTGGCGGTGCTGCAGGACGGCTTCGGCCGGATCGGGGACCTGGTGCACGGGGTGCTCGACGGGGTGGGCGAGGACGAGCTGACCGCCCGGCTCGGGCCGGAGGCGAACACCATCGCCTGGCTCGTCTGGCACCTGGCCCGGGTCGAGGACGCGCAGGTGGCCGACGTCGCCGGCACCGAGCAGGTGTGGACCGCGGACGGCTTCGCCGAGCGGTTCGGGCTCCCGTTCGGCACCGACGCGACCGGCTACGGCCAGAGCCCGGACGAGGTGGCGCAGGTGCGCGTCGAGGCGGACCTGCTGCGGGCCTACGCGGACGCGACCCGCGCCGCGACCGACGCCTACCTGCGGCGGCTGTCGGAGGAGGACCTCGGCCGCGTCATCGACGAGCGGTGGGACCCGCCGGTGACCGTCGGGGTGCGGCTCGTGAGCGTGCTCGGGGACGTGCTGGAGCACGCGGGGCAGGCGGCGTTCGTCAAGGGCGTCGTCACGTCGCGCTCCTGAGCGCCCCGCGCCGGCGGGGGAGGATGTCCCGGTGCGCGTCGAGCCGGTGAGCCCCGAGATCCTGGTCGGGCGGCTGGTGGACCGGGTGGCCGACGGGCTGGCGGCCGCGCGCGCGGCGGACGGGCCGGACCGGCGGTGGCGGGTGCTGCTGGACGGCGCGCCGCCCACCGGGCCCGGCGGGCTGGCGGACGCGCTCGTGGAGCCGCTGCGCGCCCGCGGGCACGCAGCGGTCCGGGTGTCGGCCGGGGACTTCCTGCGCCCGGCCGGGGTCCGGTTCGAGCACGGCCGCCAGGACCCCGACGCCCTGCTGGACGACGCGCTGGACGCCGGGGCGCTGGTCCGCGAGGTGCTGGACCCGCTCGGCCCGGGTGGCGACGGGACGTACCTGCCGGCCCTGTGGGACGCCGCCCGGGAGCGGTCGGCGCGGGCCACCCGGGTGCCCACCGCGCCGGGGACCGTGCTGCTGCTCGACGGCGGCCTGCTGCTGGGCAGGTGGCTCCCGGCGGACCTCGTGGTGCACCTGGCCGTGCGGCCGGACACGCTCGCGCGGCGCACCCCGCCGGACGACGCCTGGCGGCTGCCCGCCGAGGAGCGGTACCGGGCCGAGGCGGACCCGGAGGGCACGGCGGACGTGGTGGTCCGGGTGGACGACCCGCGGCGGCCCGGGTGGGTCGTCGAGCGCTGACGCGCCGACGCCGGCTCCGGCCCGCCGTGGGCCGCGCGTCAGCCCGCCTCGACCGCCGGCCGGACCGCGTGCGCCACGGCCCACTCGAGCGCCCGGTCCGCCACGGCCTCCCAGCCCGGCTCCGCGCAGGTCCAGTGCGACCGGCCCGGGATCTCGACGTACTCGGTGATCGCGGGGGACCTGCCGTACTTCTTCGCGTTCCCGCGGTTCACCGACGGCGGCATGATGTGGTCCTCCCCGCCGGCGAGGAACAGCAGCGGCGCGCGGTCCGCGTCGTAGTCGACCCAGGTCTCCTGGTGCCCGGGCTTGAAGTTGGCGATCAGGCCGTACGCCCACAGCCACGCGCCGGGCGCGCCGATGGCGTACCGCTCCCAGGCGGCGTCGGAGTCCTCCCTGCTGAGCGTGTTCGCGAACGCGTAGTGGAACTGCTCGGGCGTGAACGACACCGCCTCGTGCCGGGTGGACGGGTGCGTGAACGTCGGCAGCAGCGCCCGGAGCTGGGACGGCGGGGTCACGTAGACGTTCTCGGTCGGCGCGGAGTCGATCACCACCCCGGCGGCGCCGAGCCCGCGCGCCAGCAGCAGCTGGGTGAGGGTCCCGCCGAACGAGTGGCCGATGATGATCGGCGGCGCGTCCAGGGCCTCGATGATGCCGGCGAGGTGGTCGACGGTCTCGGGGACGGTGAGGGCGGCGATCACGGACGGGTCGGCGCGCAGGGCCTCGACCTCGATCTCGAAGCCGGGATACGCGGGCGCGAGCACCCGGTAGCCCTTCGCCTCGTAGTACGGGACCCAGTGCTCCCACGAGCGCGGGGTCATCCAGAGGCCGTGCACCAGGACGATCGTGTCCGGGGCTCCGGCGGGCAGCGGTGCGGTCATGAGGTGCTCCCAGGGTGGTGGGGTGGTGGGACGGACGGTGAGCAGCCCGGAGGGCGTGCCCGACGCGGGGGTCTCGCACGGTGGCACCAGGGGAGCCGGGCGGCCGGGCCGCGACGGGCTCCCCGGCGGCATCATGGCGCGCCGGGGGTACCGTGCGGAACCCCCCGGACCTGCCGGGACGACAGGTCGCGGGCGCGGGACGGGGTCCGCGTGCAGCCGGCACCTGCCGTCGTGGCGGCGGTGCGCGGCG
Organism: Cellulomonas sp. IC4_254; assembly: GCF_011603975.1. Lineage (GTDB taxonomy): Bacteria > Actinomycetota > Actinomycetes > Actinomycetales > Cellulomonadaceae > Cellulomonas. Next base: position 19,078 of record NZ_JAANNB010000010.1, on the reverse strand, counting down.
CGGAGGAGGATGCTGGTGGGAGGGCGACCCCGCCCGGACGCGAGGAGGCGGACGATGAACGCGGCGACGGCGCGGCGGCAGGACGACGGCACGGGCGACGCCCCGAGCACCCCCGAGTACGACGCGTTCGGGCCGTGGGTGGACCCGGTGCGCACCGCCGAGGAGGTGCCGCCGCTGTACCGGGACCACCCGGTCGACCTCGCGGGCAGCCGGCTGGTGCTCAAGGTGCCCCGCGACATCGCCCGCCGGGACGCCACCCCCGACATGGACCTGTACGACCACCTGCTGGTGCTCGGCCCGGACCGGTTCACCGCCCTCAGCCGGCGCACGGGCGGCGACGCCGCGGCGCACGGGCGCGGGACGTCCCGCGGGACCACGGGCGGTCGCGGGTACGACGTGCTCGACGTGCCGTACGACCAGGTCGCGGCGGTCGGCACCAGCGTCGACCTGCTGGACGGCCGGCTCACGGTGCACGCGCTCGCGGGGCCCTCGGTCGCCGTGCGGTTCAGCGGCTCGTCGGCGGACGTGGTCGAGGGGTTCGTCGACGCGCTGCGCGCCCTCGCCTGGCCCGTGCCGACGTCCGGCGACCCCGCGCCGCGGGACCCGACCGCCGGTGCACCCGGGCTCGGCCGGCTCGACCGGCGGGCGCTGGGCGAGAAGGAGATCGGCCTGGTCTCGGCCTACCGCGAGGTCGCGGACCGCGAGCCCGGGCTCCGGGCGCTCGCGGCGCACCCCCGGCGGACCGTGGTGCCGCTGCGCGGCGGCGTGTCGCGGGCCGTGCACCTGCTGCACCCGATGACGGTGCAGGCGGCGGTCATCGCCTCCGACGGGCGCGAGCTGCAGGTGTTCGGCCGGCGGGCGTGGCTCGCGCGCGGCCGCACGCCGGTGCACTCCGAGTCGCGGGTGGTGCTGCCGCTGGAGCGGCTCACCGACGTGCGCGCCGTGCCGCACCCGGCGTACGCGGGCGTGGTCGTGGTGACGCTGCGCGCCGGCGACGCGGCCCTCGACCTGCCGGTGCCGGCGGGGTCGGACGCCGAGCGGGTGCTCGCCGGCCTGCTCCGCTGACCCGGGCCGCCGCCGTGCGGCCGGTCCCGCCCGGTGGCAGCGTGGTCGCATGAGCGAGGACATCCCCGACAGCTTCGACCCGCAGCAGCCCGACCTGCCGACGCTCGACGTCGACCCGGACCCGCTGCCCGACGACCACGACGGCGAGGCGCCCACCCGCGACGAGCCCGAGCGCTGACCGTCGCGCAGCCGCGCCCGGTGCCTGCGCACCCGACCGCCCCGTCGCCGAGGTAGGGCCGCCAGCCCGAGGTAGGGCCGTCCACGGTCCTACCTGGCGCGGACGGCCCTACCTCGGCGCGCCTGGCGCCCGGGGTCGCGGTTGCGCGGGGTCACGGGTGCCCGGGGTCACGCCGCGAGGGCGCGCGCCTTGAGGCGGCCGAACTCCTCGGTGTCGATGACGCCCTGGTCGAGCAGGGCCTTGGCGTCGGCGATCTCGTCGGCCGGCGACCTGCCCGCCGTCTGCCGGATGTAGGCGTCCGTCTCGCGGCGCGCGCTCGCGATCGCCGCCGCGTGCCGCTCCGCCATGCCCTTCCCGCGTGCGATGACGTAGACGAGCATGGACAGCCACGGCACCACGATCAGCGCCACGATCCAGGCCGCCTTCCACCAGCCGCTGAGGTCGCGGTCCCGGAACAGGTCGCCGCAGATCTGCCACAGCAGCACGAGGTAGGCGACGAACAGGAACCACCAGATCATCAGCCAGAACCAGTCCCAGAAGTCGTTCACGGTCCCACCCCTCGCTCGAGCCGCGGCCGACCGCGTCCGTGACCGGCCGGTGATCACGCTGCCGGGCCGCGACCTGCGGCGTCACACCCGCCGGGGGTGAGCCGGGCCCCGACTACCCGCGCCGGGTGAGGCCCGGCCGTCGGCGGCGCGGCGACGGTGGTCGAGGGGCGCCGCCGGGCGCCCGGCGGCGACGGGCGGGGACATGACGACGACCCAGGTGCCGGCGCGGGAGTGGCACGCCGCGACCGTGGCGGAGACGTGCGCGGCGTTCGGGGTGGACCCGGCGCGCGGGCTGACGGCGGACCAGGCGGCCGAGCGGCTGCGCGAGCACGGGCCGAACGCGCTCGCGGAGGAGGCGCCGGAGCCGGCGTGGCGCGCGTTCGCCCGGCAGTACGCGGACCTCATGCAGCTGGTGCTGGTGGGCGCCGCGGTGGTCAGCATGGTCGCGCTGCGCGACCTCGGCACCGGGCTGGTGATCCTCGGGCTGACGGTCGTCAACGCGCTCATGGGGCTGCACCAGGAGGGCAAGGCCGCCGAGAGCGTCGCGGCGCTGCGCACCATGCTGGTGATGACGGCCCGCGTGCTGCGGGACGGCCAGGTGCTGCAGGTGCCGGCCGAGCAGCTGGTGCCGGGCGACGTGGTCCGGTTCGAGGCGGGGGACAAGGTGCCCGCCGACGGGCGGCTCGTGGTCGCGGCGTCCCTGGAGATCGAGGAGGCGGGCCTCACCGGCGAGAGCACCCCGGTGCCCAAGTCCGTCGACCCGGTGACCGGCGACTCCGTGCCGCTGGGCGACCGCGTCGACATGGCGTACATGAACGCCCAGGTCACCCGGGGCCGCGGCGAGATGGTGGTCACCGCGACCGGCATGGCGACCGAGGTCGGCCGCATCTCCGGGATGCTCGGCGCCGTCGAGACCGACGAGACGCCGCTGACCCGGCAGCTCAACCGGCTGACCGTCGTGATCACGCTGATGGCGGCGGTCGCGCTGGTGCTCGTGGTGGTGCTCGGGCTGGCGCGCGGCGAGGACTTCGACACGCTGTTCCTGGTCGGCATCAGCCTGGCGGTCGCCGCGATCCCGACCGGCCTGCCGGCGGTCGTGACCATGCTGCTGTCGCTGGGCACCCGGGAGCTCGCGGGCGCCGGGGCGATCGTGAAGCGGCTGCGCTCGGTGGAGACCCTGGGCGCCACGTCGGCGATCTGCTCGGACAAGACGGGGACGCTCACGCTCAACCAGATGACCGCGCGGCGGCTCGTGCTCGCGGGCCGGCGGTACGGCGTCGACGGCGAGGGCTACGCGACCACCGGGCGGATCCTCGCGACCGGCGGCGGACCCGAGATCCGGCTGGAGCCGTTCCTGCTGCCGATGGCGCTCGCCAGCGACGCGACCGTCCGGGACGGCGACCTGGTCGGCGACCCGACGGAGGGCGCGCTGGTCGTGCTCGCCGCCAAGGGCGGGCTGGACGTCGAGGAGACCCGGCGCGCGTACCCCCGGGTGGCGGAGGTGCCGTTCGACGCGGCGTACAAGCTGATGGCGACGTTCCACGACGTCGAGGTCGCCGGCGTGCCCGCGGTCCGCTGCTACGTCAAGGGCGCCCCCGACGTGCTGCTGGCGCGGGCCACGCACTACCGGGACGCCGACGGCAGCACGCGGCCGATCGGCGACCTGCGGGACCGCGTCGTCGCCGAGAACGACGCCCTCGCCGGCGAGGGGATGCGGGTCCTGGCGCTCGCGCAGAAGGACGTCGGGCAGGCGGACCTGGCCGGGGAGCTGCTCGACCTCGTCGACGGCCTTGAGCTGCTGGCGCTGGTCGGGATCGTCGACCCGCCGCGCAAGGAGGCGCGGGACGCGATCGCCGCGTGCAAGGAGGCCGGCATCCGGGTCCGGATGATCACCGGCGACCACGTGACCACCGCCGCCGCGATCGCCGGGCAGCTCGGGATCGAGGGCCGGGCGCTGACCGGGGCCGAGTTCGCCGCGCTGCCGGACGAGCGCCTGGAGGCCGAGGTGGACGGCATCGGGGTGGTCGCGCGCGTCGCCCCGCAGGACAAGGTGCGCCTCGTCGACGTGCTCAAGCGCCGGGGCCAGGTGGTCGCGATGACCGGCGACGGCGTGAACGACGCGCCCGCGCTGACCCGGGCGGACATCGGGGTCGCCATGGGGATCACCGGCACGGAGGTCACCAAGGACGCCGCCGAGATGATCCTGACCGACGACAACTTCGCCACGATCGTCACGGCCGTGGAGCGCGGGCGCGGGCTCTACGACAACCTCATGCGGTACATCCGGTTCCAGATGGTCGTGCTGATCGGGTTCATCCTCACGTTCGTGGGCGCCGGGGTGTTCACGATCGCCGGGGGCGTGCCGCTGTCCCCGCTGCAGATCCTCTGGGTCAACTTCGCGATCGACGTCGTGCTCGCGATCGGCCTGGGCTTCGACGCGCCCGCCTCCGACCTCATGCGCCGGCTGCCGCGCGCTGCGGACGCCCCCGTGCTCGGCCGCGCGCTGGGCGCCCGGCTCGCCGTCGACGGGGTGCTCGTCGCGGTCGCGGCGCTGCTCGTGGTCGCCTGGGCCGAGCCCCGGTACGGGCTGCTCGTCGCGACCACGATGGGGCTCACCGCGACCTCGCTGGTGCACGTCGTCGTGGCCGCCCAGTGGCGCGACCGGTACCGCAGCGTGCTGCGCGCGGAGACCGTGGCGAACGCCCGGTTCGTGACGCTGGTGCTGGTGGTGGTCGGGCTCACCGTCCTGGTCACGTCGATCCCGCTGCTGCAGCGGCTGTTCGGCACCACGGACCTGAGCCTGCAGCAGTGGGGCGTGTGCCTGCTCGCGGTGCTGGGGTACCTGGTCGTCGCCGAGGTCGCGCGGTGGGTCGCGCGGCTGGCGGCGCGGCGCGGCGGGGCCGAGGTCCCGGCGAGCGCCGCGGTCGCCACCCCGGCGCGCACCCCGGTCCGGTGACCGCCCCGGCCGAGGCGCTCGGCCGCACGGAGCGCCGGCTGGCGGTGCTGCTCGCGCTGGCGATGTTCGTGCTCGTCGTCGACACCTCGCTGATGAACGTGTCGATCTCCGCGGTCGTGCGGGACCTCGGCACCACGGTGAGCGGGGTGCAGTCGGCGATCGCCCTCGAGGCGCTGGTGTCGGCGGCGTTCATCCTCGTGGGCAGCAAGGTCGGCGACCTCGTGGGGCGGCGGCGGGCGTACGTGCTCGGGCTGCTCGGCTACGCCGTCGGCGCGGCGGCGATGACGTTCGCGCAGAGCCTGACCGCGGTGATCGTGCTGTGGGCCGTCGTCGGCGGGCTCGGGGCGTCGCTGCTGCTGCCGGCGATGCAGTCGCTCGTGCACGGCAACTTCACGGGGACGGCGCAGAAGAAGGTGTACGCGCTCGTCGGCGCCGCGGCTTCGATCGCCGCGGCGGTGGGCCCGCTGCTCGGCGGGTTCATCACGACCTACCTGTCCTGGCGGGTCGCGTTCGGGCTCGAGCTGGTCGTCATCGTCGTCGTGCTGTCCGGCATCCGGCTGGTGCGGGACGTGCCGTACACCGGATCGCGGGAGGTGGACGTCGTCGGGGCGCTGCTGTCCGCCGCCGGGATGGGCGGCCTGGTGCTCGGGGTGCTCGCCTGGCAGGAGGGCGCCGAGTCGGTCGGGCTGCTGCTCGCCGTGGGCGTGCTGGCGCTGGCCGGGCTCGCGCTGTGGCTCGTGCGGCGCTCCCGGCGCGGGCGGGCGGTGCTCATCGACCCGGGGCTGTTCCGGCCGCCGCGGTTCCGGATCGGGGTCTCCCAGCAGCTGCTCCAGCAGGTGGCGCTCGGCGGGGCGATGATCGCGCTGCCGATCTTCCTGCAGATGGTCCTGGAGTACGACGCGATGGCCGCGGGCCTGTCGCTGGCGCCGCTGTCGCTGAGCATGTTCGTCGTCGCGCTCGCCATGAGCCGGCGGGCGGGGCGGTGGCCGGCGCACCGGGTCGTGCTCGGCGGGTTCGGCCTGCTGGTCGCCGGCGTCGGGGCGCTGCTCCCCGTCGTGCCGCGCGCCGGGTCCGGGTGGGCGCTCGCCGGGCCGCTGGTCGTCGCGGGGTGCGGCCTGGGGCTGCTCGTCTCGCAGCTGAACGACTACACGCTGTCGCCGGTCTCGGAGGAGCGGGTCAGCGAGGCCGCCGGCGTGAACTCCGCCGGCGGGTCGTTCGGGCTGTCGTTCGGGCTCGCGCTCGCGGGCGCGGTGCTGCTGGCCACGCTGTCGGCCGGGTTCACCGCCCAGGCGCGCGCCAGCGACGTGCTCGCGCCGGCGGACCAGGAGCGGGTGGCCGCGGCGCTCGAGGAGGACGCCGAGCTGATGAGCACCACCCAGCTCCAGGCCCTGCTCGCCGACGAGCCGCCGGCCGCGGCCGCCGAGGTCGTGCGGATCAACGAGGAGGTGCGGCCGCGCGCCCTGCAGGCCGCGCTGCTGGTGCCGCTGGTCGCGGGCGTCCTGGGTGCGGCCAACGCGCTGCGCATGCGCCGCGCGGCCGCGACGCCGGCCCGGACCGCCTGACCCGGACCGCACGACCCGGCACCCGGGGGGCGGACGCACGCGACCCACCCGCGCCGGTGCGGTGCGGGTGGGTCGGGTCGCAGGTGCGGTCCGGTCGCAGGTGCGGTCGGGTCGCAGGTGCGGTCAGGTCGCGAGGATGCGCGCCTTCTGGTCGGCGAACTCCTCCGCCGTCAGGACGCCCTCGTCCCGCAGCCGGGCCAGGTCGCGCAGCTGCGCGATCCGGGCGTCTGCGGCGTCCTGCGCCGGCGACCCCGCCGGCACCGCCGGGTACGGCGGCTCCTGGCTGTACCCCGGCGGGCCGTAGCCGGCCGGCACCGGTGTGGCGTACTGGGCCTGGGCGGCGCGCGCGTCCTGCTCCGCCCACCGTCCCTGCTGACGCCGCTGCACGCGGCCCGACACCGCGCTCGCGGTCCCGGCGATCACGGCCGTCCTGGCCACCCCTCGCAGCAGTCCGGGCATGGTCCCCCTCCTCGTCCCTGGTCCTCGTCCTGAGCAGTCCCGCGGCGCGCGACGGCGCCGCGTCAGTCCGTCGCGTCGAGCGCCGCCAGCAGCGCCTGCACCGGCACCCGGCCGCTGGCGACCAGCTGCCCGCCGCCGCGCCGCAGCGCCGTGGCGAACGGCGCCGCCCACGCGTTCTCGTACACCAGCACCCCGGCCGCCGCCCCCGGCGCGAGCGCCGCGGCCGCCTCGGCCAGGTCGTCGTCCCCGAGCAGCCCCGACGACGCGCCCTCGAGCACGGTGACGTCGAAGTCGCCGGTGGCGTCCAGCTCCTGCAGGTCGATGCCCGTGACGGTCCCGTCGTCGGCCTTGGCGACGAACGCCAGGTCGAGGACCCGGACGACGCCCCGGTCGACCAGGTCCATCAGCAGGGGGAACGCCTCTCCGTCCAGGCGGTTCTCCGGGAACTCGACGACCAGGTAGTCCACCGGGCCCATGTCCTCGATCGCGGTCTCCACGACTGCCTCCTGCGCTCCGCGGCGCCCGGTCGCCCCGGGCGGGTCCGCCCCCGCGGGCCCGGGTCCTACGGTCGTCGGCGCTGGTCGGGCGGGCATCACCCGCCGCGGGTGGAGAGCCCCGCGAGGCACCCCGGCGCCCTCGGGGCGGGGTCGCCGGCGGGCCTCACCCGCCAGGGGTGGCTCGCCCCGGAACCCCTCCCGGGACCGCGACGCGCGGGTATACGTTGCGGCCATGGGCTCCCCGGGGAGGGGCGCCGGACGGGAACTGCGCGAGCCACCGGGCAGGGGGACCGGGAGGCTCGACGTCCGGACGCCGGAGCAGCGCACCCTGCGGCCGTCGGCCGCGCGCACGGTGCGGCGCCCCGCCGTGGACAAGCTGCTCGACGGGGACGGGGACGGCCGGCTGACCGTCGTCGCGGCGGGCGCGGGCTGGGGCAAGACGACCGCGGTGGCGACCTGGGCCGCGGCGCGGCCGGGCCCGGTGGCCTGGCTGTCGCTGGAGCCGCGCGACACGGTGCCGCAGGCGCTCGCCAGCCGGGTGCTGGACGCCCTGCGGGCCAGCGGTGCCGTGCCGGCCGACCACCCGCTCGCCCGGCTGCGGGTGCCGCCCACCAGCACGCCGGCGTTCGTGGCGCGGTGGATGCGGGGCCTGGCGTCGCTGCCGGAGGAGTCGACGCTGGTCGTCGACGACCTGGACGTCGTGCGGCACCACACGGTGGTGCAGACGGTCCGGGACCTGCTCGCGGCGGACGTGCCGCTGCGGCTGCTGATCCTCAGCCGCTCGGAGCCGCCGGTCGGACGCCGCGGCGCCACCCTGCTCGCCGCGGAGGACCTCGCGTTCACCGCCGCCGACGTGCGCGCCCTGGGCGAGGTCGAGGGCGTCGACGTCACGCGCGAGCAGGCCCGGCTCGTCCTGGAGCGCACCGAGGGCTGGCCGACGGGCGTGCGGATCGCCCTGGGCCGGCTGGCCCGGCTGCAGGGGGTCGGCGAGCCGCCCACCGAGGACGACGTCGAGGAGGCGCTCGCCGACGACCGGGCCGTCGCCGACTACCTGGTCGACGAGGTGGTCGACCGGCAGCCGGGCGCGGTCCGCTCGTTCCTGCTCCGCTCCAGCGTCGTCCCCACGTTCAGCCCGGAGCTCGCCCGCGCGCTGAGCCCGGGCGCACCGTCCGACCGCCTGCACGACGCCCTCGCGGCGGCGCACGACTTCGTCGGGCCGGTCGCGCCGGCCGGGGCGTCGCTGCGCTACCACCCGCTGCTCCGCGAGATCCTGCACACGACGCTGCGGGTCCGCGACCCCGAGGGGCACCAGGACGCGCACGCCTGCGCGGCCCGGTGGCTGCTGCGGCACGGCGACCCGGTGGCCGCGCTCGACCACGCCACCGAGGCGGAGGACGGCGACCTCGTCGGCCGCGTGCTGGCCGAGGCTGCCGCCCCGCTGCTCGTCACCCCGAACCGCGAGGCGGTGCGTCAGGCGCTGCTCCGGCTGCCGTACGACGAGGCGCCCCCCGCCGCATGGTCCGAGCTGTGCGCCGCGGCCCTCGCGCACGTGGACCGCGCGTACCCCGCGTGCCGCGCCCACGTCGCCCGGTTGCGGACGCTCGCCGCCCACGACGCCGCGCGCGCGGGCCGGCCGCCGGTCGCCGCCCGGGTGCTCGCCGACCTGCTGGACGCCGCGGCCGCCCGGGGCAGCGGCGACGTCGGCGGGCAGGGGAGCGGCGCCGTGGCGGCGCTCGAGGCGCTCGCGCAGGCGCCCTGGCCGTTCCCGGCGTACCTGCCGTACCTGCGCTCCGCGCACGACCTGCGGGGCGGCGCGCTGCTCTGGCAGGGCGACGCGGTCGGCGCCCACCGCGAGCTCGCGGCCTCCGTCGCCGAGGACCCCGACGCGGTCGACCTCACCTCGCTCAGCGCGCGCGCCGGGCTGGCGCTGGCGCTCGCGGTGCTGGGCCGGCTGGACGCCGCCGAGAGGGCGGCCCGCGAGGCCGTCGACGTCGCGGTCACGTCGGGCTGGACCGCGTACGCGCACGTCCGTCCCGCCTACGCGGCGCTGGCCTGGGTCGCGCTGCTCCGCGCCCGCTGGGGCGACGCCGACCGGGCGGTCGCCTACGGGCTCGCCGCGACCGACGCCGGCGACGACCCGTGGTCGGTCGCCGCCCTGCACGCGGTCCAGGCGCTCGCGGCCCTCGGCCGGGGCCGGGTGCGGGCAGCCGCGCACGCGCTCGCGGCCGAGCGGCCCGCCGGACCCGCCCCCGCGCTGGTCGCCGCGCTCCGGCTGCGCGCGGCCGCCGAGCTCGCCGCGCTCACCGGCGCCGACGCCGCCGCGGGACCGGCGGACGCCCGGATCGCCTCCCCGCTGGAGGCCCTGGTCGCGGCGCGCCGCGCGTGGGCCCGCGGGGACGCGCCGGCCGCGGTGCGGCACGCCCGCGTCGCCGCCGGCTGGGCCGCCGACGTGGGGGAGACGCTGACCCAGACCGAGGCCACCCTCCTGCTCGCGCACCTCGCCGAGGAGCGCGGCGCCCCGACCCTGGCGGACGACCTGGCCCGGCGGGCGCTCGCGGTCGCCGGCACGGAGCGGGTGGTCCGCCCGTTCGTCGTCCCGGGCGCGGCGGGGCACGCGGCCCTCGCGCGGGTGCTCCCGGAGCGGGGCGACGCCCTCGCGGCGGCCCTGGTGGCGCACATCGGCGCCCCCGAGCCCGCCCCCGAGCCCGAGCCGCTGCCCGTCCCGCTGACGGACCGCGAGCTGAGCGTGCTCGCGGCGCTGCCGAGCATGGCGAGCAACACCGAGATCGCCGAGGAGCTGTTCGTCTCGGTGAACACCGTCAAGGCGCACCTGAAATCGCTCTACCGGAAGCTGGACGTGCAGACGCGGCGGGCGGCGGTGGCCCGCGGACGGTCGCTGGGTCTGCTGAGCTGACCGGCTCAGTGGTGCAGCGCGTACTTCAGCGCCACCATCGCGACGCCCAGCAGCCCGACGCCCACGGAGTTCGCGACCCGGGCGAACCCCCGCACGCCGCCGGACGTGGCCATCCGCCAGCCGACCCCGACGAGCAGCGCGGTGTTCGTCAGCAGCGCGATCCGCACCCCCGTGCCCGGGGCGACGCCCAGCAGCGCCTCCGCGAGCAGCACCGCCACGGGGACCAGGCACGCGGCGACGAGCGGGAGGCCGTCCGCGACGACCTCCCGCCGCTCCTCGCCGTGCAGGCTGCGGCCCAGCAGGGTCCGCGTCGCGGTCCAGTGCGCGTAGCTCTCCGCCGCCCAGTAGACGAGCAGCGTGCCCAGCAGGGCGAGAGCCAGCCGCGCCAGCCCGATCGAGTCGGGGGCGGCCGCGAGCACCGACCCGGTCACGACCAGGCCGTACAGGTGCCCCGCCCGGCGCCGGACCAGCCGGGGACGGGTCAGCGCCTCGGTGCCGGCCACGGCGGGCCGCTCAGCCGAAGGTCTCGAGCAGCAGGCTCTTCTCGGCCTCGGTCAGGTTCGTGGCGACGAGCCGGGAGCCCAGCCCGTGGAACCGCTCGCCGAGCCGGTCGAGGTCGCCGTCCTGGGTGACCGCCAGGAGCACCGAGGTGCCCTCGGTGGTCTCGTCGCGGAGCTTGATGAGGTCCTTCTCGTCGATCCCGACGCCCTCGACCGACTTGGCCAGGGCACCGATGCCCGCGCCCGCCGCCGCGCCGAGCAGCGGCACGAAGAACAGGCCGCCGACCAGCAGGCCCCACAGCGCGCCCCAGCCCGCCGCGTGCTTGCCGCCCTCGTGGTGGTGGTGCAGCTCCGGGCGCTTCTCGCCCTCGGGCCAGGACACCACCGCGGAGTCCACGACGGTGACGATCCCCTCACCCTGGGCGTCGCGCAGGGCGCCCCGCGCGCGCTCGGCGCCCTCGGGGCTGTCGAACTTCCAGGCCGTGAACGTCGTCATCGCTCGTCCTCCTCGTGCGGCGGCGTGCGGCGCGCCGGTCCGGGTCCGGGCACGGTCTGCCCGCACGTCACTGTCTCCCGGGCGGCGTGCCGACCGGCTCACCCGGCCTGGGTGAGACTCCCCGGCGCCCGGGTGGACCGGCGCGGTGCGGCAGCCGCGTCGTCCCACCGGTGGGCGCCGGCCGCCGCCGTCCCGGCCTCGGGCCCGGCGCCCAGGCGCAGGAACGCCCCCAGCTCCGCGAGCTGCGCCGGGCTGCCCGGGAGGTAGTCCGTCAGCCGGGGCGACCGGACGACCACGGCGGCCCACTTCCCGCGGGACAGCGCGACGTTCAGCCGGTTCCGCGACAGCAGGAACTCCATCCCGCGCGGCACGTCCTCGGGGGTGGACGCCGCGAGGGACACGAGCACGACCGGCGCCTCCTGGCCCTGGAACCGGTCGACGGTCCCCACCCGCACGCCGTCGAGGCCGGCCGCGACGAGCGCCCGGGTCAGGGTCCACACCTGGGCGTTGTACGCGGCGACGACCAGGACGTCCGCCGGGGCCAGCGGTCGCGCGAGGCCGTCCTCGGTCCAGGTCCGGCCGACCACCGCGCGGACCTCGGCGACGACCTGCTCCGCCTCCTCGACGCTGGACACCGCGTTGCCGTCGTGGTCGACCAGCACCGTCCGCACGCCCGCCGGCACGCCGTCGAGGTGCCGCGCGGCGGCGGACGGCACCGCGTGCAGCCGCCCCTCGTACGCGAGGTCGGACACCGGGGCGCACAGGTCGGGGTGCATCCGCCAGGTGGCGTCGAGGAAGTAGCCGAGCTCCGCCGGCAGCGTGTCGTGGCCGTCGGTCAGCCAGCCCAGCGCGGAGGTGTCCACCGGCTCGGGGTGGTCGCCCTGGGACACCTGCGGGAGCTGCTGCGGGTCGCCGAGCAGCAGCAGGTTCCGCGCCCCCGCGGACGCGGCGAACGTGTTCGCGAGCGAGAACTGGCCGGCCTCGTCGACCACCAGCAGGTCGAACCCGCCGTCGGGCAGCCGCTCGGGGTGGGTGAGATCCCACAGGGTGCCCCCGACCACGAACCCGCCGAGCTGGCTCGCGAAGAACCGGCCGAAGGCGCCGGTGTCCTTCAGCGCGGTCCACGGCGTCGCGGTCGGCGCGCCGGGGCGGGGCTTCTTGCCGACCGCGGCGGGGTCCACGCCCGCGTCGACGACCTTCGCGAGCAGGTTCTCCACGACCGCGTGCGACTGCGCGACGACCCCGACCCGCCAGCCCTCCGCGACCAGCGCGGCGATCACGTGCGAGCCGGTGTAGGTCTTGCCGGTCCCGGGCGGGCCCTGCACGGCCAGGTACGAGCCGTCCAGGTCGCGCAGGGCGGCGGCGATGGCGCCGACCATCCCGTCCGGCTCGTCGGCCGGCACGGGGAGCGGCCGGCCCGAGCGGGTGCGCGGCGGCAGCCGGCGCGCCAGGTCGAGCGCGGGCTGGTGCGGGACGGCGGGCAGGCCGGCGACGACGCCCGCGGCGAGCGCGCGCAGGGCCGCCGCGATCGTGGCGGTCGGCGGCGGCGGGGTGGGGCCCAGCCCCATCGGCAGCCGGTCGTGCGGCGCCCACGCCGCCTGGAGCCGCTCGGTGACCAGCAGCTCGTCGCGGGCGGCCGGACCGTCGCCCGCCGAGGTGACCTCCACGACCGTGAACCCGGTCGCGCAGCCGCGGGTCGCGTGCTCCGGCACCGGGGCGTGCTCCGGCACCGGGTCGTCGAACAGCCCGAAGCAGGTGGCCCCGGCGCGCAGCTCGCTGCCGGGCTCCAGCCGGCCGGTCATCCGCAGGACGCGCTGCTGCGTGCGGGCGCGCGGCGGGGTGTGCCAGCCCGTGACGACCTCGACCCGCTCCGCGACGAACGTGGAGCGCGGGTCGGTCCAGTCCGCGGGGTCCGACGAGAGCCGGTCGTAGTGCGCCCACCAGAACGGCTTCTGCTCGCGCCAGTGGTAGCCCAGGGCGGCGCCGAGCAGGGCGACGGCCTGCTGGTCCGGGGTGCGGCGGCCGGCGTCGCCCTCGGGGCGGTGGGCCGGGTCGTCGGCGTGGGCGGCGAGCGCGGCGACCAGGGCGTCGTGCTCGGGGGCGCCGTCGCCGGTCCCGCCGGCCGTGCCGGACCCGTCGGGGTCGCCGGTCCCCTCGGCGCCGCCCGTCCCGTCGGCCACGGCGGGCGGTCCCGGCGGCCGCGGGTGCACGCCCACGTCCGCGGCACGGGCGAGCAGCCAGTCGCGCAGGTGCCGCGTCGACGCGCAGTCGTACGCGTTGTACTCGGCGATCGCGGCCAGCGCCGCGCGCCACCCGGCGTCGTCGCCCGCGTCCCGCAGCGCGCACGCCTGCGCGTACTGGTCGATCGAGTCGCCGGCCGTCGTCACCTCACCGGTGCGGTGCCCCGGCATGTAGAGCGGCTCGAGCTGCTTGAGGGAGGACGACCGCTGCCCCGTGCGCAGCGACCCGCGCACCGTCGCGTACAGGTCGACGAGCACCCCCGCGCGCAGCAGCTCGTCGACGTCGGCCTCGCCGACCCCGTGCCGCGCGGCGAGCCGCAGCAGGGCGGACCTCTCGTACGGGGCGTAGTGGTAGACGTGCATCCCCGGGTGGGCGGCCCGGCGCTCGCGCACGTACGCGAGGAAGTCGAGCAGCGCCTGCTTCTCCTGCGCGCGGTCGTGCGCCCAGAACGCCCGGAACGGCGCCGCCGCCCCCGGGGTCGCGGGGGTCTCGACCAGCCCGAACAGGTACTCCAGGCCCCACGCCGCGGGCTGGCCGTCGGTGCCGACCTCGCCGGCGGAGTACAGCGGGTCGCCCTCGAAGTCGAAGAAGACGTCGCCCGGGTCCGGGGCGGGCAGCACGCCGATCGGCCGGGGGTCGAACACGTCGAACAGCACCGATCCGTCCCCGTGGTCCTGCCGCGACTGCAGCGCCGCCTGCGCCCGCAGCGTCGTGAGCGTCCCGGTCCCGACGCCGTCGACCGGCTCGGTCCGCGCGGCCAGGTCCTCGATCGTCCGCACGCCCGCCTCCCGGAGCCGGGCGGCCTGCGTCGTGCGCACCCCCGCGACGAGCAGCACGTCCCGCCGCGCCTCGAGCTCCGGCGCGCACACCGCGCAGCGTCCGCACGCCCGGTACCGGGGGTCGCCCCAGGCGGCGGGGGAGCCGCCGGCGCGGTGCTCGTCCAGCAGCCGCTGCAGCCGCCGGCGACGGTCCCGGTACACGGGCACCAGGTCGCGCAGCCGGTGCCGGGTGGTGCGGCCGTCGCCGAGGACGAGCTCCGCGTGGTCGGTGAGCGCGACGCCGGCGGCCGCGAGCTGGTCCGCGTAGGCGGCGACCTGGAGCAGCGCGGCGGGGCGCTCCTGGCGCGCGAGCTTGGCGTCCACCACGGTGTACCGCGGCCTGGGGTGGCCGGGGTCGCGCACCAGGAAGTCGGCGTACCCGGTGAACGTCCCGTCGAACAGCGCGGCCTGGCCGAGCACGTCCACGCCCGCCCGGAGCAGCGCCAGCGTGCGGTCGTGCGCGGCCGCGAGCCCCGCGGCGGTGCGGTCCGTCGGCCGGGGCAGCACCAGCACGCCGCGACCGGTCGCCGGGTCGTACGGGCCGAGCGCGGCGACGTGCGCGTCGAGCAGGCGGCGCTCGTGCTCCGCCCCCAGCCGGCCCGCGCGGGCGGCGGTGGCGTCGACCGCGCGGGGGACCGCCGGGCCGCGGCCGAGCGCGGCGTCGAGGGCGCGGGCCACGGCGAACTGGCACGCCGCCGCCGCACCGAGGTCGCTCGCGCTCAGGGCGAGCGCGCCGTCGTCGAGGATCTGCACGCCAGGAGGCTACGTGGCGCCGGGGACACGGCGGGCGGCCCGTCGGGCAGCGGCTCGGCGTCACGCGGGCCGCGGTCCGCCGGCCCGCCGCTCCTCGAGCCGCCTGCGCAGGAGCAGGAACGGCAGCACCCACGTCGCCAGCGCCGTGACCAGCCACACGATCACCACCGCGGCGATCCAGGTCGCCGCCCCGCCGTCGACGGTCAGCCCGCCGGTGAACGTCGAGGCGATGAGCAGCGCGACGAACGTGGAGACCAGGCCGATGCCGCCGAGGAACGCGCTGGCGTACCGGTTCGCCATCATCGCGATGAACGGCGACAGCACGGACTGCGCCACCGTGAACACGACCACCGCGGCGAGGAACCCGCCGGCGGTCAGGTGGAACCCGTCGAGCAGGAGCGAGGCCACCCACAGCCCCAGCGCCGACGACCCGAGGAAGATCAGCACCCGGATCAGGAAGATGATCATGGCGGGCTCCTGCGTCCGGGAAGCCGCGCGGTCGTGGCGGCCTCTCCACCGTGGCGCCGGCGCTCCCGACCGGCATCACCTCCGCGGGGTGACCTCGCCCGCCGCCCGCATCCGGATGCTCAGGATCCGTCAACCGCGCGCCGCCGCCGTCGATCTCCGCGGCATGCCGATCTCCCGCCGGTCGCTCCTGGCCGCCGCCACGGTGGGCGCCGCCGCGCTCGCCCTCTCGCCCGCCCCGCCCGCGTCCGCCGGGACCGGCCCGGTCCCGTTCGGGCTCACCGTCCCGTGGGGCCCGTTCGACGTCCCGGCGTGGTCGGCACGCGCGGCGGCGCTGCGGGCGGCACCGGCGTATGCGCTCTGGTACGCGTCGTTCACGGAGGCGCCCGACCCCGCCAAGCTCGCCGCCGTGGCCGCCACCGGGGCGGTGCCGGTCCTGACCTGGGAGCCGTGGGACCCGGCGCGCAAGAACCAGAAGGCGTTCGCCCTCGCCCGGTTCCTCGCCGGCGACCACGACGCGACGATCCGCCGGTGGGGGGATGCGCTCGCCGCGTACGGCGGGCCGGTGCACCTGCGGTTCGCCCACGAGATGAACGCCGGCGGATACCCGTGCGCGGTGGGCGTCGGCGGCAACACGGCGGGGCAGTACGTCGCCGTGTGGCGCCGGGTCCACGACCTCCTGCGCAGCCGCGGGGCGACCCGCGTGGTCCGCGTGTGGTCGCCCAACGTGTCGTTCCCCGGGTCGACCCCGATCGCGTCGGTCTACCCCGGCGCCCAGCACGTCGACGTCGTCGGCGTCGACGGCTACAACTGGGGGACCGCGCGCCGGGGCTCGGTCTGGCAGAGCCCGTCCCAGGTCTTCGGCCCGACCGTGGCCGAGCTGCGTCGCGTCGCCCCGGGCAAGCCGCTGCTGCTCGCGGAGACCGCCTCGACGGAGAAGGGCGGCGACAAGGCCCGCTGGGTCACGGAGCTGTTCGGGTGGGCGGCCCTCCAGGGCGACCTCGCCGGCCTCGTCTGGTTCGACGAGAACAAGGAGACGGACTGGCGCATCGCGAGCTCGGCCGCCTCGCTCGCCGCCTTCCGGGCCGCGGTCGCGCCCCGGTGACGCGTCGGCAGCCGCCCGCCGCCGGGAGGGCGTGACCGGTCGGGCCGGTCAGGACTCGACGCCGGTGGCGCCGTGCGGCGCGCCGACGGGCTTGGACTCGGGGGAGCCGCGCTCGCGCAGGAAGACGGCGAAGACCACCATGCACAGCACGGCGAGGAACTCCGACTGCCAGTTCTGCAGCGTCCGGCTCCAGAAGTCCGGCAGCGTGAGGTACTCCGTCCACGTCACCGGGTCCTGCAGGTCGCGCATCTGCTCCTCCGAGTACGCGACGGCCCCGGTGAGCGACTGCGTCAGCCAGGACCCGAGGAAGATCGCGCCCATGACGAGCGTGAGCGAGTGGGAGTAGAGCCCGAGGCGCCACCCGCGCCGTCGCGCCCAGGACGGGGACGACGGAGCCGCGTACGCCCCGACGCGCTGCTCCTCGTCGCTCTCCCGACCGGCCGAGTCGAGGTTCTTGGACTCGGGCGACCCGCGCTGCAGCAGCCAGACGGTCGCGCCGATGAACAGCAGGAACTGCAGGAACTCGGACTGCCAGTTCTCGGTCAGGTCCACCAGGAAGGCCGACGAGGTGAGGTACTGCCCGGCCGTGAGGGGGTCGAGCCCGGCGGCGACCTGCTCGCGGTTGACGAGCGCGAGGCCGCTGACCGCCTGCCCGGCGACGGCCGCGACGAAGATCCCCCCGAAGAACAGGCTCAGGCCGTTCTCCCGCAGCGCGCGCGGTCCCCGGCCGGTCACCGCTGCATCCCGGCGATGACGGCGCTGTAGACGAGCCCGAGCACGACGACGGCCAGCGTCGCGGCGAACAGGATGCGCTGCGCCCTCATGCCTCCACCTCGCAGTCGTACGGACGCTCCGGCCGCGGGGTGCAGCCCGCGGCCGTGATGAGCCAGCCGGACCCGGACCGGGTCAGGAACACGGTGTCGGTCCCGAGCACGGCCTGGGCCTGCCGGCCGGCCACCCGCACCCGCGGTGCGGTGGTGCCCTGCGCGCGGTCCTGCAGGTCGTCACCGAGCTCGCCCGTGGTGAGCGCGTCCGCGCAGGAGGACCCGGCCTCCTCCTCGACCGTCGCCACGACCGCGGGGGTCAGGTCGGCGCACGCGGCGGCCCCGTCGCCGTCCGCCACGGCGGTGTAGAAGTCGGCGACCGCCGCCGCGGGCGCGTCACCGGGCGGCGTGCACGCGGCCAGCGGCAGAGCGGCGAGGGCGACGACGACCATCGCCCGGGATCGAGCGGCCATGGCCGGATGCTCGCAGGGAACCGCGGCACCGGCATCCCGAACGGGCGATGCCCAGGGCACGACGAAGGCCCCAGGTCGGTGACCTGGGGCCTTCGTGCTGGTGGGCGGTACTGGGATCGTCAGGACGACTGCGGGAGACCGCAGTCCTGGGCTGGTTCCGTCCGCCGACGACAGCACACATTCAGGCTCATCAGTGCTGCAGGAGACGTGGCGTTCGGGGCCTTGGCGGTGATCTGCGCGCTGCGCGGCGAGGCGCTGTCCGGCGGCCGTGCGCTTGCGCGTCGGTGCCGGCGCCAGGAGCTGTGCGACCCACCGGCTGACTCCCGCACCGCCGTGCGCTGCAGGGAGCATCGGGCAGCTAGGGGTTCGCCGAACGGTGCCGGGCCCTCGTCGCGGGTGACGTGCGGTTCGACGCCGTTCAGTCCCGCCGTGCCCGCCCCGGCGGGGCGTCCTCGCGCTTGCTCCGACCGGTCACCGGGACCGCCGCGCCGCGCGGCCGACCCGGGCGAGCACCAGCCCGCCGGCGACCAGCCAGCACGCCGTGACGAGGAGGGCCGCACCCGCCGACCCGGTCGCGGCCAGCGCCGGCGCGGCGACCGGCGCCGCCGCCGGGTCGGCGCCCAGCGTGACGGTGGACGAGCGGACCTCCGCGGTGAGGGCGAGCGTCGGGGAGACCGCCACCCCGTCCGGGCCGACGACGCGGTAGTCGCCGGCGGGGAGGCCGTCCACCACCACGCGCCCGTCCACCGCCTCGACCGGGACGCGCACGTCGTCGGCCGTGCCGAACGTGCCGTCGGGTCCCGCCCACCACAGCAGCACGGTGCCGCTCACCGGACCACCCGAGGGCGTCCGGACCCGGAGGTCCGCCCGTGCGTCGCCGGCCAGCCCGACCTGGGCCTGCGCCTCGCCGCTCTCCGGGACGAGGACCTGCGCACTCGCGTCGAACAGCCCCTCGGAGTCCCAGGTCACCGCCAGCGACTCGGGATAGCGGACCCGGACCGCGTAGGCGCCGGCCGTCAGCCCGGTGAACGCGAACGCGCCGTCCGCCGCCGTCTGCACGTGCGCGACGAGGTCCGGCGCCACCGCCGTCGCCACGGCGGACGCCGCACGGCCGCGCGCGGCGCCGCCGCCAGCCAGCTCTGCCCGGTACAGCTCGACGGTGACCGACGGCAGGCCGGGCTCGGCGGGACCGTCCTGGACGCCGTCCTTGTAGTTGAACGCGGCGTCGTAGCCGTACTTCTCGGTCAGCAGCGCGACCTTCTCCGCCGACCCCGCGGAGCCGAT
>NZ_JAANNB010000109.1 GCF_011603975.1 Cellulomonas sp. IC4_254 | reverse complement strand
CGAAGGAGTCCCATGACCGAGCAGCCCGCCGCCCGCGCCCTCGTCGTCGGGGAGGCCCTGGTCGACGTCGTGCTCCGCCCGGGCGCCGAGCCCGCCGAGCACCCCGGTGGCAGCCCCGCGAACGTCGCGATCGGGCTCGGCCGGCTCGGCCGCCGGGTCGACCTGCTGACCTGGCTGGGCGACGACGCGCACGGCGACCTGGTCCGCGAGCACCTGGCCGGGTCCGACGTGCACGTGCTGGCGGGCGACCGCGGCCCCGAGCGCACCCCGGTGGCGCGCGCCCACCTCGACCCCGAGGGCGTCGCCACCTACGAGTTCGACCTGACCTGGGACCTGCCCGCCCGCTGGGACGAGGGCGACGACGCCCCCGTGGTCGTGCACACCGGCTCGATCGCCACGGTGATCGCCCCCGGCGGCGCGGCCGTCGCCCGGCTGCTCGCGGACCGCCGGGCCGCGTCCACGATCACCTACGACCCGAACCTGCGCCCCGCGCTGATGGGCTCGCCCGAGGAGACGCTGCCGGTCGTGGAGCGGCTGGTCGCCCTGGCGGACGTGGTCAAGGTGTCCGACGAGGACCTGGCCTGGCTGCACCCGGGCGTCGCGCCCGTCGAGATCGCCCAGGACTGGCTGGGCCGCGGCCCGGCGCTGGTCGTCGTGACGCTCGGCGGCGAGGGTGCGCTGGCGATCACCGCGGGCGGCGACGAGGTGCTGGTCGAGGCGCCCCGGGTCGAGGTGGCGGACACCGTCGGCGCGGGCGACTCGTTCATGGGGGCCCTGATCGACGGCCTGTGGACGGCGGCCCTGCTCGGCGCGGACCGGCGCGAGGCGCTGCGTGCGATCGACCGCCCGACGGTCGAGCGCGTCCTGGTGCGCTGCGCCCAGGTCGCCGCGATCACGGTGTCCCGCGCGGGCGCGAACCCCCCGACGTCGGCGGAGCTCGGCGAGGCCTGACGCCCCGCCCGAGTTCGGCACTCCGCGGACGAGGTCGGCACCTCCAGGTGCCGACCTCGTCACGCAGCTGCCGAACTCGGCGAGGGGTCAGCTCGCCTGGCGGTGCCGGCCCGCGGCCGACGGCTCCCCGTTCGCCTGCTTCTCCGCGTCGCGGTGGGCGCGCTCCAGCGCGGCGCGGCGGTCCTCCTCGGTCTCGGCGTCGATGCGGCGGGCCGCCTCGTCGTCGTAGGTGAGGTTCTCGCCGGACTCCGGGTCGAAGATCAGCAGCCGCCGCGGGTCGAACCACAGCTCGGCGCTGCTGCCGTCGCGCACCCGGCTCTCCGCGCCGAGCGAGACGATCATCTGCGTCCGCATCCCCTCGCCGTCCAGGTCGCGGTCGAGCTCCTCGAGCTTCTGCGCGACGTCGGCGTGCGTCTCGAACGGGATGTAGGCGTACAGCTCCGCGCCGAGCCACTCGACCACGTCGACCTCGGCGGAGAACGTGGCGCCCTTGGCGCGCTTGTCCTCGTCCAGGACCCGGGCGTCCTCGACGTGCTCCGGGCGCAGGCCGACGATGACCAGCTCCCGGCCCGCCAGCTTGCCGCGGGCCGACTCCGGGATCGGCACGTCGCCGAACGGCAGCCGCAGGGAGTCGCCGTGCACCTCGCCGGGCAGGAAGTTCATCGGCGGCGAGCCGATGAACCCGGCCACGAACAGGTTGACCGGCTGCTCGTACAGCGCGCGCGGGCTGGCGACCTGCTGGAGCTCGCCCTTGCGGAGCACCGCGACCCGGTCGCCGAGCGTCATGGCCTCGGTCTGGTCGTGGGTGACGTAGACCGTGGTGGTGCCGAGCCGGCGCTGCATCCGGGCGATCTCGGTCCGCATCTGGCCGCGGAGCTTGGCGTCCAGGTTGGACAGCGGCTCGTCGAACAGGAACGCGCGGGCGTCCCGGACGATCGCGCGGCCCATCGCGACGCGCTGCCGCTGGCCGCCGGACAGGTTGGCCGGCTTGCGGTCGAGGTGCTCGCGCAGCTCCAGGGTGTCCGCCGCGTACTCGACGTTGTCCTTGATCTGCTCCTCGGTGTACTTGCCCTTCTGCAGCCGCAGCGGGAACGCGATGTTCTCGTACACGGTGAGGTGCGGGTACAGCGCGTAGTTCTGGAACACCATCGCGAGGTGCCGGTCGCGCGGGGCCTTCTCGTTGACGACCTCGTCGCCGATCTTCAGCTCGCCGGACGTGATGTCCTCGAGGCCGACGATCATCCGCAGGAGCGTCGACTTCCCGCAGCCGGACGGGCCGACCAGGATGACGAACTCGCCGTCCTTGATGTCGAGGCTCACGCCGTTCACGGCCGGGTAGCCGTCGCCGTACTTCTTGACGATGTCCGTCAGGGTGATGGATGCCATGGGGATTGCCTCCTGAGGGGTCCGGGCGGTGCGGGCGTCAGCCCTTGACCGCGCCCTGGGTCAGCCCGGACACGATCTGGCGCTGGAACAGCAGCACCAGGACGACGACGGGGATGGTCACGACGACGGCGGCGGCGGAGATCGCGCCGGTGGGGTCCTCGAACTGCGAGGCCCCGGAGAAGAACGCCAGCGCGGCGGGCACGGGCCGGGCCGCCTCGGTGGAGGTCAGCGAGATGCCGTACACGAAGTCGTTCCAGGCGATGAAGAACGCGATCAGCGCCGTGGTGAACACGCCGGGCGCCGCGAGCGGCACGATCGCCTTGCGGAACGCCTGCCACGTGGTCGCGCCGTCCACCTGCGCGGCCTGCTCCAGCTCCCACGGGATCTGCCGGAAGAACGCGGTGAGCGTCCAGATGGAGATCGGCAGGGTCAGCGACAGGTACGGGATGATCAGACCCGGCCAGGTGTCGTACAGGCCGATGGTCCGCCACAGGTTGAACAGCGGCGTGACGATCGAGATGACCGGGAAGATCGACACCCCGAGGGCGGTGGTGAGGATCAGCTTGCGGCCCGGGAAGTCCAGCCGGGCGATCGCGTACGCGGCGAGCGTGGCCAGCACCGAGGAGATCAGCGTGGCGATCAGCGAGATGCCGATCGAGTTCCGCAGCGACGACAGGAACAGCTCCTGCGCCGAGCCGTCCGGGCCGAGGATCTGCTCGTAGTTGGTCCAGCTCCACGTCGTCGGCAGGAAGTTGCCGGTGTTCAGGTCGCTCGGGAGCTTGAACGACGTCGCCAGGATCGACAGCACCGGGAACAGCGCCCACACCAGGACGACGAGCGTGATGGCCGCCCACGCCAGCTTCTGCCTGCCCGTGAGGGCCTTGGTCGCGCCCATCACTTCTCCCCTCGTGCACCGGCGAGGTCGACCTTGAAGATCTTGATCGCGATGAAGCAGATGACGATGACGCACAGGAACAGCAGCACCGAGATGGCGGAGCCGAGGCCGATCTCCAGCCGCCCGATGGACGTCCGGTAGGCCAGCAGCGACAGCACCGTGGTGCCGTTCGCGCCGTTCGTCATGATGAACACGTTGTCGAAGATGCGGAACGCGTCGAGCGCCCGGAAGAGGACGGCGACCATGATCGCGGCCTTCATGTTCGGCAGCACCACGCGCTTCATCCGCTGCCACCAGGTGGCGCCGTCGACCTGCGCGGCCTCCTCCAGGTCGCCGGGCACCTGCGCCAGGCCGGCGAGCAGCAGCAGCGAGATGAACGGCGTGGTCTTCCAGACCTCGGACGCGATGATCACGAACAGGCTGGTGCCGGTGCCGGCGAACCAGTTGAGGTCCTCGCTGATCCCGGGCACCCAGCTGAACCAGCTGTTCACGTAACCGGAGTTGATGTCGAACGCGTAGAACCACGCGAACGCGGACACGACCGTGATGATCCCGTAGGGCACGAGGATCGCGGTGCGCAGCAGGCCGCGCAGCCGCAGGACCGCCCGGTGCATGACCAGCGCGAGCGCGAAGCCGAGCACCAGCTCGATCGCGACCGTGATGATCATGATCAGCGTCGTGACGCCCAGCGACTGCCAGAACACGGGGTCCCCGAGGACCACGCCGTAGTTGCCGAGCCCGACGAACGCCCGGTCGTCCGGTGCGGTGAGCCGGTACCGGAACAGCGAGTCGTAGACGGCCTGCAGGATCGGGTAGGCGGTGACGGCCAGCATCACCACGAACGCCGGCCCGGCCAGCCACCAGCCCAGCCGGGCCTCGGCCCGGGCGCGGTCGCTCTTGCGCGGCTTCGACGCCCGGTCGGGGCCGGCGCCGCGCGTGGACTGCGCGGTCACCCCCGCCGTGGCGCCGGTGATCTCGGTACTCACAGCAGGCGCTCCCCTCGCAGCACGGCGGTGATGAAGTCCGTGGACTTCTGCGGCGTCCGGTCGGGGTCGACCGAGGCCGGCGGGTGCCAGGTCTCCTGCAGACCCTGGGAGACCTCGTTGTAGTACGGGGTCTGCGGGCGGGGCGCCGCCTGCTCCAGCGACTGCCGGATGACGTCCGCCATCGGGAACGTCTCCTGGACCTCCGGGTCGTCGTAGGCGACGGTCGAGGCGGGCGGGTTGCCGTCCGTGACGAAGTACGCCGCCTGGTTCTCCGGCTGCACGATGCACGCGGCGGCCTGGTAGGCCAGGTCGACGTGCTCGCTGAACGCCCCGACGCCGAGGTTGATCCCGCCGTACGGCGGCGCGGCGTCGGTGCCCTCGGTGACCTGGGGGTAGACGGCCCAGCCCACGTCGTCGAGGAACGACTGGTCGAGCGCGCCGTCCGCCACGGAGCCCTGCATGGCCGGCCAGACGAACGGCCAGTTGACCATGAACGACCCGTTGTCCCCCTGGAACTGGGTGAGCGAGGCGTTCTCGTCCTGGGTCGGCAGGCCCGGACCACCGAGGCCGTCCTCGCCGATCTCGCCGATGATCCGCGCGGCCTCGCGACCCGCGTCGGTCTCCAGCCCCAGCTCCACGTCCTCGGCGGGCGCCTCGGGGTTCTCGACGATCTGGCCGCCCGCGGACTCGACCAGCGCGTTGATCCACACGGTGTACGCCTCGGCCTTGATGCCCTGCACGCCGAGCGTCTTGTCCTGGTCGCGCGCGGCGTCCATGACCTGGTCCCAGGTCACCGGCTGCGACATGTCCAGCCCGGCGGCCTCGGCGACCGACTTCTTGTACCAGAGCAGCTGGGTGTTGGCCCAGAACGGCACCGTCACCAGCTCGTCGCCCCAGGACGCGCCCTGCAGCGCGCCCTCCGCGACGTCCTGGCTGACCTGCTCCGCGATGTCGTCCGGAACCGGCGCCAGGAACCCCGCGTTCGCGAGCTCCGGGATGAACGGCGGGTCCAGGCTCATCAGGTCGATCGACGAGTCGGACGCCGCGAGCCGCCGCGCCAGCTGCTCGCGCTGGGAGCTGGCGTCGCGGGGCAGCACCGACACCTCGATGCGGTAGGCCCCATCGGCCTCCTCCGTGCACTGCTGGGCCAGCGTCGCCTGGCCCCCCGCGTCCGGGTTCGTGTACCAGGTGAGCACCGGGGTGGAGTCCGCCGGCGCGCACGCCGCCAGCCCCGCCCCCAGCGCGAGCACCGACACCCCGGCGATCGCCCTCGACCGTCTTCGCACGCGCACCGCTCTCCCTCACTCCGGCGCCGCGGTGCTCCCACCTGGGGCTCCGCGACGTCTCCACGCTTCCCCCCTAAGGGCTACACCGCCGGGTCGCGGCCTGCCACCGGAGCAGCACCGACGCGGTGCCGGCCCACCCGGTGCGGGCGAGGTGCGCACGCGGTGCGGACGCGGTTGCGGCGCCGGCGGCGCGTGGTGCGACCATGGGCCGCATGGCACACCCCACCACCCCCGCCGAGGCCTGGGCCGCCCTGCGCGACGGCAACGACCGGTTCGTCCGCGGCGCCATGGAGCACCCGTCCCAGGGCATCGACCGCCGCGCCGAGGTCAGCACCGGCCAGGCCCCGTTCGCCGTCGTGTTCGGCTGCTCGGACAGCCGCGTCGCGGCGGAGATCATCTTCGACCAGGGCCTCGGCGACGTGTTCGTCGTGCGCACCGCTGGCCACGTCCTCGACACCACGGTGATCGGGTCCATCGAGTACGGCGTCGAGGTGCTCGGCGCCTCGCTGGTCGTCGTGCTGGGCCACGACTCCTGCGGCGCGGTCGCCGCGGCGACGGCGGCGCTCACCACCGGCGAGCTGCAGCGCGGGTTCGTGCGCGCCGTGGTCGACCGCGTGATCCCGTCCATCGTGTCCCTGGCGCACGGCTCGGACGCCGAGGGCCGGCCGCGCGACCTGTCGTCCGTCGACCCCGCCGAGCTCGGCCACGAGCACGTGCGGCACACCGTCGACATGCTGCGCTCGTACTCGGTGACGCTGGCCGAGGGCATCGACGCCGGCCGGGTGGCGGTCGTGGGCGTCGAGTACGCCCTGGCGGACGGCCACGCCCGCCTGACATCGGCGATCGGCGACATCGGCGACGTCCCCGTCCCGGCCTGACCGGGGTCCGTTCCTCGCCGAGATGGCAAGTCTCGGCTGCACGGCGACGGCCGGACGCAGCCGAGAGTTGCCATCTCGGCGTGGGAGGGGTGTGACGTGCGCCACCCCGGGAGCCCGGCGCGGGGCGCGGGCGGGACCGAGGTCCCTGGCGGTGGCAGGATCGGCGGCATGAGCCTGCACGCCGACGACGACGTCCAGTACCGCATCGAGCACGACACGATGGGCGAGGTCCGGGTCCCCGCGGACGCCCTCTACCGCGCGCAGACCCAGCGCGCCGTGGAGAACTTCCCGATCAGCGGGACCGGCCTAGAGCGCGGGCACGTCGCCGCGCTGGCCCGGGTCAAGAAGGCCGCCGCCCTGGCGAACGCCGAGCTCGGCATCCTCGAGCAGCCGGTGGCCGACGCCATCGCCGCCGCGGCCGACGAGGTCGCCGAGGGCCGGCACGACGCGCACTTCCCCGTGGACGTCTACCAGACCGGGTCCGGCACGTCCTCGAACATGAACATGAACGAGGTGCTGGCGACGCTCGCGTCCCGGTCCCTCGGCGCCGACGTCCACCCGAACGACCACGTCAACGCCTCGCAGTCCTCCAACGACGTCTTCCCCACCTCCGTGCACGTCGCCGCCACGGACGGCGCCGTCAACGACCTGGTCCCGGCGCTCGAGCACCTCGCGGCCTCGCTGGAGCGGCTGGCCCAGCAGCACGCCGGCGACGTCAAGGCCGGCCGCACGCACCTGATGGACGCCACGCCGGTGACGTTCGGGCAGGAGTTCGGCGGCTACGCGGCCGCCGTCCGCCGCGGCGTCGAGCGGGTGCAGGCCGCGCTCCCCCGGGTCGCCGAGGTCCCGCTCGGCGGCACCGCGGTCGGCACCGGGATCAACACCCCGGCGGGCTTCCCGCAGCGGGTGATCGCGCTGCTCGCCGAGGAGACCGGCCTGCCGCTGACCGAGGCGCGCGACCACTTCGAGGCGCAGGGCGCCCGGGACGGGCTGGTCGAGCTGTCCGGCGCGCTGAAGACCATCGCGGTCAGCCTCACCAAGATCTGCAACGACCTGCGCTGGATGGGCTCCGGCCCGAACACCGGCCTGGGCGAGATCCGGATCCCCGACCTGCAGCCGGGCTCGTCGATCATGCCGGGCAAGGTGAACCCGGTGATCCCGGAGGCGGTGCTCATGGTCGCCGCGCGCGTGGTCGGCAACGACGCGACCGTGGCGTGGGCGGGCGCGAGCGGCTCGTTCGAGCTCAACGTGCAGATCCCCGTGATGGGCCAGGCGGTGCTGGAGTCCGAGCGGCTGCTCGCGGCGGCGTGCCGGGTGCTCGCCGACCGCACGGTCGACGGCATCGAGGTCGTCACGGAGCGCGGCGCGGCCTACGCCGGGTCGTCCCCGTCGATCGTCACCCCGCTGAACCGGGTGATCGGCTACGAGGCCGCCGCGAAGATCGCGAAGCACGCGGTGGCGCAGGGCATCACGGTGCGCGAGGCGGTGGTCGACCTCGGCTACGTCGAGCGCGGCGAGGTCACCGAGGAGCAGCTGGACGCGGCCCTCGACCTGCTGAGCATGACCCGCCCGAAGGCCTGACCGGCACGCGCGACGGCGCCGCCGGTCCGGGGCAGGGGGTCCCGGGCCGACGGCGCCTCGCCTAGCGTGCCAGGTCGAACTGCGCGCCGGGCCGGTTCAGCGTGAATTCCTCCGCGCCCCGCGCGAGCTCGGCCGCCACGTCACCCAGGGTGATGACGGCCTGCCGCACCTCCGCGGCCCCGTCGAACGCCTGACCGGCCGCCTGCGCCACGTCCGCCGCGCTGCCCGCGATGTCCGTCGTGCTCTCGGCGGCGACCACCAGGTTGCGCTCGATCTCGGAGGTCGTGGCGGTCTGCTCCTCGACCACCGCGGACACGGCGCCCTGCAGCCCGTCGACCGTCGCGACGGCGCGGGAGATCCGGGACACGGACTCCTGGACGTCGGCGGCGTCCCGGGTGACGGCCTCGAGCACCGGCGCGATGGTGCCGATCGCGCTGGACGTCTGCTGCGCGAGGTCCTTGACCTCGCCGGCGACCACGGCGAACCCGGCCCCGGCGCTGCCCGCGCGGGCCGCCTCGATGCTGGCGTTCAGCGCGAGCAGGTGGGTCTGGCCGGCGATCGTCGTGACCGTGTCGAGGACGGCCGCGATCTGGCCGGTCGACGCCGCGAGCCGGTCGGCCGCCGCGGCGGCCTCGGCGGTCACGCCCACGGCCTGCGCCGCCTCGCCCGACGCCGCGCTGACGTCCTGCGCCACCGACTCGATCGACGCGCGCATCTCGGTCATCGCCGCCGTCACGGTCTGCACCTCGGTGCTCACCACGGACGCGGAACCGGCGGCGCCCTCGGCACGGGACACGGTGCGGCCCGCGGCCTCCTCGAGCGTCCCGGACGACCCGTCGAGCCGGCCCGCGGTGCCGCGGACGGCCTCCGCGCCCTGCCGCATCCGGGTCAGCGCGGCCCGCATGGCGTCGATGGCCTCGCCGAGCGCGGCGCCCATGACGCCGATCTCGTCGCGGCCCTCGCCGCGCACCTGCACGGACAGGTCGCGGTCGGCGACCCGGCGCAGGGCGGTGGTGAGCCGGCCGACGCGGGCGACGATCCGGCCGGAGATCCACACCACGAGCGCGACCGCGACGGCGGCGACCACCAGGCCCGCCACCAGGAGCGTGAGCATGAGGGTGCCCGCGCCGGACTCGAGCTCGGTGGACACCGCGCGCAGGTCGGCGTCGAAGCCCCAGGCCGCGACGGTCCAGCCCCACGGCGCGTACCGGGCGAGCTGCACGGTCGCGGCGCCCGCGGCGCCGAGGTCGACCCGCTGGGCGGCGGTCTCGCCCTCGCCGAGCGCGGCGGCGGCCTCGACCAGCCGCGGCGCGTACGCCTCGCCATCCGCGTCCACCGAGCCCGCGGAGTCGCCCGCCTGCGCACCGGGCGGCGGCACGACCCACTGCCCGTTCGCGTCCGCGACGGTCAGGTAGCCCTCCTCGCCGACGGCCACCTCGGCCAGGGCGGCGCGCAGCGGCGCGTCGACGTCGGTCTGCGGGACGCCGACGAACAGGCCGCCGACCACCTCGTCGCCCACGAGCAGCGGCGCGTACGCCGTCACGAACGGCTGCCCGACGACGGTGGCCGTGCCGTAGTACGGCTGCCCCGCCAGCAGCGACGCGACCACGGCGTTCGGCTGGCCGTCGGCGCCGGTCGCCCCGATCGCGGTGCCGATCACGCGCGCGCCGTCGGCGTTCGTCACGCTGGTCGCGACCCGGAGCATGTCGCCCTCGGGGTTGACCCGCTGGAACACGGTGACCGGGGCGTCGAGCAGCGTCGTGATGTCGTCGACCACGGGCACCGGGGTGGCCGGGTCGGTCGTCCGGCCGAGCCAGGTGCCGCCGACCTGCAGCCGCGGCAGGTCGACCTCCTCGGTGGCTCCGGTCGCCTGGTCGGTGACCGTCCAGTGCTCCGAGCCGTCGAACGTCAGCACGCCCGCCTGGGCGAACGTCTCCTGGGCCACCCGGAGGCTCGACGCCATCCGGTCGGTCACGGTGGCGACCTGGGACTCGACCAGCGTCACCGCCTGCTGGGTGGTCTGGGTCATCGAGTCGCGCATGAGGCGGTCGACGTCGTCGCCGGCCTGCGAAGCGAGGCCGGTCACCTGCCAGCCACCGACGGCGGTGAGCAGGGCGGCCGTCGCGGCGACCGCGCCGGCTCCGGTCGCGACGAGCTGGGCGCGCAGCGAGGTGCGCAGTCGGGGCAGGGGCACGGTGGACTCCTGGGCCGAGGGGCGGGGGCGCCGCCGGACGACCTGGTGGGCCGCCGGTGGGATATCTCGACCCATCGGTAGGTCTTTCGTCCGCCGTGAGCGGTCATAGGGGTGGAAACTGCCGGGATCGCCCGGACTTCACCCGGCGATCGGGCCACCCGGCACGTGCGAATCGGCTACTGCGACCGTCCCTCCTCCCCCCGACCTCCGACCCGTGGATCTTGAACCCGCAGAATCACTCGATCGGAGCATCCCTTCACACAGACAGCGGGCGCTTCGCGCCTATGAGCGGTCCACGGCGACCTGCGCGAGATCGAAGCCGATAACTGCGGATGGAAACTCAAGGCGCGATCGCACCCTGGCCAACGCGGCGGACTCGAAACTCCGTTGAAGCACCGGTACCACTTGATCCAGCCCTTCAATAAGGATCATCGGAGAAGTGCGACTCCGAAGCGATCCTGCGCCCCGCTGCAACTCCGTGAACACTTTCTTTGCATCCGAAGACACCTTTCCCGCCGAAATAACGATCGCCTCGTCTGCGCGATAGCGCACGCGCCGGTAGTTGAACGGATGGGCGTCGCCAGCGCCGAAGTCCCGGTCCTTAAGCTCCACGATCCAAAGCCGACCAAGATGCTCGAAGAGCAGGTCCACCTCCTCGCTTGACTCCTCCAAATTCCAAGCGACGGCATCCAAAGGGACGCCTAGCTCGACGAGCCGCTGCGTCGTCCAGACCGTCATCCAGTGACTTCCTTGACTCAGTGCTCGTCCTGGGTCCGAGATGCTGTACCCCTCACTCAAGGTCTCGTCGGCAAACGACTTTCCACAATTTGCGCACCTTAGAGCGGAGGTCGGGCCGTCTGTCAATTCAGACCGGTCCGTCACCCGAATAAGCGGCGCCCCGTGGCGCGTGCATTGGAGCACATACTCCGTTACGATCAAGCCGCTCGATTTCAGAGCGTCCAGCGAGTCGGCAGTGTCCTCCTTCGCCTTGCCTCGTCGGGAGAGCACGTCTTCCTCTCGCGCGAAGCGTGCCTGGGCTATCTCAATGAGCAGTTCGCGCGAGCGCTTTTCCGAAAGGACCTCTGACCGCGCAACGGAGTCCTCGTCGAGCACGGCCTCTTTTAGAGCCAAGGGCACTTCCTCGGAGGCCAGTCGAGAGCGCAGTCTCGCGAGCGGAGAAATCGTCGTTCTGGGCTCCTCCCACGCCGACGACCAGTGCCGAACGCGCCGCCCGTCGAGACTGCTCGCGATTGCAGCTCGCACCATATCGCAGAACTCGTCTATCTGCGCTTTATTCGAAGCACCGCCCGAGTTCGCCACTCGCATGACACGGATTCCACGCTCATCCTCTTGGCGACCGAAGCGTCGAGCCCAGTTTGCGTCGGGATGCACAAATCGCACGATGTAGATCGCGTCCGGAGTGAAAAACACCTCAATATTGGTGTTCGCAGTCTCCCTCTCCGAGGCAGATGGAGTCCGAGCGTCGACGTAGATCTCGTAATCCGGCGGCGACGAGGCGAGTCGGTAGAAAGACTCGCGGCTTTCGGCGATTGCCGGCACCCAGTCGTCCGAGCGAAGTGCTTCCACGACCAGACGGAAGTCCTTCTTCTCGACCGGAACTTCCAGCCATCGTTCGTCAATCGCCAGCATTGCGCCCCCTCCTCGAAGTCGAGGTGAGGCTACCGGATGCCCAGCGTTGACAACCGGGCAGAAGCACCTAATTGCGGACTCGAACCAAGACTGTCAGCGGGACTGACCGGACCTCGCTCAACTGAGGACGGCTCCACCTGAGCCGTGCTCGCCCTCGACGCGCACCAGCACCCGGGACAGCAGCGCCGCGAGCAGCGCCGTCTCGCCGGCGTCCAGGCCGCCGAGCGCGTCGGCCTCCCGCGCCAGGTGCTCCGGCATCAGCCGGTCGACCGCGGCGCGCCCCTCGGCCGTGAGCTCGAGCAGCACGCCCCGGCGGTCGCGGTGCGGGATCGCCCGCGCGACGAGCCCGGCCCGGACGAGCGCGTCCGCGCGCTTGGTGATCGCCGCCGGCGAGGCGGCGGTGATCGTCGACACCTCGGCGGCGCGCAGCGCACGGCCGGCCCGGCGCAGCGCGCACAGCACGTCGAACTCGCCCCGGGTCAGGTCCGCCGCGGCGAGCGCGGCCTCCGCGCGGGCGTCCAGCAGCGCGGCGATGCGGGTGATCCGGCCGGCGACGGCGATCGGCGCCACGTCGAGCTCCGGCGCCTCGCGCTCCCAGTCCGCGCGCAGGCGGTCCACGCTGTCCACGGCCGCCACCCTACCGAGCGTGAGTTGCTTCACGAATCATTTACCCGTGAACGATTGGGTGGCAGGATCGCCGGGTGCACCGCCTGTCCCTCGCCGCCGCCCTCCTGCACCCGTCCCAGCTCCGCGACGCCCTGCGCCCGCACCGCGGCGGGCCGACCACCCGGGAGTCCCTGGGCGGGGCGCTCCGGTGCGGGGCGAGCGTCGCGCTGGCGTTCCTGCTGGTCGCCGCGCTCGGGCGGCACGACCTGGCCGGCTACGCCTCGCTCGGGGCGCTGGCCTCCCTGTACGGACGCTCCAGCGGGTACGCGTGGCGGCTGCGGCTCATGGCCCTGGTCGGCGGCGCGCTCACCGCGGCGGTCGCGGTGATGTCCGCGCTGGCCGCCGGCGGCGCCCCCGTCGTCGCCGAGCTGGCGGTGCTCACCCTGCTCGCGGCGGGCGCCACGGCCGGGGCGGTCGCCCTGCGCACCGGACCGCCCGGGGCGACGATCCTGGTGTTCGCCGCCGGGGCCGGCACGGCTGCGGCGGCCGGCGCGGGCGACGTGGCGGCGCGGGCGGTCGCGGTCGCGGGCGGCGCGCTGGTGGCGTGCCTGGTGTGCAACGCCGGGTGGGTGCTCGACCGCCGGCGCGGGCGCCCGACCGAGCCGGCGCCGCGGGTCCGCGACGTCGTGCGCGTCGGCACCGCCGGCGGCGCTGCCCTGTCCCCCACCCTGTCGGTCGCGGTCGCCGCCGCCCTCGCCGGGTCCGTCGCGGCCGCCGCGGGCTGGGGCCACCCCGCGTGGGCCGTGATGGGCGCCGCCGCCGTGCTCCAGGGCGCGCACGTGCGGCACATGGGCGTCCGGGCGCTGCAGCGGGCCGCCGGGACCGCCGCGGGCGTCGCCATCGCCCTGCCCCTGCTCGGCGCGCACCTGCCGTTCTGGGCCGTCGCGGCCCTCGTCGTCGCGCTGCAGACCGCCACCGAGCTCGTGGTCGCCCGGCACTACGGCGTCGCGATGCTCACCATCACGCCGATGGCGCTGCTCATGACGTCGATCGGGGGCCCGGCGGACCCGACCCGGCTCGCGCTGGACCGCGCCCTGGACACCGCCGCGGGCGCGGCCGTCGGCCTCCTGGTCGCGG
>NZ_JAANNB010000108.1 GCF_011603975.1 Cellulomonas sp. IC4_254 | reverse complement strand
GGGACCTCCTGGGTGCCCGCGCCCCGGCGGCCGCGGGTGCTCGGCCCCCCGGGTCCCGGGCGGCGCTGGCCCCGGGCTCCGGCGCGGGTGGCGGCGCGGCGTTCGCGCTGGGGCTGCTCGGCGCGCGGCTGGTCGACGGCGCGTCCTGGGTCGCCGACGCGGTGGACCTGGCCGGCCGGGCGGCGGACGCCGACCTCGTGCTCACCGGCACGGCGGTCCTCGACGGCACGGCGCTGGACCACGGCGTCGTCGGGGCCGTCGCGCGGGCGGCGCTGCCGCTGGGCGTGCCCGCGGTCGCGGTCGCGGCCCACCTGCGCACCGGCCGGCGCGACTGGGGCGCCGCGGGCCTGGCGGCGGGCTTCGGCGTCGTCGAGCGCCCCGAGGACGCCGGCGCCTGGCGCCGCGACCCGGCGGCCGCCCTGCGCGCCCGCCTGCCCCGGATCGCCCGCACCTGGTCCCGCTGACGCCGGGCCTGCGCCCGGGAGCGGGTGCCCGGGCGCGGGTGACGCGCCGTGCAGGTCCTGTGCGCGTCCCGGGGCGCGCGGCCCGGGCGGGCGTACATTGGGAACAGATCACGCGGGAGCCCGGTTGTGCTCGACGTGACCGTCCCGCGGCGCACGCACGGGCGCGCGCCCGCGACCGATCCGAGACACCGTCAGGAGACACCATGAGCGAGACCACCGAGACCGCGACGCACGGCGTCCAGCTCACCGACATCGCGGCCGGCAAGGTGCGCAGCCTGCTCGAGCAGGAGGGGCGCGACGACCTGCGCCTGCGCATCGCGGTGCAGCCGGGCGGCTGCTCGGGCCTCATCTACCAGCTCTACTTCGACGAGCGCGTGCTCGACGGCGACGCGCTGGTCGACTTCGACGGCGTCGAGGTCGTCGTGGACCGGATGAGCGTGCCGTACCTCGAGGGCGCGACCATCGACTTCGCGGACACCATCGAGAAGCAGGGCTTCACGATCGACAATCCCAACGCGGGCTCGTCCTGCGCCTGCGGCGGCTCCTTCAGCTGACCCGCACCGCCTGACGCCACGAGGGCCTCGGACCGCCACGGTCCGGGGCCCTCGTGCGTGCCGGGGGCCGGCGGGGCATCGGCGGTGGCCGAGTGGATCCACTCGAGGCTGACCGGGCCGGCGTCAGAGGTCGGTGAGGCCGGCGTCCCGGCGGAGGGCGGCGACGACGCCCGGCAGCGCGTCGCAGAACCGGTCGACGTCCGCCGCGGTCGTGCCGACGGGCAGGGACAGCCGGACGTTCCCCTGCGTCAGCGCACCCATCGCGGCGAGCACGTGGCTGGGCTCCTCGGTCGCCGACGTGCAGGCGGACCCCGACGCCACGGCGAACCCGGCGCGGTCCAGGGCGGTCACCACGGCCTCGCCGTCGACGTAGAGGCAGGAGAACGTCAGCACGTGCGGCAGCCGGCCGTCGGCGGGCCCCGCGACGTCGACCTCGGGCACCTCCGCCGCCACCCGCGCCCGCAGCCGCGCGACCAGCGCGTGCCGCGGGTCCGGGCCGGCGGCGGCCCGGGCGGCGGCGGCCTGCAGGGCGACCGCGGCGGCCAGCGCCGCGGGCACGGAGACGCCGCCTGGGAACCACCGGTTCTCGTCGCCGGCGCCGGCGGGCGGCACGGGGGAGCGGCGCACCCCGGCGCGGGTCACGAGCACGGCGACCCCCGGGAGCGCCCCGACGTCACCGGGGTCCAGCGTCAGCACGTCCCAGTCGGCCCCGACCGGCGCGTGGCCGAACGAGGACCCGGCGTCGACCAGCAGCGGCACGCCCGCGGCGCGCGCGGCGGCGTGCGCCTCGGCGACCGGCTGGAGCGTCCCGACCTCGCCGTTCGCGTGCTGCACGGCGGCCAGCGCCACGCCCGGGCGCGCGACCGCGTCCGCGAACGCCGCGAGGTCGAGGCGGCCGGAGCGGTCGACGGGCACGGCGACGAGCCCGGCGAGGCTCGGGTCCGGCACGCGCGACGCGCCCGACGCGCCGGACGCGCCGGACGCGCCCACCGCCGCCGCGGCGTCCAGCACCGCCCGGCGCTCGACCGCCGACGCCACGACCGCCGACCCGACCCGGCGCCGGCCCCGCGCGACGGTCAGCACCGCGCCGTGCAGCGCGGCCGTGTGCGACGGCGCGAGGTCGACCTCCTCGGTCCGCGCGCCGACGAGCGCCGCGACCGCCTCGCGGGCCCCGTCGAGCAGCGCCCGGGCGCGCCGCCCCTCGGTGTGCAGCCGCCGGGGGTCGGCCCAGCCCTCGTCCAGCGCGGCGAGGAACGCCTCGCGCGCGGCGGGCAGCACGGGTGCCCGGCCGCCGGCGTCCAGGACGACGCGGCGGGCGACGGCGGGGGAGTCGGTCACCCGGGCACGCTACCGGCCCGCGCAGGCCGGTCAGGGACGTGATCCAGATGACACTGCGTCACCAACTGGCGCCCACGGGCGGTTCTGAGGCCACGACAAGCCGACCAGCGCGCTACGCTGCACGGGATCGAGGACATAGGTCCTAGGTGACTTCCCTGTCGGGCGACGCACGGTGCGGTGTCGTGCACGACGGGGACCGAAGTGGAAGGCCCCCGGTGCGCTCGCAGACCCCCCGCCGCCCCTGGCGGACCCGACTGGCCGTCGCGGGCGCCGCGACGACCGTCGCCCTGGCGCTCGCCGGATGCTCGCCCGAGGCCCAGCGCGGCTGGATGCCCGGCGACTCCGACAACGAGATCACGAACCAGACCGGACGGATCACGAACCTCTGGGTCGGCTCCTGGGTGGCCGCCCTGCTGGTCGGCATCCTGGTCTGGGGCCTGATCCTCTGGTGCGTCACGGTGTACCGGAAGCGCAAGGACGACGACCAGCTGCCCGTGCAGCTGCGGTACCACGTGCCGCTCGAGATCATGTACGTGATCCTGCCGATCATCATGGTCGGCGTGCTGTTCTACTACACGGCGCGCGACATGACGGAGATCCAGGACACCTCCGCGGAGCCGGACCTCACCGTGCAGGTGATCGGCAAGCAGTGGAGCTGGGACTTCAACTACGTCGACGACGACGTGTACGACACCGGCCAGCACGCGCAGGAGGTCGGCGCGACCGGTGTCCTCGCGGAGCAGCCGACCCTGTACCTGCCCGTGGGCGAGCGGGTCGAGTTCGAGCTCGACTCCCGCGACGTCATCCACTCGTTCTGGGTGCCGGCCTTCCTCTACAAGCAGGACATGATCCCGGGGCGCACCAACACGTTCCAGGTCGTCCCGGAGGTCGAGGGCGAGTACGTCGGCAAGTGCGCCGAGCTCTGCGGCGAGGAGCACTCGTCGATGCTGTTCAACGTGAAGGTCGTGTCGCGCGAGGAGTACGACGCGCACATCGAGGAGCTGCGGGACGCCGGCCAGGACGGTCAGCTGGGTCTCGAGTACAACCGCCTGCAGGACGTGCGTGTCACCGGTGAGGGTGGCGGCGACGCCGAGGGCGAAGAGGGAGCGAACTGATGGCCGCCACCGTCGAGGTCGTGCCGGGGCTCGCGCCCCGCCGCCAGACCCTGGGCCGCACGATCGTCAAGTGGGTCACGTCGACCGACCACAAGACGATCGGGTACCTGTACCTGATCACCGCGTTCATCTGGTTCGCGGTCGGCGGCATCATGGCGCTGCTGATCCGCGCCGAGCTGTTCGAGCCCGGCATCCAGGTCGTGCAGAGCAAGGAGCAGTACAACCAGCTCTTCACGATGCACGGCACGATCATGCTGCTGCTGTTCGCGACGCCGCTGTTCTCGGCGTTCGCGAACATCATCATGCCGCTGCAGATCGGCGCCCCCGACGTCGCCTTCCCGCGGCTCAACGCCTTCTCGTACTGGCTGTACCTGTTCGGCGGACTGATCGCCGCGGGCGGGTTCCTGACCCCGCAGGGCGCGGCGTCGTTCGGCTGGTTCGCGTACGCCCCGCTGTCGAACTCCGTGTACTCGCCGGGCGCCGGCGGTGACCTGTGGGTCTTCGGCCTCGCGCTGACCGGTTTCGGCACGATCCTCGGTGCGGTCAACTTCATCACCACGATCGTCACCATGCGTGCGCCGGGCATGACCATGTTCCGGATGCCGATCTTCACCTGGAACACGCTCATCACGAGCCTGCTGGTGCTGATGGCGTTCCCGCCGCTGGCCGCCGCGCTGTTCGCGCTGGGTGCCGACCGCCGCCTCGGCGCGCAGGTCTTCAACCCGGAGAACGGCGGCGCCATCCTCTGGCAGCACCTGTTCTGGTTCTTCGGGCACCCCGAGGTCTACATCATCGCCCTGCCGTTCTTCGGCATCGCGACCGAGATCCTCCCGGTGTTCAGCCGCAAGCCGGTGTTCGGCTACAAGGGCCTGGTCTACGCGACGATCGCGATCGCCGCCCTGTCCGTCACCGTGTGGGCGCACCACATGTACGTGACCGGCGCGGTCCTGCTGCCGTTCTTCTCGCTGATGACGATGCTCATCGCGGTGCCGACGGGCGTGAAGTTCTTCAACTGGATCGGCACGATGTGGCGCGGCAAGCTCACGTTCGAGACGCCGATGCTGTGGACGATCGGCTTCCTGACGACGTTCCTGTTCGGTGGCCTGACGGGCATCATCCTGTCCAGCCCGGCCCTCGACTTCCACGTCTCCGACACCTACTTCGTGGTCGCGCACTTCCACTACGTGGTGTTCGGCACCGTCGTGTTCATGATGTTCGGCGGCATGTACTACTGGTGGCCCAAGTTCACCGGCCGCATGCTGAACGAGCGCCTGGGCAAGGTCCACTTCTGGCTGCTGTTCATCGGCTTCCACATGACCTTCCTCATCCAGCACTGGCTGGGCGTGGTCGGCATGCCTCGCCGGTACGCGGACTACTCGCCGGAGGACGGGTTCACCTGGATGAACCAGCTCTCCACGATCGGCTCGATGATCCTCGCGATCTCGACGCTGCCGTTCCTGTGGAACGTCTACATCACCTGGCGCCGTGCGCCGAAGGTGACCGTCGACGACCCGTGGGGCTACGGCCAGTCCCTCGAGTGGGCGACGTCCTGCCCGCCGCCGCGGCACAACTTCACGTCGCTGCCGCGCATCCGGTCCGAGCGCCCCGCGTTCGACCTGCACCACCCCGAGGTGGCGGCCATGGACCACGTCGAGCCCGAGCCCGGGTTCTTCGACTGGGAGTCCGAGCGGACCGGTGAGCAGGGCGTGGCCCGCGACCGCGTCGAGAACGGCGGCGGCGAGGAGGAGCAGTCCTCGGCGACCATCGTCGACGACCGCCCGCGCAACGACGACGAGGAGGGCCGCAAGTGAGCAGCGTCCACGAGCCCGGCGCGCGCCCGTCGGAGACGGGCAGCGGCACCCGGCCGAAGCACGCGATGAAGGTCGAGCCCTACCTGTTCCTGGGCGGGATCCTGTTCTTCATCCCGATCGGCCTGATCTACGCCTGGTGGAGCGGCGGCGAGCCCGTCGGCACCGTCGGCATCCCGCTGGTCGGCGGCCTGGTCGGCATGATCGGCGGCTACCTGCTGCTGCTCTCCCGCCGCATCGACGCCCGTCCGGAGGACGACCCGGAGGCGCTGATCGCGGAGGGCGCCGGCGACCAGGGCGTGTTCAGCCCGTGGAGCTGGTGGCCGATCACGATCGCCTTCGCCGGGGCGCTGGTGTTCCTCGGCATGGCCATCGGCTGGTGGCTGCTGTACGTCGGCGTCGCGCTCGGCATCATCGGCCTCGTCGGCTGGATCTTCGAGTTCTCCCGCGGGCAGCACGCGCACTGACGCGCTGACCGCACGCAGCAGGGCCGGGTACCCCACGGGGACCCGGCCCTGCTGCGTCCCCGCCCGCCCCGTGCTGCAGCCGAGATAGGGCCGTCGGTTCGAGATAGGACCCGCGACGGCCCTATCTCGGCGTGCAGGCCCTATCTCGGCGCGCTGGTCCTCCCTGGGAGCCCGCGTGAGTCCCCCGAGCGGCCGCCGCGGGGCGCTGGGCCCGCGCGGCGGCCAGGGGCGGGCGCGGGCGCCGGCGTCGGGTCGCCTCGGGGTGGTGGCGCGGATCTACAGGCCGGTCGGAGGGCGCAGGACGGCGTCTGCGGGGACGCGAGAGGCCGGCCGCCCCAGGGGAGGGGTGGCCGGCCTCGGCGTGCCTCAGGGAGCCGCGCAGGCGGCCGCCCGCGGGCTCAGAGCGACGGGACGATGAGGCCCGAGGTCTGGGTGCGCGCGCGGGTGAAACGCTCGGCGGCGTCCGCCCAGTTCACGATGTTCCACCACGCCTTGACGTAGTCCGCCTTGACGTTGACGTAGTCGAGGTAGAACGCGTGCTCCCACATGTCGAGCACGACGATCGGCACGATGCCCAGCGGGATGTTGCCCTGCTGGTCGTACAGCTGCACGATGACGAGCTTCTCGCCCAGGGAGTCCCAGGCCAGGATCGACCAGCCGGAGCCCATGATGGACGTGGCGTTGGCCGTGAAGTGCGCCTGGAACTTGTCGAACGAGCCGAAGAACTCGTCGATCGCCGCGGCGAGCTCGCCGACCGGCTTGTCGCCGCCGTCGGGGGAGAGGTTCTCCCAGAACACCGAGTGGTTCACGTGGCCGCCGAGGTTGAAGGCCAGGGTCTTCTCCAGGCCGGCCACGGCGGCGAAGTCGCCGGACTCCCGGGCCCCCGCCAGCTTCTCCAGCGTCGTGTTGGCGCCGGCCACGTACGTCGCGTGGTGCTTGTCGTGGTGCAGCTCCATGATGCGGCCGGAGATGTGCGGCTCCAGCGCCGCGTAGTCGTAGGGCAGGTCCGGAAGGGTGTAGTCAGCCATCAGTGCCTCTCTGAGCTCAGGCCCCGGCGTCGGTTCGCCGCGGCAGGCGTCTTCGCAGCAGGTGCGCCCCGCCGTGGGGCGGGCGCACCTCCTCTGTCGTACCACGACCGGGTGCTCCCCGGCCTCCCGGGCCGGGGGACCGGCTCGGTGGCACGTCGGGTCCGACGGTCTCCGGGGACGACGACGCCCGGGCCGCTCCGGCGGTGAGCCGGTGCGACCCGGGCGGGGTCGTCCTTGCGGAGATCGTCTCGCCCACCCGGTGCAACGACCGGGCGCTCGGGATGATTCCCCAGGTCAGCGCCGGTTTCAGCGGCGCTGGGTGCCCTGCGTGCCCTCGGTGTCTTCGGGCTCGGGGGCCAGGTGCCGGCTGCCGGACGCACCGGCCGTCAGCTCCTCGTGGCGCTCCTCCTGCGCGAGCGGCAGGGCGTCGTGGCCGCCGTGCGACTGGGCCGCGGCGAGCTCCGCCGGCGTGACGGGCTCGACCCGGTCCTCGTAGAAGACCTTCGACAGCCGGCGCCGGGCCGCGTCGATCCGGTAGCCCTTGCGGCGGACGCCGCGCGAGTCCTCCGCCGGCTCGATCTCGAGCGGGCGACGCGGCTCGTGCTGCACCCGCAGCCACCGCTCGTGCGCGTCGAGGGGCTTGTGCACCTCGATGTACTCGCCGGACGCGAACCGGACGATGCGGCCGGTCTCGTGGCCGTGCAGGACCAGCTCGCGGTCCTTGCGCTGCAGCGACAGGCAGATGCGCTTGGTGATCCAGAAGGCGATCGCGGGGCCGACGAACAGCAGGACCCGGAACGTCCACGTGATGTCGTTGATCGACAGGTGGAAGTGCGTCGCGATGAGGTCGTTCGACCCCGCGAGGACCAGCACCATGAACGCCGTGAGGAACGCGACGCCGAACGCGGTGCGGAACGGCGCGTTGCGCGGGCGGTCGAGCACGTGGTGCTCGCGCTTGTCGCCGGTCGCGAAGGCCTCGATGAACGGCCACAGGGCGAGCGTCGTGAACAGGATGCCCGGGATGATCACGCCGGGGACCAGGATGTTCATCGAGACGGTGTACTCGCCGATGACGAACTCCCAGCCCGGCATCAGGCGCAGGCCGCCCTCGAGGAACAGCATGTACCAGTCGGGCTGCGCGCCCGCGGACACGACGCCCGGGTCGAACGGGCCGTAGTTCCACACCGGGTTGATGGTCATGGTCGCCGCCATGAGGGCGATGACCGCGAACACCACGAAGAAGAAGCCGCCGGCCTTGGCCACGTACACGGGGAACAGCGGGTAGCCGACGACGTTCTTGTCGGTGCGGCCCGAGCCGGGGTACTGGGTGTGCTTGTGCAGCACGACCATGAGCAGGTGCAGGCCGATGAGCGCGAGGATCAGCGCCGGGATCAGCAGGATGTGCACCGTGAACAGCCGGGGGATCAGCTCGGTGCCCGGGAACTCGCCGCCGAACAGCGCGAACGAGATGTACGACCCGAGGATCGGGATGGCACGGGCCACGCCGTCGGCGATGCGCAGGCCGTTGCCGGACAGCACGTCGTCGGGGAGCGAGTAGCCGGAGAAGCCGGCCAGCAGGCCCAGGATCATCAGCGTGAAGCCGACGAGCCAGTTGAGCTCACGGGGCTTGCGGAACGCGCCGGTGAAGAACACGCGCATCATGTGCGTCACGATCGACGCCATGAAGATCAGCGCGGCCCAGTGGTGGATCTGGCGCATCAGCAGGCCGCCGCGGACCTCGAACGACAGGCGCAGGGTCGAGGCGAACGCCTCGGACATCTGCACGCCGTCCATGGCCGCCCACGGGCCGTGGTAGTGCACCTCGGTCATCGAGGGCACGAAGAACATGGTGAGGAACGTGCCCGAGATGAGCAGCACCACGAAGGAGTAGAGCGCGATCTCACCCAGGAGGAACGACCAGTGGTCGGGGAAGATCTTGCGCGCGAACTCCTTGACGGCGTTGCCGACGCCGGTGCGCTGGTCCAGGTAGTCCGCGGTCGCCGCCGCGGCGCGCGTGGTGCGCGTCGGCGGTGCCGGGGGAGAGTCGACGGTGCTCACGTGAGGCGCTCCCAGAAGGACGGGCCGATGGGGGAGTCGAAGCCGTCCTGGGCGACGAGGTAGCCCTCGTCGTCGACGGTGATCGGCAGCTGGGGCAGCGGGCGGTGCGCGGGGCCGAAGACCACCTTGGCGCCGTCGGCGGCGTCGAAGGTCGACTGGTGGCACGGGCACAGGATGTGGTGCGTCTGCTGCTCGTAGAGGGCGACGGGGCACCCGACGTGGGTGCAGATCTTCGAGAACGCGAGGATGCCGTCGTAGCTCCAGCCCTCGCCCTGCTCGGACTTGATGTCGCGCGGGTCCATCCGGACCATCAGCACGACGGCCTTGGCCTTCTCGTTCAGCGGGTGCTCCGCCTCCTCGAGGCCCTCGGGGATGACGTGGAACGCGGAGCCGATCGTCACGTCGGACGCCTTGATCGGGCGGCCGGACGGGTCGATGGTCAGGCGGGTGCCGCGGCGCCACATCGTCCGCTTGGACTGCGAGACGTCCCAGCCGCCGCCGAGGTTGCCGACCAGCGGCACGGCGATCGCCAGCGGGAACAGGGCGAGCGAGGTCACCATCGCGCCCTTGAGCACGCCGCGGCGGCCGATCGAGGAGTCCTTCGCGCCCTCGCGCAGGGCCTCGACGGCCTTGACGCGGACGGCGTCGGACGACGCGGTCGGGTGCCGGTCCTCGGCGCGCTCGTGGTCGTTCATGAGCGACTTGGCCCAGTGCACGGCCGCGAGGCCGATGCCGGCCAGGCCGAGGAACAGGCCCAGGCCGAGCAGCAGGTTGGACAGCCGCATGGTGCCGACGGTCTCGCCCGGGGGCACCAGGGCGTACGCGACGATCGCGCCGATGGTGCCGAGGATCGAGATCGTGAACAGGACGACGACCTGCCGCTCGGCGCGCTTCTGCGCCTTCGGGTCGGTGTCGCCCACGCGGGCGCGGTGCTCGTGCAGGCCCGGGTCCTCGAACCGCTCCGGCAGCGGGGCGCCGTCGCGGGTCGTCAGGTCGGTCGAGGGGTCGTGGTGCGTGCTCACGAGGACTTGGCTCCGATCCAGACCGAGGCGCCGATCAGCAGGCCGATGCCGACCACCCAGGCCCACAGGCCCTCGGAGACCGGGCCGAGCGAGCCGAGGGACAGGCCGCCGGGCGAGCCGTCGCGCTGCTCGTCGAGGTAGGCGATGATGTCGCGCTTCTCGTCCGGGGTGATGTTGGCGTCGTTGAACACCGGCATGGACTGCGGGCCGGTCAGCATCGCCTCGTAGATGTGCGTGGGCGTCGTGTCGTCGAGCGCGGGGGCCCACTTGCCCTGGGACAGCGCGCCACCGGCGCCGACCGCGTTGTGGCACATGGCGCAGTTCGTGCGGAACAGGGCCATGCCGTTGGCCGCGTCGCCCTTGCTCGGGTCGACCTGCTCCTCGGTCGGGATCGCCGGGCCGGCACCCAGGGACGCGACGTAGGCCGCGAGCTTGTTGATGTCGTCCTGCGTGAACTGGACCGGCTTGGCCTGGATCTGCGCGCCGTTCATCTGGGCGGGCATGCGGCCGGTGCCGACCTGGAAGTCGACCGCGGCGGCACCCACGCCGATGAGGGACGGGCCGCCGGCGCCGCCGTCGACGGCCTCCCGGCCCTCGGCGGAGACGCCGTGGCAGGTGGCGCAGTTGGCCTGGAACAGCTTCTGACCGGCGGCGACGTCGCTCTCGCTGGCCGCAGCCTGCGCCGCGTCGGCGCTGGCGGGCTGGGCGATCGCGTACACCGCTCCGGTCAGCAGCAGCGCCAGCAGGAGCAGCACGACCGGCGCTGACCGGTGGTGCCTGCGGGCGGCGAGTGCCTTCACGGATGGATCCTCGTCTCGGGCGTGCGGGGGGCTCTACGGGGGGACAGCGGGTGGTGCGGGCTGGTCACTTGATGAGGTAGATGGTCGCGAACAGCGCGATCCAGACCACGTCGACGAAGTGCCAGTAGTACGAGGTCACGATGGCGGTGGTCGCCTCGTGGTGGCCGAACCGCTTCGAGGTGAACGAGCGGCCCAGCAGGAACAGGAAGGCGATGAGGCCGCCGACCACGTGCAGGCCGTGGAACCCGGTGGTCAGGTAGAACACCGAGCCGTACGGGCTGGACGAGATGGTGAGGCCCTCGTGCACGAGCTCCGCGTACTCGAAGACCTGACCGCCGATGAAGAACGCGCCCATGATGTAGGTGAGCGTCATCCACTCGTTCATGCCCCAGCCGCGGACGTTGAGCAGCGAGCCGGAGCGGACCGGCTGGAACCGCTCGGCGGCCCAGACGCCCATCTGGCAGGTGACCGACGACAGCAGCAGCACCGTCGTGTTGATCG
This sequence comes from Cellulomonas sp. IC4_254, assembly GCF_011603975.1. Classification (GTDB taxonomy): domain Bacteria; phylum Actinomycetota; class Actinomycetes; order Actinomycetales; family Cellulomonadaceae; genus Cellulomonas. Next base: position 2,397 of record NZ_JAANNB010000108.1, on the reverse strand, counting down.
CCGCGAACGTGACGTTCAGCTTCTCCGTCTGGACCGCCCACTCCTCGGTCACCGTCGCCCGGAGCGTGAAGTACATGGCGAACAGGCCGGCGAAGAACATGAGCTCCGAGGCCAGCCACACGATCGTCCCGACCGACACGGGGTTCGGTCGGTTGACGCTCACGTGGGGAGCGGAGGCGGGGGCAGCCGTTGCGGTCGTCACGCCTGTCAGTATGGCTCATGGCGGCTGCGCGTGGGTCCTTAGTCCCCGCACGTCGCCGAGGTTTCTGTCACATCGTCACCTCGTTCCGCGGGTTCGCGGGCAGGTCGGAGCGTCGCGACCGGCGTGTCGGCGGTCGTGCCAAGATGCAGGGCAGGGACGCGCGCGACACGTCCCCCCGCACGAGCGAAGGACGACCATGGCCGCTGACGCCACCCCCGCCGCGCCCGCCGAGGGCCCGCGCATCCTGCTCTACAGCGACGACGTCGACACCCGCGCGCAGGTGCGCCTCGGCGTCGGCCGCCGGCTGGGCCGGGGCGAGCCGGACATCCGGTGGGCCGAGGTCGCCACGCCGCAGGCCGCGCTCGAGCAGGCGGAGGCCGGCGGCTACGACCTGTTCGTGTTCGACGGCGAGGCCGCCAAGGTCGGCGGCATGGCCCTCGCGCGCCAGGTCAAGGACGAGGTGTTCCGCTGCCCGCCGGTGCTCGTGCTGACCGGCCGGCCCCAGGACGCCTGGCTCGCCGCCTGGTCCGACGCGGACGGCGTGGTCTCCCAGCCCCTCGACCCGGTCGAGCTGCACGACGCCGTCGTGGGCCTGCTCGCCCGGACCCCCGCGGCATGACCGAGCAGGTCACCTGGTCCGACCTGCTCACCACGCTCGTCGAGCGGCGGGACCTCGACGAGGCCCAGACCGCCTGGGCCATGGACGAGATCATGTCCGGGTCCGCCTCGCCCGCCCGCGTCGCCGGCTTCCTCACCGCGCTGCGCGCCAAGGGGGAGACCGTCGCCGAGCTCACGGCGCTGGCCGACACGATGCTCGCGCACGCGCTGCGGTTCGAGGTCCCGGGCCGCGCCGTCGACATCGTCGGCACCGGCGGCGACCGCGCGCACACCGTCAACGTCTCGACCATGGCCTCCGTCGTCGTCGCGGGCACGGGCGTCCGCGTGGTCAAGCACGGCAACCGGGCGGCGTCGTCGTCCTCCGGGTCGGCGGACGTGCTGGAGGCCCTCGGCATCCGGCTCGACCAGACCCCCGAGCGCGTCGCGCAGCTCGCGTCCGAGGTCGGCATCACGTTCTGCTTCGCCCTGACGTTCCACCCGGCGATGCGGCACGTCGCCGTCGCGCGGCGGGACCTCGGCATCAAGACGGTGTTCAACTTCCTCGGCCCGCTCACCAACCCGGCCCAGCCGGCCGCCGCCGCGATCGGCGTCGCCGACGCGCGGATGGCCGGGCTGGTCGCGGGCGTGCTGGCGCGCCGGGGCACCGAGGCGCTGGTGTTCCGCGGCGACGACGGGCTCGACGAGCTCGCGCCGACCGGCACGTCGCGGATCTGGCACGTGACCGGCGGCGCGGTGACCGAGCACGCGCTCGACCCGGTCGCCGACCTCGGGCTCGCGCCGGTGACCGTCGGGGACCTGCGCGGCGCCGACGCGGCGTTCAACGCGGGCGTGGCGCGGGCCGTGCTCGCCGGCGAGGCGGTGGCGTCGCGGGAGACCGTGCTCCTCAACGCCGCGGCCGCGCTCGTCGCGGACGGCAGCCTGCCCGGGACCGGCGCCGACGGCGGCGACCTCGTCGCGCGGCTGCGCGCGGGCCTGTCGCACGCGGCGCAGGCCGTGGACTCGGGCGCGGCGGCGGACGTGCTGGCGCGCTGGGCGGCGGCCTCGGCCTGAGCCGCGGCGGCGCCGTGCCGTGTCCGTCGCGACCGCCTACCCGACGTGTCGAGCGCCTACCCGCTGGGTAGGCGCTCGACACGTGTGATGGGCGCTCGGCGTCGAGCGCGAGCGGGCGGGCGGCGCGGGCCGGTCAGTCCTCGATGCCGAGGGCGAAGGCCTGCTCGAGGTCGTGCTGCGAGTACGTGCGGAACGCGATGAAGGTCTGCGTCCGGACGACGCCGTCCACCTTGCTGACCCGGTCCGCGATGATGTCGGCCAGCTCCTCGTGCACGCGGACGCGCACCATGGCGATCAGGTCGACGCCGCCCGTCACGGAGTAGACCTCGCTCACGCCGGGGATGTTGGCGATGGCGGCGGCGGCCTCGGGGATGCGGTCGGCTTCGGTGTCGATGTGCACGATGGCGGTCAGCATGACGCCATCATGCCGCGCCGGCGGCTCCCGCGGCGGGGTCGTCGGGCCCGTGCGTCGCGCCGCGGCCCCGACCGGGTGCGCGCAGGTCGGACGCGCGGCCGAGCCCGGGCAC
>NZ_JAANNB010000107.1 GCF_011603975.1 Cellulomonas sp. IC4_254 | reverse complement strand
CTCCGCCGCCCCGCCGTGCTCGCGGTCGTCGCGGCGCTGCTCGCGCCCCTGCTGCTGGTCACCGGGGCGCCCGCCGCGTTCGCCGCCGACCCGGTGCTCACCGTCACGGGCTTCACGGTGACGTCCGGCGCGACCGCGCAGGCGGCGCCGCCGGCCGACCCGGAGTTCGGGTTCGATGCCGCCTACACCGCGAGCCCCGCGGCCGGCACCGTCAGCAGCACGCTGGGCTACCGGTGCGCGGGCGACGAGTCGTCCTGCGAGCACGCGACGATGGACGTGGTGCTCGACGCGCTCCGGCTGACGCAGGCGCTGGACGTGTCGGGCCTCGGCGCCACCGTCGAGTACTGGGCCGACGCCGTGGGCGGGACGACGACCACCGACGCGACCGCGGCAGCGGCCTTCTCCGTGCGGTTCACCGCGCGGACCTCGGACGGCCTCACCGGGCTGCAGTCGGGCGTCAGCGGGGACCTGCGCCTGTCGACCCGCCTCGTCGCCCCCGCGGCGGGCGGCACCCAGACCGGGACGATCACCGCGACCCCGACGGCGACGGGCGGCGCCGGCACGAAGGGCCGGATCCGCGTCACCGGGGAGTTCCCGGTGAACCTCGCCACCAGCACCCAGGTCACCTGGGCCCGGGAGGGCTGGCTCTCGGGCGTCGAGGACGGCGCGGACACCCCGACGAACAGCGCGACCGTCGTCGGCGCGCTCACCGGCGACCCCGCGGACAGCCTCACGCTCACCTGGGGCGGCACCGACCCGGCGGCGGCTCCCGCGGCCGGCACGGTGGGCATGCTCACCGACCTCACCGGCCTGGCGATCGCCTCCTGGCCCGCCGGTGCGGCGACCGCGACCGTGACCGGGTGGACCTGGTCCGGGTCGGGCATGCCCGCGCCGGTGGCGGTCGGCACCGTCACCGGGGCGGACGCCGAGGCCGACCTGCTGGCCGGCCTCGACGCGGGCACGCGTTCCCGGCTCACCGGCCTGCGAGTCGTGTTCGCCGCGGCGGCCGGCGGCCTCGTCGCGTCCGGCTCGCCCGCCACGCTCCGGGTCGACGTGCGTGAGCACCTCAGCCAGGACGCGACTCCCGTCACCCGGACCGGCGCCAAGGCCGACTACGTGACCGCGGGCGCGGCGTCGTTCTCCGCCGCCGCCGACATGAACACGCTCACGGTGACCGGCACCGCGACCACCCGCGCCGCGCGCGGCGCGGCGACGTCCGCCGCCGTCGCCGACACCCGGGGGCTGCGGATCTACGACCCGCGCGCGTACGCCGGCTCGGCGACCGCGCTCACCGGGCTCAGCACGCCGGTGTACGGCGGCGGCTTCGTCCGCGGCACCGCGGCGGGCACCAACTGGTCGCGCCGCGCCGTGGAGGCGCTCGTCGTCGAGGTCCCGGCCACCGCCGCGCAGGTCGCCGCGACGAACGCGGCGCTCGACCCCGACCTCCCGGCCCTGGCCAACCCGTTCGGCGCGGGCCTGTCGTTCGCGGGCTTCGGCGCCGCGCGCGGCACCGGCGCCGGCCGCACCGACAGCGCGGACGGCTCCGGCGTCGTCGTCCAGGGGCTGACCGGCCCCGCCCGGCTGGAGCTGACGGTCCTGGTCGGCACCGTCGAGCACACCGTGGACCTCGACGCCGCGGCGCCCGCCGTGCCGACCGACCCGGCCGCGTTCGGCCTCGGGTCGTGGTCCGAGGTCACCGGGTTCCGCGCCACCGTGCACGGCACCGGTGCCGCGGTGCCGATGGGCGCCTCCGTCACGCTGCCCTACCTCGCCCGCACCGCGACCGCGAGCACCGCCGCGACCTACGCGGTGCACACCGTCGCGACCACCCGGCTCGGAACCGACACCTCGGCCGTGACCCCGCGCACCCAGGCGAGCGGCAACCGCCCGGTCACCGCCGCCACCGTGTCCGTCGCGGTGCCGACCGTCGACGTCGCCGGCACCAAGTACGTCGCCGAGCCGTACGTCACCCGCAGCGCGGGCGCGACCGTGAACGCCGTGCTCGAGGCGACGGCGCGCCCGCTGAGCGGGGGGAGCGGGCACCTGCCCGACACGCTGACCCTCGAGGACAGCGCCGCCGCGCGCACCGCGCAGTCCGGCGGCATCGCCGGCACCGCGTGGTGGACCGCGTTCGCCCCGACCTCGGTCGAGACCACCGTGCCCGCGGGCGGGTCCGCGCGGCTGCAGTACTACACGGCCGACGACCCGCAGTGGGTCGACTTCACCGGCGGGACGACGACCGACCTGGGCGACACCGCCACCTGGCGCGGTGTCCGGGTCGTGGTCACCCGTCCCGGCGGCGGCACGTTCGCGAACAACGACCGTGCGCGCGTCCGGATCACCTTCGCGCTCCGGGACGGCGTCTCCGCCGGCACCTGGGCCGACGGCGCCGACCGGACCAACGTCGCGCAGATCACCTCGTCCGCCGCCATCGAGGGCTTCGTCGTGACCAGCCCGGTCCGGCGCGTCTCGGACACGGTGCAGATGCTCGGCGGCACCGGCGGTGCGGGCTACCCGGCGCTGGTGAAGACGATGGACAACCGCGACCGCACCGAGGGCAACGGCGACGCGACGACCGCGACGCTGACCTGGGGCACCGGCGGCCAGGACCTGTCGACCGCGACCGTCACCGACGCGAACGGCGTCACCGGCGCCCAGCAGGACCCGGCGACCGGTCCCGCGCACAGCTTCTACGACACCTTCGACCTCGCCGGAGTCCAGCCGATCACCTCCGGCCCCACCGCCTCGGGCGTGTACGACCCCTACCTGGTCTTCGACCGGGTCACCGACGTGCGGGTGTTCGACGTGGTGGACGACCGCTGGGAGTCGCTGGCGACCCGCGTGTGGACCGGCTCGGCCTGGACCGACCGCACGAACCCGGCCGCCGCCCGCTCGGACGTCGCGTTCGGCGGGGCCGCCGCGCAGGGCGCGTTCCCGTACGCGGGGTCGTTCCCGGGCATGTCCGTGCAGTCGTCGACGCTGCGCGCGCGGATCGGCGGCGTGCAGCTCGTGTACGCCGCGCGGCCCGACTCCGAGCGCCAGGCGCTCGCCGCCTCGGACTGGCGGCGCGGGCTGCTCGGCACGCTGACCACCGGCGCGGTCGCGTCGACGGACGCGCCGGCGCGCAAGGCCGCGCTCACGTTCGCGCTGCGGGACACCTCGCGCGCCACGGGCGAGCCGGTCAACGACGCGTACACCTACACGGGCTCCGCGCCGGGCGCGGTCGAGAACTCCGGCGCCGTGACCGGCACCGCGCTGTCCGGCGGCGCGCTCGTCGACCTCGGCGGACCGGTCAACCCGGTCGGCGAGCGCACGGTGACCGTGCAGCCCGCCTCGCTCGGTGCGACCGCCACCAAGACCTGGCTCCGCGACGCGAACGGCAGCCCGCTGACCGGCAGCAGCAACCTGCACGACCTCGCCCTGCCGGTGGACCCGTCGACGGCGCCGGACTCCGCGTGGCCGACCGCGACGCTCACGGCCACCGCCGCCAGCGCGTCCGGCACCCGCGTCGACCAGCTCGTGCTGACCGAGCCGCGGGGCATCGACACCGCCACGTCGCTCGACGAGGACGCGCCGTTCGCGGCGTTCGCCGTCACGGACGTCCGCGAGCTCACCGACGCGAGCGGCCTGCCGGGCGCGACCGCGGTCGAGGTGGTCGTGTACGAGCGGGCGGCGGACAACACCCTGACGCACCGCACCGTCCCGCGGGCCGAGCTGCTCGACGCGGACGAGGCCGCCCTGGCCGACGTCGTCGGCCTCCAGGTGCGCTACACGGGCCGGATCGCCTGGACCAACCAGGCGCGCCTGGTGCTCGGCACCCGGCTGCTCGCGCACGACCGGGTCACCGGCGAGGTCCCCGAGGCGAGCGCGATCTCCGGGCAGGGCGAGGAGGTCACGGTCGCCAACGTCGCCGAGGCCACCGTCACCGACGCCCGCGTCTGCGCGGCCGAGACGCGGGGCATGTCCCGCACGCCCACGTGCGCGCCGGGGACGGCGTCCGGCACCGCCCGCGACGCCGTGACGCTGCGCGGCGCCCAGCTCGAGGCGTTCCCGACCGTGACCGTCTCGCCGGTCGACGTGCAGCGCGACGCCGCGACGCCGGCGATCACCAGCACGCTGTCCGTGCAGAACTTCGGCCTCACCCCGGCCGACCAGCTGCTGCTCACCGACGCGGACCCGCGGTACTTCAACGCGGTGGACCTGCGGACGGTGGCGGTGCAGTCCGTGCCGTCCGGCGTCGAGCGCGCCGAGCTCGAGGTCCTCGTCGCGGGCCCCGACCTCGAGATCGCGGCCGACGGGACCTACACGGGGACGCAGGCCTGGCAGGCGTGGGCCGCGGTGCAGCCGACCGGGACGTTCGACCTCGCCGTCCTCGCCCCGCTGCACGGCGCGCGGGCGGCCGACGTCGTCGGCGTCCGGCTGCGGTTCCTCGACACCGACGGCTCGACGATCCCCGCCCCCGGGCAGGGCTACGGCCGCGCCGTGCTCACCGGCACGCTGCGCGAGGAGCTGCGCACCGGCGGCCTGCCCAGCGCCGTCGGCGCCGACGGCTGGCGCTACCAGGGCCGGGCCGAGCTCACCGCGAACCCGGGCGAGACCGCCCGCGGGACGATCAGCAACTCGGTGACCGCCCAGGCGCTGCGCGCCGACCTCGGCTCCCAGGCGCAGTCCGCCGGCCCCGTCGGCACCACCGTGCACGCCGGCGCCGCGACCCTCCAGGTGCAGAAGACGGAGCTGGACGCGGCGTCCCGGGCCCCGGGCGACTTCGTCCGGTACCGGATCGCGGTCGCCAACACCGCGAGCGGCGCGAACGCCGCCGACCTGACCGGCCTGGTGGTCACCGACCGCCTGCCCGAGGACGGCTCGCTCGTCCACGGCACCGCCCCCGAGGGCCAGGCGCCGGTGGTCGTGCAGGCCGCCGGCGGCGGCGCCAGCCCGCTCGGCGACCCGACGGTCACCGCGGCGGACGGCGTGCTGACGCTGACGTTCCCGGCCGACAGCCGGCTCGCCCCCGGCGCCGCCGTCGAGGTGCTGCTCTGGGTGCGGATCGCCACCGACCTGTCGACCACCTCGATCGTCAACACGGCCACCGCCGCCTCCGCGTCCCGCCCGGTGCAGGCCGCGCCGACCGGCAACGACGGGGGCACCGCCTGCACGCCCGGCAGCTACGACGCGGCGACCGCGGCCTGCCTGGCGCGCGCCGCGGCGGTCACCATCGGCGGCGCGAACGTCTACGTCTCCGAGGAGTGGGTCCGCGACGCCGCCGGCACGCAGGGCGCCGTCCGCACGACCGCGCCGCGCCCCGGCCAGGCGGCCGACTGCGCCCCGCGCGGGACCGGCGCGGGCGACCGCGACTGGTACCGGTTCCCGTGCTCGGTCGTCACCACGGCCGGCTCGACGACCCAGTGGCAGGTGCAGGTGACCAGCCGCGCGACCATCTCGACCGACCGGCTCGAGATGATCTCGATGCTCCCCACCACCGGTGACTACCCGGCGATGGACGGCACCGCCTCCGGCAGCCGCGGCAGCCAGTGGCGGCCGGTCTGGGACGGCGTCGTGCCCGGCCTGGTGACCGGGGCGGGGCTGCCGTCCGGGGCGACCGTCGCGGTGTACACGACCACGGCGGACTACCGGCAGGGCGGTCTCGCGCCCAGCGGCGCGTTCGACCCGGTGCCCTCGACCTGGAGCAGCACCCCGCTGACCCCGGGCCAGCGGGTGCCGGCGGCCCAGGCGGCGCGCGTGACCGGCTTCAAGCTGGTCGTGAGCTTCACCTCGGCCGACCGGTTCTCCTCCGGCGAGTCCGTCCGGGTGCAGTGGGCCATGCGCACGCCGCTGTCCGGCGCGCCCGCCGCGGCCGACACGTGGGGGTCGTTCGCGTTCCGCGTCCCGTCCGACGCCGCCGCCGGGCGTCCGGCGGACGTCACCTCCGTGCCGCTGAAGGCAGGCGCCCGGTTCGCCCTCGCGGCGGCCGGGTCCGACCCGCTGGTCGCCGTCGGCGACCGGGTCTGGCTCGACGCCGACCGGGACGGCCGGCAGTCGGAGGACGTCGCGGCCGAGCCCGGCGTGCCGGGCGTGACCGTCGACGTGCTCGACGTCGCCGGCGGCACCGCGACCTACGTCGCCTCCGCCGTCACCGACGCGGACGGCGACTGGCTGGTCGACGGCCTGCCCGCCGGGACCTACGACCTCGCGTACACGCTGCCGGACGCGCTCGCCGCGCAGTACCGGTACACCCGGGTCGGCGTGGGCTCCGACGACACCGTCGACTCCGACGCCGTCGTGGACCCGGACGCGCCCGCCTCGGCCGTGGACGCGGGCGTCGTGCTCGGCGCCGGCGGCGCCGAGACCACCGCGGTCGGCTCGATGCCGCAGGCGTGGCAGGACGCGCACCCGGACCTCGTCGCGACCCAGGTGGACGTCTCGCACGACGCCGGTCTGCAGTGGCGGCCGCTCGCCGTCGGCGACCGCGTCTGGTTCGACGCGGACCGCGACGGCCGCCAGGGCGCGGGCGAGGCCGCCGTCGAGGGCGCCACCGTGCGCCTGCTCGGGGCGGGCGACGCGGTCCTGGCGACCACCGTGACCGGAGCGGACGGGTCGTACGTGTTCGACGCGCTCGACCCGGGCACCTACCGGGTCGAGGTCGAGCTGCCCGATTCCCTGGCGCAGCGGTGGACCTTCACCTCCGCGCTCGTCGGGGACGCCGCCGGCGACTCCGACGTCGTCGCCGCGACCCCGCGCCTCGGCCGGACGGCGGCGTTCACGCTGACCCCCGGCGCGGCGGGCCTCACGGCCGTCTCCGCCCTCGCCGGCGACCCCGCCTGGGCGGGCGCCGACGCGGACGCCGCGGACCCGACCCGGGACGCCGGCCTCGCCGAGCTGCCCGCGCGGGTCGGCGACCGGGTGTGGGTCGACGTCGACGGCGACGGCGTGCAGGACGCCGGCGAGCCCGGCCTGGCCGGCGTGGTGCTCACGCTGGCCGACGCCCAGGGCGACCCGGTCACCGACGCCGCCGGTGCGCCGGTCGGCCCGGTCACCACGGACGCCGACGGGGCGTACGCCTTCACCGGGCTGCTGCCCGGCGCGTACACCGTGACGGTCGACGAGGCCGCCTCCGCGGCCGCGCTCGCGCCGTACCGGCCGACCGTCACGGGCGCCGGCGACGCGGCGACCGACTCCGCGGCGGGCTCCGCCTCGACGGCCGCCCCCCTGGTGGGCGGGCAGGCGGACGACACCCTGGACTTCGGGTTCCGCCCGCTGTGGGCGCTCGGCGACCGGGTGTGGCTCGACTCCGACCGCGACGGGGTCCAGGGCGCCGGCGAGCCGTCGTTCCCGGGCGTCGCCGTCCGGCTGCTCGACGCGACGGACGCGGAGGTCGCCAGCACGGTGACCGACACGGACGGCCGCTGGCGGTTCGACCTGCTGGAGCCCGGCGCGTACCGCGTCGAGCTCGAGCTCTCCGGCCCCGACGCCGCGCGGTACACCTGGACGACCGCGCGGTCCGCCGCCGCCCCGCGCGCCGACGCCGACTCGGACGCCGAGGAGACCGCCCCCGGTGTCGCCCGGACCCCGGTGATCACCGTCGGCGCCGGCACCGCGGGCGTCCGCCCGGCCACTGCGGCGGACGGCCTCACCGCCGCCTACGTGGACGACACCTGGGACACGGGCCTCGTGGAGCGCCCGGTCGCGGTCGGGGACCTCGTCTGGTTCGACGCGGACCTCGACGGCCTGCAGGGGCCGGACGAGGAGGGCGTGCCCGGCGTGGTGGTCGAGCTGCGGACCACCGACGGGCACGCGGTCACCGACGCGTCCGGCGCGCCGGTCGGGCCGGTCACCACGGACGCCGACGGCGCGTACGCCTTCGCCGGCCTGCTGCCGGGGGAGTACGTCGTGCGCCTGGACCGGATCGCCTCCGCCGCGGCGCTGGCCGGCTACGCGCCGACCGTCGCCGGCGCGGGCTCCGACCCGGCGCTCGACTCGGCCACCTGGACCGCGACCTCGCGCGTCCTGGTGGGCGGCGAGTCCGACCCCACGCTGGACTTCGGCCTGGTGCTCGCGGACGACGTGCAGCTCGCGCTGCGCAAGGTCCCGGTCGCCCGCACCGCGGACAGCGTCACCTGGGACGTCACCGTGATGTCCACGGGCACCCAGGACGCCTACGCCGGCTTCACCGTCGTCGACGCGCTGCCCGGCTCGCTGACCTTCCGGTCCGCCTCCGGCACCGGGTTCGACTGCGTCGCCGTCGACCGGGTCGTCACCTGCGACCACGACAGCCCGCTGCCGGCGGGGGAGTCCGCCACCGTGCGGATCGTCACGGGCCTGACCGCGGCCGGGGCGGAGGTCACCAACACGGCGACCGTGTCGGTCGACGGCCGGGGCTACCGGTTCGACGTGCTCGCGGCCGACGACGTGGCGTGGAGCGAGCCGGCCGCGCGCACGGGCGGCGCGACCGGCACGGCACCGGGCGGCGACCTCGCGACCACGGGGTCCGACGCGGCGTGGCCGCTGGTGGCGGCGGGCGCGCTGCTCGCGCTCGGCGCGGCCCTGCTGGCGACCGCGTCGCGAGGGTCCGGGCGCCGGGTGCGCGCGGCGGGGAGCCGGCACCGGGCCTGACGGCCCACCCGGGGGCGCCCGTGGCGCGGGGGAAGAACCCACGCGCCACGGGCGTTGACCCGTCGTGCCCGGCTCCGGCGCGTCCGCTTGACGGCGCCCGACCGCGTTTCCCCGAGCGGGCCCGATGGCGTATGATCGTCCGTTGGGTGTGCGCCCTCGCGCTGTCGCACGTCCCGCCCGAGCCGGCCGCATCCGCGGCCGCGCGCGTGCGGGCCGGTCGCCGGACGCCAGGACCCAGGGCACGTCCACCACGTCCGCACCGGACCCGCCGGCACCGCCGGGGGGAGACGACGGCGTGGACCGGCAGTTCAGGACAAGAGTTAGCGGAGGACATGGCGAAGAAGGACGGTGTCATCGAGATCGAGGGCAGCGTGATCGAGGCTCTCCCCAACGCGATGTTCCGCGTGGAGCTCACCAACGGTCACAAGGTGCTCGCCCACATCTCGGGCAAGATGCGCCAGCACTACATCCGGATCCTCCCCGAGGACCGGGTGGTGGTCGAGCTGAGCCCGTACGACCTGTCCCGCGGGCGCATCGTCTACCGCTACAAGTAACCGACCGAACGAGCATCGCCGTCGGCCTGCGTCCCGCGAGGGACCACGGCGCATCGGCGGCGGAGGAACAGGCCATGAAGGTCAAGCCCAGCGTCAAGAAGATCTGCGACAAGTGCAAGGTGATCCGCCGGCACGGTCGCGTCCAGGTGATCTGCGAGAACCTGCGTCACAAGCAGCGCCAGGGCTGAACGCCCTGCCGCTCGGGACGCACCTGAGCAGCACCGCCGCCGGATCCTGACGGACCGGCACCAGCGCATCGCCGAACCGGCCGCACCCGCACCGCGGGACGCGACCGGTGAACCCCCGGCTCGGAGGCCGGGGCCCGCAGACCCGCGGGAGGACGGTGCGGCAGACCTCCGATCGAAGTCCAAGGAGCCGAAAGGCACATGGCACGTCTTGTCGGCGTCGACCTCCCCCGCGAGAAGCGGCTCGAGATCGCGCTCACCTACATCTACGGCGTCGGCCGTACCCGCGCCCAGCAGACGCTGGCCGCGACCGGCATCAGCCCGGACACCCGCGTCAAGGACCTGGACGACTCCCAGCTCGTCACCCTCCGCGACTACCTCGAGGGCAACTTCAAGCTCGAGGGCGACCTCCGCCGTGAGGTCGCCGCGGACATCCGCCGCAAGGTCGAGATCGGCAGCTACGAGGGCCTGCGTCACCGCCGCGGCCTCCCGGTGCGCGGTCAGCGCACCAAGACCAACGCGCGCACCCGCAAGGGCCCGAAGCGCACCGTCGCCGGCAAGAAGAAGGCCGGCCGGAAGTAACCCGCCCGCGGCCCGCCGGGCCTGTCCTCGGACAGCCGCCCGCGCCGCGACGGGGCACCGACCTCACGACCAGCAGCGAGAGAGAACGAGCAGATGCCTCCGAAGACCCGCAGTTCCGTGCGCAAGCCGCGCCGCAAGGAGAAGAAGAACGTCTCCCACGGCCAGGCGCACATCAAGAGCACCTTCAACAACACGATCATCTCGATCACGGACCCCAGCGGCGCCGTGATCTCCTGGGCGTCGGGCGGCGACGTGGGCTTCAAGGGCTCGCGCAAGTCGACCCCGTACGCCGCGGGCATGGCCGCCGAGGCCGCCGCGCGCAAGGCCGCCGAGCACGGCATGAAGAAGGTCGACGTCTTCGTCAAGGGCCCGGGCTCCGGTCGTGAGACCGCGATCCGCTCCCTGACCGCGGCCGGCCTCGAGGTCGGCTCGATCCAGGACGTGACGCCGCAGGCCCACAACGGCTGCCGTCCGCCGAAGCGCCGCCGCGTCTGACCCGTAGCCGGGCCGCCACGGGCGGGGGAGCGATCCCCTGCCCGTGGCGGTGCCGGCCGGTCGCGCGGGTGGACCGAGACCCGCGCCGCCCAGCGAGTACCTGCGCTGCGTCATATGGCGGACGCACGCTGAGAGGAACCCCGAAGTGCTCATCGCACAGCGCCCCACCCTGACCGAAGAGGTCATCTCGGAGTACCGCTCGCGGTTCTCCATCGAGCCGCTCGAGCCCGGCTTCGGCTACACGCTCGGCAACTCCCTGCGCCGGACCCTGCTGTCGTCCATCCCGGGCGCAGCCGTGACGAGCATCCGGATCGACGGCGTGCTGCACGAGTTCAGCACGGTGCCGGGCGTCAAGGAGGACGTCACCGAGATCATCCTCAACATCAAGAACCTCGTCGTCTCCTCGGAGAACGACGAGCCGGTCGTGATGTACCTGCGCAAGCAGGGTGCGGGTGACGTGACCGCGGCGGACATCGTGCCGCCGGCCGGCGTGGAGGTCCACAACACGGACCTGCACCTCGCCACGCTGAACGAGAAGGGCAAGCTCGAGATCGAGCTGACCGTCGAGCGCGGCCGTGGCTACGTGTCGGCCAACCAGAACAAGTCGTTCGAGGCCGAGATCGGCCGCATCCCGGTCGACTCGATCTACTCGCCGGTGCTCAAGGTGACCTACAAGGTCGAGGCGACCCGTGTCGAGCAGCGCACCGACTTCGACAAGCTCGTCGTCGACGTCGAGACCAAGCCGGCGATCAGCCCGCGCGACGCCCTGGCGTCCGCCGGCAAGACGCTGGTGGAGCTGTTCGGCCTCGCCCGCGAGCTGAACGTCGAGGCCGAGGGCATCGAGATCGGCCCGTCGCCGACCGACGCGGCCCTGGCCGCCGACCTGGCGCTGCCGATCGAGGACCTGCAGCTGACCATCCGGTCGTACAACTGCCTCAAGCGCGAGGGCATCCACACCGTGGGCGAGCTCGTGGCGCGGTCGGAGGCCGACCTGCTCGACATCCGCAACTTCGGTGCGAAGTCGATCACCGAGGTCAAGGAGAAGCTGGCCGAGCTGAACCTGTCCCTCAAGGACAGCCCGCTCGACTTCGACCCCACCGCCGCCGCGTACTACGACGGCGACGAGGGCGACTTCACCGAGGACGAGCAGTACTGATGCCGGGGAGGCGGGCGCGCTGAGCGCGTGACCCGCCGGCCCATCACTGGAACCAAGGAGTAAAGACCATGCCTACGCCCACCAAGGGTCCCCGGCTCGGTGGCGGCCCGGCGCACGAGCGGCTGATCCTGGCCAACCTGGCCACGGCGCTGTTCGAGCACAAGCGCATCACGACGACCGAGGCCAAGGCCAAGCGCCTGCGCCCGCTCGCCGAGCGCCTGGTGACGTTCGCCAAGCGCGGCGACCTGCACGCCCGTCGCCGCGTCCTCACCGTCGTCCGCGACAAGTCGGTCGTCCACGAGCTGTTCGTGGAGATCGCCCCGCAGATGGCCGAGCGCCAGGGTGGCTACACCCGCATCACGAAGATCGGCCCCCGCAAGGGTGACAACGCGCCGATGGCCGTGATCGAGCTCGTGCTCGAGCCCGTCTCGCCGAAGCAGGCCGTCGTCCGCGAGGCCACCAAGGCCGCGCAGAAGGCCGCTCCGAAGGCCGAGGAGACCCCGGCCGAGGAGACCCCCGCCGAGGAGACCACGGAGGCCACCGACGCCCCCGAGGCCGAGGCCGCCGACACCAAGGACGAGGCCGACAAGGCCTGATCCTCCGGTCAGCACCGGGAGGGCCCGGACCGTGCGAGCAGCCGCTCGCGGGGTCCGGGCCCTCTCGCGTACCCGGACCCGGGCCCCGCGCGCACCGGGGCGGTAGCGTCGCGGGCATGACGGTCCCCGTGGTGCTCGTGCACGGGCTGCGCACCTCCCGCACGATGTGGCGCGCCCAGGTCGAGGCGCTGCGGGCGTACGGCGTCGACGCCCGGGCCGTCGACCTCCCCGGGCACGGCGAGCGGCGGGGGGAGCGGTTCACCCTCGACGCGGCCGTCGACGCGGTCGCGGACGGCGTGGACGCCGTGGGGGGACGGGCGCTCGTGGTCGGCCTGTCCCTCGGCGGCTACGTCGGCATCGCGCACGCCGCGCGGCGGCCGGACCAGGTCGCGGGCCTCGTGGCGGCGGCGTGCTCGACCCGGCCCCTCCTCGCGCTGGTGGACGGGTGGGCCGTGCTGGCGCGGGGCATCGCACGGCTCCCGGACGCCGGTGCCGGGCTCAACCAGGGCATGGTCGACCGGGTGCTGCCCGCCTCGGCGGCGCAGGACGTCGCGGCCGGCGGGTTCGCCCTCGACGTCATGGACGACGTGCTCCGGGCGATGCGCGCCGCCACGCCCGTCGAGGACCTCGCGCGCGTCGAGGCGCCCGTGTGGCTCGTCAACGGGCGGTTCGACCACTTCCGGGGTGAGGAGCGCCGGTTCCTGCGCGCGTGCCGGGACGGACGGCTCGTCGTCGTGCCGGGGGCCACGCACCTCGTGTCGCTGACCGCGCCGGTGGGGTTCACGCGCGCGGTGCTCGGCGCGGTCGACGCGGTGTCGGCGCGCGACGCGCGGGTGCCGAGCCCGCCCGGGGCCTGACCCCGCCCCGGCTCAGCCGTCGGCGTCGGGCGGGACCGGGGCGGCCGCCGCACGGGCGAACCGCCCCGCCAGCCGCCCGCAGGCGTCGGCCAGGTCCTGCGGCTCGACCCGGAGCAGCTCGGCGTCGAACCGGGCCACGGCCGCGGCCAGCGCGACCCAGGACCAGGACCCGAGCGTCACCCGGCAGCGGCCGTCGCCCGCGTCCTCGACGAGCCCGTCCCGCACGAACGGCGCGACGTCCCGGGCGTCGGCGGCCAGCAGGACCGTGCCGCGGCACGGCCACCCGCCGTCCGGCGTGGTCGCGCCGCGGAACCGCGCGGCCACGAACGCCGCCACGTCCCCGCCCGGCACCGCGCGCGGGGCGAACCGCGCCCCGCCCGGCGCACGCGGCCGGATGCGGTCGACGCGGAGCACGCGCCAGTCCGCGCGGTCCAGGTCCCACGCCACGAGGTACCAGCGCCCGCCGCGGGAGACGAGGTGGTGCGGCTCGGCACGCCGGACGGGGCCGTCGTCCGCCGGGGCGCCGCCCGGCGCGCTCTACCCGCCCGACC
>NZ_JAANNB010000106.1 GCF_011603975.1 Cellulomonas sp. IC4_254 | reverse complement strand
CTCGGCAGCCCCCTGTCCCCCGCCCGCCGGCCCGGCGCCCTGGGACTGCCGTTCCCGAGCACCGACGTGCGGGTGGTCGACCAGGAGGACCCGACGCGCGACGTCGCCCCGGGCGAGCAGGGCGAGCTGCTGATCCGCGGCCCGCAGGTGTTCGCCGGGTACTGGAACCGGCCCGAGGAGACCGCCGAGCAGCTGCTGCCCGACGGCTGGCTGCGCACGGGCGACGTGGTCCGGCTGGACGAGGACGGCTTCGTCGTCCTGGTCGACCGGATCAAGGAGATGATCGTGACCGGCGGCTTCAAGGTGTACCCGTCGCAGGTCGAGGACAAGCTGCGCGGGATGCCCGGCGTGCGCGACGTCGCCGTGGTGGGCCTGCCGGGCGGCGACCTCGGGGAGAAGGTCGTGGCCGCGATCGTCACCGAGCTCGGGGCGCACGTCGACATCGCCGCGGTGCGCGAGTGGTGCGGCGAGCGGCTGGCCCGGTACGCCGTGCCGCGCGAGCTCGTCATCCTCACCGAGCTGCCCCGGTCCCAGATCGGCAAGGTGCTGCGTCGCGTCGTCCGGGACGACCTGCTGTCGTCCTCGGCGGCCTGACGGCCCCCACCCGCACGACGCGAGGGGCCCCGCACCGGCGATCCGGTGCGGGGCCCCTCGTCGTGCTGCCGGTCGGCGGGGTCAGCCCTCGACCGGGAGGGTCCGCTCCCACCAGTCGAGCACGTGCTCGAACCGCACCAGCCGGTGCTGCGGGCGACCGGACCGGGTCAGCTCGTGGCCCTCGCCGGGGAACAGCAGCAGCTCTGCCGGCACGCCGCGGCGCTTGAGCTCCACGAACCAGCGCTGGCCCTGCTCGACCGGGCACCGCCAGTCCTGCTCGGAGTGGATCACCAGCGTCGGCGTGGTCACCCGGGAGACGTGCGCCATCGGCGACTGCGCGGCCACCTGGGCGCGGGACTCCTCGTCGTCCCCGTCGCCCAGGTACTCCAGGCCGAAGAACCAGCCGATGTCGCTCGACCCGACGAAGCTCACCGGGTCGAGGAAGCCGCGCTCCACGATCGCGCCGACGAACCGGTCCGTGCGGGTGGTCAGCCAGGCGGTGAGGTAGCCGCCGTACGAGCCGCCCATCACGCCGACCCGCTCGCCGTCCAGCGCGGGGTCCTCCAGCGCGGCGTCGAGCAGGGCGAGCACGTCATCGGTGTCGACCGTGCCGAAGCCGTGCTGGATGGCCTTGCCGTGCGCCGAGCCGTAGCCCGCCGCGCCGCGCGGGTTGCCGTACACGACGGCGTAGCCGGCCTCGGCCAGCGTCTGCACCTCGTCGAACAGGGCGACCGTGTACTGCGCGTACGGGCCGCCGTGGATCATGAGGATGGTCGGGTGCGGGCCCGCGAACCGCTCCGGGTCCGGCGTCACGAGCCAGCCGTGCACCGGGTAGCCGTCGGGCGCGGTGGTGGTCACCTCGCGCGGCTCGCGCACCCGGCCGGTGGCACGCAGCGGCGCCGACCAGTCCGTGAGCACACGGGTGGTGCCCGTCGCCAGGTCGACGGCGTGCAGGTCGCCGGACGTGCCGGGGCCCGCCGCGGTGACGACGGCCACCGGGGCACCCGTCGCCGCGCCCACGCCGTGCGCGACCAGGCCCGTGAGCAGGTCGCGGGTCGTGCCGTCCGCGCGGTGCGCGCGCAGCACGACGGTGCCGCGGTGCAGCACGCCCGCGAGCACCCCGTCCGCCGTCACGGCGAACGTCCCGGGGTCGAGGTCCACGGCCTCGGCGTCGGTCAGCCGCTCGGGCGCGCCGGCCGCCGCGGGGGTCGCGCCGCCCGCGGCCGCGGTCAGCGGGAGCCGGAACAGGCCGGTCTGGGTCGCGACGAACCCGCGACCCGAGGGGCCCATGTCCTGCGCGAGCAGCCAGAGCGCCCCGCCGTCCGCCGACGGCAGCACGGCCGCGACGGCGAGGGTGCTGCCCGCGTCCGCGTCCGTCAGCGGCACGAGCGCGCCGTCCGCGTCGGGGGCCGTGTCGACGACGACGGCGTCCGAGCGCAGGTCCTGGTCCTTGGCGGCGTGCCGGGCCGCGACGGCGGCGACGTACCGGCCACCGGGGAACCAGGCGATCTGCTCGACGTCCGTGTCGCCGGACGTGATCTGCCGGGCCGCCGGCTCGGCGTCCTCGCCGGCCGGGACGGCGGCACGCGCGTCCGGGTCCTGCGGCACGTCGACCACGAACAGCTGGCGGCGCTTGTCCCGGGTGAAGCCGACGCCGTCGTTCCGGTACGGCAGCTCCGTGATGTGCCGCGGGCGCTCGGCGCCGGAGTCGCCGTCGCCGTAGCGACCCTCCTCGGGCACCCGGGCCAGGAACGCGAGCGTGGCGCCGTCCGGGGAGAACCGGGCGGTCTGCACGCCGAGCGGCGCGTCGGTCAGGCGGACGGGCTCGCCACCGGCGGCCTCGACCACGAACAGCTGCGGGCGGCCCTTCGGCTCGGCGCGCAGGAACGCGACCCAGCGGCCGTCCGGCGAGACCTGGGGGTCGGTGTCGCGGTGGCCGCGGGTCAGACGGAGCGGCGGCGTCCCGCCGTCGGTGGCCACCCGCCAGAGCTGGCCGGTGTACTCGTCGGACTCGAGGTCCGGGGCGGTGCGGGCGACGACGGCGAACGAGCCGTCGGGGGCGACCGCGGGGGTTCCGGGGGCGTGCAGGAGCGCGAGGTCAGCAGGGATCACCCGACCGACCGTAGTACGCGCGGGCCGTGCGCGCGGCGGGACGACGCCGTGCGGACGCGAGCGGCGGACCCGCCGGTGGGTCAGGCGGTCGGGGCGCCCTCGGCGGGGGCGTCCGCCGCGGCGGCGCGGGCGGCGTCCGCCGCCTCGTTCTCGGCGCGCAGCACCGTGATCGCGGCCTCGAAGTCCTCGAGGCTGCTGAACCCCTGGTAGACGCTGGCGAACCGCAGGTACGCCACCTCGTCCAGGTCGCGCAGCGGGCCCAGGATCGCGAGGCCGATCTCGTACGCGTCCAGCTCCGCGCTGCCGCTCGCGCGCAGGTTCTCCTCGACGCGCTGGGCGAGCACGGCGAGGTCGTCGTCGCTGACCGGGCGGCCCTGGCAGGCCTTGCGGACGCCGTTGACGATCTTCTCCCGGCTGAACGGCTCGGTCGCGCCGGACCGCTTCACGACGGACAGGCTCGCGGTCTCGATCGTCGTGAACCGGCGGTTGCACTGCGGGCACTGCCGCCGGCGGCGGATCGAGAGGCCGTCGTCGGACGTGCGGGAGTCGACGACGCGGGAGTCGGCGTGACGGCAGAACGGGCAGTGCATGGACGCCTCCTCCGGGATGTGGTGCACGCCGCGGGGCCGGCGACCGCTGCGGCGCGCGCCCGCCCGGACGACCGGGACACGGTAGGGCCCCGGGAGCGGGCGGTGCAAGGCGGATCCGCGCAGGGGTGAAGGGCCTGGTCGCGGGCCCGCAGGACGGGCCCCGGCAGACGACGAGGGTGGCCGCTGCTGCGGCCACCCTCGTGGGGACGCCCCCGTCCCGTCTCGTCCGGACGACTCGCCTCGTCCCGACGGTTGCTGCACGCTCCTGCGTCGGGCCCGAGAGCCACGACGACGACGCGTCCCTCGCGGCGAGCCCCCCAGCCAGCCGTTCGAGGTGGCACCACACTAGAGGCGCCGCGACCAATTACGCAAGCACCGAGTGTCGTAATGCGATCGAGACCTCGACGGCGCCCTGACCAGCGCCGACGACAGGCGCCGGGGGCGGCAGGTGCCCGGGGGCCGGTGCCCCGGGGGCCGGTGCCGAGCGGCGGGCGGCGGGCCGGGCGCCGAGCGGCGAGCCAGGCGCCGGGCGGAGACTCAGGAACCGGCGGGGAGCAGGAGGACCTGGCCCGCCTGGAGCGAGGCGTCCGAGAGCCCGTTGAGCTGCTGCAGGTCGAGCACCACGTCGCGCACGTCCTCGCCCGGGCCGGCGACGCTTGCGGCGATCTGCCACAGCGTCTCCCCCGACTGCACCGCGTGCGTGGTGACCTCGGTCGCCTGCTCGGGGCCGTCCGCGACCGCGCGGCCGCCCACGAGACCGCCGAGCACGACCGCCAGGCCCAGGAGGGCGACGACGACACGACCGCGCCGCGTCAGGTGGAGGCGGCCCTCGCCACCCGCGGCGACCGGCCGGCGCGCATCCCCGTCGCGCCGGGCGGGCACCTGCCGGCGCGCCGGACGGGCGATCCCCGGGTGTGCTGCGATCGCGCTCATCCCCACCACTTCCCTCCTGGGCCGCCGGGCGACCCGAGTCGAACACCTGTTCGTTCGAACGCTTGTACGATCGAACCACACGCCACCGACGTTGTCGAGACACGATCGAACAGGTGTTTGATCCCGTCCGTCCGTCCCCCTACGCTCGGTGACGTCGGGTACAGCGCACCACGAGGCACTGACACGCCAGCCCGACGGACCGCCCCGGACCCCCGGCGGGCGGCCTGACCAGGGCGGACGGGACGGGAGCGGACATGGCGAGCGACGGGACGGGCACCGCGGCGGGCCTCGGCGAGGCGACCGTGGCGGAGCTCGGGGACGGCGACGGCCTCACGCCGCGCCAGCGGCTGGTCCTCGAGACGGTGCGCGCGTCGGTGGAGTCGCGCGGCTACCCGCCGAGCATGCGGGAGATCGGCGACGCCGTCGGCCTCACCAGCCCGTCGAGCGTCAAGCACCAGCTCACCGCGCTCGAGCGCAAGGGCTACCTGCGCCGCGACCCGAACCGGCCGCGCGCGATCGAGGTCGTCCAGCCCGACGACTCGCGCGGCGTCGCGCCGCTGGCGGGCGGCGCCGGCATCACCGGCGTCATCGGCATCGGGGACGCCGACTCCGCCGCCCGCGAGGGCGCCCCCGAGGCCGCGTACGTGCCCGTGGTCGGCCGCATCGCCGCCGGTGGCCCGATCCTCGCCGAGCAGCTCGTCGAGGACGTGTTCCCGCTCCCCCGCCAGCTCGTCGGCGCGGGCGAGCTGTTCCTGCTCAAGGTCGTCGGCGACTCGATGATCGACGCGGCGATCTGCGACGGCGACTGGGTGGTCGTCCGCCGCCAGCCCGTCGCCGAGAACGGCGAGATCGTCGCCGCGATGCTGGACGGCGAGGCCACCGTGAAGACCCTGAAGCGGACCGACGGCCACGTGTGGCTGCTGCCGCAGAACCCCGCCTACTCGCCGATCGACGGCGACCACGCGCAGGTGCTCGGCCGCGTCGTGTCGGTGCTGCGCAGCTTGTGACGACGACGGCCCCGGCCCCCGCCCGCGAGGGGTGGGGGCCGGGGCCGTCCGCCGTGCGGCGCCGGACCGGTGCGCGCGGTCGCGGCGCGTCGCGTCGCTAGAGCCCGAACCGCCGCGCGACCGCGCGCAGCTGCTCGCCCGACCGCCGCAGGCCCGCGAGCTCGTCGGTCGACATCGGCACCTGCAGCCGCTCGCCCACGCCGGAGCGCCCGACGATCGACGGCACCGAGAGGCAGACGTCGCTGATGCCGTGGTACCCGTCGAGCAGCGAGGACACGGGCAGGATGCGCCGCTCGTCCTTGACGATCGCCTCGATGATCCGGGAACCGGCGAGCGCCACGGCGTAGTTGGTCGCGCCCTTGCCCGCGATGATCCGGTACGCCGACTCGACGACCTCGCGCGCGATCGACTCGCGGACCTCGTGCGTCAGCGGCACGTGGCCCTCGATGGCGTTCCAGTCGAGGATCGGCACGCCGCCGATCGTGGCGGAGGACCACAGCGGCAGCTCGGTGTCGCCGTGCTCGCCGGCGATGTAGGCGTGCACGTTCTGCACGGCCACGCCGGTGTACTGCGCGATGAGGTACCGCAGCCGCGACGAGTCGAGCACCGTGCCGGAGCCGAACAGCTGGGTCGGCGGCAGCCCGGAGAACTTCAGCGCGGCGTAGGTGACGATGTCGACCGGGTTGGTCACCATCACGTAGACGGCGTTCGGGGCGACCTCTACCAGCGAGGGCAGGATCTTCTTGACCAGCGAGATGGTCGCCTCGGCCAGGTCGATGCGGGTCTGCCCCGGCTTCTGCTTGGCGCCCGCCGTGATCATGACGACGTCCGCGTCGGCGCAGGCGGCGATGTCGTCCGAGCCGATCACCTCGGCCATCGGCATGAACTGGATGCCGTGCCCGAGGTCCAGCGCCTCGGCCTCGACCTTCGCCTTGTTGATGTCGTAGAGCACCACGCTGCGTGCGGCGCCGCGCATCAGCGCCGCGTAGGCCATGGTCGAGCCGACCGCGCCCGCGCCGACGACCGCCAGCTTGGTGGTGCGGCGGGGCGGCAGGGTCGTGCCCACCAGACCCAGCTCGTCGCCCTCGACGTCGTCGATCTGCTCGCTCACGGCGGTCCTCCCGTACGTGCTGCCCGTGCCCGCGCGCCGGTCGGCGCGCTGGTCACGAGGCTAGCGGGCCGACGCGGGCGGGCGCTCCCCGGGGCGGGGGCCCGGGCGCGTCGCCGGCGGTCCGGCCGCAGGTCAGGCGGTCGCCGGGGCCGGCGAGGTCGCGGCCGGCGGCTCCGCCAGCCGGCGCAGCGCGCCCAGCGCCACCTCGCGGTCGGTCGTCCGCCAGAACGCCGGCAGCGACCGGGTGAGGAACTCGCCGTACCGCGCCGTCGACAGCCGGGGGTCGAGCACCGCCACCACGCCGCGGTCCGCCGTCGACCGGATCAGCCGGCCGGCGCCCTGGGCGAGCAGGAGCGCGGCGTGCGTCGCCGCCACCGACATGAAGCCGTTGCCGCCCGAGGCGGCCACCGCCTCCGACCGGGCCGACTTCACCGGGTCGTCGGGGCGCGGGAACGGGATGCGGTCGATGATGACGAGCTGGTTCGACCGGCCGGGCACGTCCACGCCCTGCCACAGCGACAGGGTGCCGAGCAGGCAGGTCGGCTCGTCGGCGGCGAACTGCCTGACCAGCGTCGGGAGCTGGTCCTCGCCCTGCACCAGCACGGGGACGTCGAGCCGCTCGCGCATCGCCTCGCCGACCGCGACCGCGGCGCGGCGGGACGAGAACAGCCCGAGGGTCCGGCCGCCCGCGGCGGTGATGAGCGCCTCGATCTCGTCGAGCTGGGCGTCCGTGGCGGGCTCGCGCCCGGGCGGGGGCAGCCGCCGCGCGATGTAGAGGATGCCCTGCCGCGGGTAGTCGAACGGGCTGCCGACGTCCACGCCGTGCCAGGGCAGCGACGCAGGGGCCGGGCTCGTGGCGGGCTTCGGGACGTCGAGGGTCGTGCCCTCGCTGCCGCCCGGCGCGGACACCGCCACCGTCGCGGCGGTCGCGGTGGCGGCAGCCGCCTCGCCCGCGCCCTCCAGGCCGATGCTGCGCGCCATCGAGCGGAACTCGCCGCCCAGGCTGAGGGTCGCGGACGTCAGCACCGACGCGCGACCCGCGAGCAGGTGGGTGCGGATCAGCCCGTTGACGGCGAGCGGCGCGGCGTAGAGCCGGGTGGCCCCGTCCCGCTCGGCGCGCGAGCACCACAGGACCGTGTACCGCTGGTCGTCGGCCTCGGCTGCCATCCGTTCCGCGACCTCGAACAGGGCGAGCACCGACGAGGTCGCGATCTTCAGTCCGCTGTCCGCGGGGGCCGCCGACTCCCCCGCCGCCGGCTTCTCCGGGCGCAGCGCCGACAGCAGCCCGCGCGCGGCGTCCCGCACCATCGCGACCGCCTGCCGGGTGCCCTCCGGCAGCCCCGCGGTGAACCGGCCCTCGGGCAGGTGGATCAGCGCGGCCCCGAGCGCGGTCGCCGCGGAGTCGAGCTCCGTCGTCGCGACGCCGCCGTGGCGGCGCGCCATCCGGCCGGCGTGCTCGACGCTGCCGACGGACAGCTCGGCCGTCGACTGCGCGGTGACCCGGTCGGCGAGCTCGTGCGCCTCGTCCACGACCAGCACCTGGTGCTCGGGCAGGACGTGCGGCGAGCCCGACGCGGCGACGCCCAGCATGGCGTGGTTCGTCACCACGACGTCGGCGGACCGGGCGGCGGCGCGGGCCCGCTCGGGGAAGCACTCCTCCAGCAGCGGGCAGCGCTGGCCCAGGCACTCCAGCGACGTCACGGACACCTGGCGCCACGCGCGGTCGGTGACGCCGGGGACCAGGTCGTCGCGGTCGCCGGTCTCGGTCTCCTCGGCCCACTCCCGCAGCCGCACCACCTGCGCGCCGAGCGACTCCTTGCCGGCGTCCTCGCCATCGGCGGCGTCGGTCGTCGAGGGGTGCTCGGCCGCGCCGCGGTCCCCGAGGTCGAACAGCATGCCCTGGTCGTCCGGCGGGTAGCCGCCGGACGTCTTGTGCACGCAGACGTAGTTGTGCCAGCCCTTGAGCAGCGCGATCCGGGGCTTGCGCGGCAGCTCGGGGGCGAGCGCGTCGGCGACCAGCGGCAGGTCGCGGGTCATCACCTGGCGCTGGAGCGCGAGCGTCGCGGTCGAGACGACCACCCGCTCGTCGGCGACCACCGCGTGCCGCACGGACGGCACCAGGTAGCCGAGCGACTTGCCGGTGCCGGTGCCGGCCTGCACGAGCAGGTGCTCGCCCTTCTCGACCGCCTCGGCGACCTGGTTCGCCATCCGGCGCTGGCCCTCGCGGGGCGACCCGCCGAGGGCCGCGACCGCCACGTCGAGCAGGTGGTCGACGTCGGGGGCGGGATCAGGCACCCGGACAGGGTAGTCGGGTGCGGGGACACCTCCGGCACGCGGAGGCCCCCCGCACCCGCGCGCGTCAGCCGCGCTCGACCGCCGCGGCCGCGAGCTCGGTCGCCAGCGCCTGGTCGACCCGGCCGCGCAGCGCCGTGCCCTGCGGCGTGTGCTCCTCCGCGTCGATCTCGCCGGTCTCGTGCACCCGGTGCACCAGGTCGCCGCGGTCGTACGGGATCACCAGGTCGACCGGCACGCCGGGACGCGGCAGCTGGTCGGCGATGACCTCCTGGAGCGCGTCGATGCCCTCGCCCGTGTGGGCGGACACGACGACCGCGCCGTGCTCGCGCGAGCGCAGCCGCGCGAGCGCCTCGGGCTCGGCCAGGTCGGCCTTGTTGAGCACGATGATCTCGGGCACGTCCATCGCGCCCGGGATGTCGGCGAACACGTGCCGCACGGCCGCGATCTGCCCCTCCGGGTCCGGGTGCGAGGCGTCGACGACGTGCAGCACCAGGTCCGCGTCGGCGACCTCCTCCAGCGTCGACCGGAACGCCTCGACCAGCTGGTGCGGCAGGTTGCGCACGAAGCCGACGGTGTCGGCCAGCGTGTACACCCGGCCGTCCGCGGCCTGGGCGCGGCGCACCGTCGGGTCCAGGGTGGCGAACAGCGCGTTCTCCACCAGGACGCCCGCGTCGGTGAGCCGGTTCAGCAGCGAGGACTTGCCCGCGTTGGTGTACCCGGCGATCGCGACCGACGGGATCGCGTTCTTCTTCCGGGACGCCCGCTTGGTCTGCCGAGCGGGCTCCATCGCGGCGATCTCCCGGCGCAGCTTCGCCATCCGGTTGCGGATGCGGCGGCGGTCCAGCTCGATCTTCGTCTCACCGGGTCCGCGGGAGCCCATGCCCGCGCCGGCGCCGCCGACCTGGCCACCGGCCTGCCGGGACATCGACTCGCCCCAGCCGCGCAGCCGCGGGAGCAGGTACTCGAGCTGCGCGAGCTCCACCTGCGCCTTGCCCTCCCGGGACTTGGCGTGCTGGGCGAAGATGTCGAGGATCAGCGCGGTGCGGTCGACGACCTTGACCTTCACCACGTCCTCCAGCGCGCGGCGCTGGGACGGGGCGAGCTCGCCGTCGACGACCACCGTGTCCGCGCCGGCGGCGAGGACCACGCCCGCGAGCTCCGCCGCCTTGCCGGAGCCGAGGTACGTGCCCGGGTCCGGGTTCTGCCGGCGCTGCAGGAGGCCGTCCAGGACCGTCGACCCCGCGGTCTCCGCCAGCGCGGCCAGCTCCCGCAGCGAGATCTCGGCCTGCTCCTGGGTGGTGCCCGCCGCGCCCCAAATGCCGACCAGCACGACGCGCTCGAGGCGCAGCTGCCGGTACTCGACCTCGGTGACGTCCTGGAGCTCGGTGGACAGCCCCGCGACCCGGCGCAGCGACGTGCGCTCCTCCAGGTCGAGCTGCTCGCCGTCGTAGGTGGTGTGGACGGTCGCGCCGTCGTGGACCGCCGTGCCCGCCCGCGCGAGCACGCGTGCCACGACGTCGTCGGCGACCCGCTGGGCGTCGCGCGCGGCCTGCTGCGCGTCCACCTCGGTCTCCGGGACGTCCTGCTCGCGAGTCGTGGGGTTCTGGGGGTCGTTCACGCGGTTCCTTCGCTGTCGGGGTCGGGCGGCCGTCGTCGGCGGCCCGGGTACCAGTGTCGCGCGCCGCGGGGGCGGGCGCGAGGCTATTCGCCACCGGCGGACGGGCGGGCGGGCCGGCCCCGGTAGGGTCGCGGCGTGACCGGCACCGAGCACTACTTCACCGCCGAGCCCGCCTCGCCCGACGAGCGCCGGGCGCGCACCGTGCACCTCGCCGGCCGGGACGTCGAGGTCGAGACCGCCGGCGGCGTGTTCTCCCCCGACCACCTCGACTCCGGCACCGAGGTGCTGCTCCGGCACGTGCCCGACCCGCCGCGCGACGGCGACCTGCTCGACCTGGGCTGCGGCTGGGGCCCGGTCGCCCTCACCCTCGGCCTGCTCGCGCCGCACGCCCGGGTGTGGGCCGTGGACGTGAACGAGCGGGCGCTCGACCTCACGCGGCGGAACGCGGCGCGGCTCGAGGTGGCGGGGCTGACGGCGACGCGGCCCGAGGACGTGCCGGACGACGTGCGGTTCGCCGCCATCTGGTCGAACCCGCCGATCCGGGTCGGCAAGGAGACGCTGCACGCGATGCTCCGGCAGTGGCTCCGCCGGCTGGTGCCGGGCGGCGAGGCGTACCTGGTGGTGGCGAAGAACCTCGGGTCGGACTCGCTGCTGCGCTGGCTGGCGGCGGAGCTCGACGGCGTCGCCGAGGTCGACCGGGTCGCGACCGCCCGCGGCTTCCGGGTCCTGCGGGTCGTCGCGGCGGGCTGAGGCTCAGGCCCCGGCGCGGAGCGCCGCGACGGCGGCGCGCGCCTGCGCGAGCGACGGCACGCCGGTCACGGTGACCGCCGGGGCACCACCGG
Source organism: Cellulomonas sp. IC4_254 (assembly GCF_011603975.1). Taxonomy (GTDB): domain Bacteria; phylum Actinomycetota; class Actinomycetes; order Actinomycetales; family Cellulomonadaceae; genus Cellulomonas. The sequence continues at coordinate 2,617 of NZ_JAANNB010000106.1, read as the reverse complement.
CGTCGAGCAGCACCGTCGTGGGGGTCCCGGTCACCCCGAACCGCTCGGCCAGGTCCGCGCGGTGCGCGACGTCGACCTCGACGTGCGCGACGCCGTCCTGGGTCGCGACGACCCGCTCCAGCACGCGGCGGGTGGCCCGGCACGGCGCGCAGAAGCCGGACGACAGCTGCAGGAACGTCGCGTCCCGGCCCAGCGGGCGCCGCAGGTCCTCGGCCGTCAGGGCGGCGGCGGTCGACAGGTCGGTCACGCCGGGTGCAACGCCGGCGGCAGGCGGGGTGTTCCGCCGGGTGCCGGTGCGGGACCGACGACGGGGCCGGTCCGGGCCTGCCCGCCACCAACGCGGGCGGCGTCAGCGCGCGAGCGCCGCGAGGTCGACGTCGAGGTCCGCGACCAGCACGGCCGGACCCGCGAGCTCGACGTGCCCGTCCGGCAGCGCCGCCACCCGCACGGTGCCGCCCGGCACGTCCACGAGCCACACGTCGGGCGCCTGCGGGCCCGCCCACGCGCGCACCGCGAGCGCCGCGGCGCACGCGCCCGTGCCGCAGGACCGGGTCTCACCCACCCCGCGCTCGTGCACCCGCATCCGGACCCGGCCGACGACGGTGCCGTCGGGCAGCCGCTGCTCGCCGAGCGGGACGACGAGCTCGACGTTCGTGCCGTGCGGCGGCACCGGGTCGACGGCCGGCGCCCGGGTCAGGTCGGCGGCGGCGAGCTCGGCGTCGTCCGCGAGCGCCAGCACCGTGTGCGGGTTGCCCAGGTCGACGCTGAGCGCGGGCCGCGGCACCGGGAGCCCGGGGACGTCCACCTGCGCGTCCGCCCCGGCGGCGGCCGCCTCGGGCCCGCCCGGCAGCCGCCACTCCCCCATGTCCACGGCGTACCAGGTCTCGCCCGCGGGGCCGGCGGCCTCCCGGACCCGGCGGACCCCGGCGCGGGTGCCGAGCACCAGCTCGCCCGCTGCGGGGTCCCACAGGCCCAGCGCGCGGGCGTACTCCGCGACGACGCGCACGCCGTTGCCGCACATCTCCGCGATCGAGCCGTCGGCGTTGCGGTAGTCCATGAACCACGTGGCGGCCGGGTCCTCCGCCAGCACGGCGGCACCCTCGGGCAGCTCGGCGCTGGCGACCAGCCGGATGACCCCGTCACCGCCGATGCCCGCCCGGCGGTCGGCCAGCGCCCGCACCAGGTCCGCGTCCAGCGCGATGCCGGTCCGGCCGTCCAGCAGCACGAAGTCGTTCTGCGTGCCGTGGCCCTTGGTCACGCGCAGGGCCGCGACGGAGTCGGGCAGGGCGCGGGCGGCCGGGGACGCGGCGGGGGCGGTCATGACCCCAGACTACGGCGCGGTGCGGGGTCGTCCGTGGCGAGCCCGAGGGTCCCGGCGTCCGCGGCGGCCACCAGGGCGAGGGCCCGCTCGACCAGGTCCGGGTCGCGGGCGTCGAGCCAGTGCACCCGCGGGTCCCGCCCGAACCAGCCCATCTGCTTGCGGGCCAGCCGGCGCGTCCCCGCGACCACCTGCCCGTGGGCCTCGTCCTCGGTGATCTCGCCCCGCAGCGCCGCCAGCACCTCGGCGTAGCCGACCGCCCGGGACGCGGTGCGCCCGATGCCGGCGTCGAGCAGACCGCGGACCTCGTCGACGAGCCCGGCGGCCCACATCCGGTCCACCCGCGCCTGCACGCGCTCGTCCAGCACGGCGCGGTGGCAGTCGAGGCCGATCTGCACCGCGGGGACCTCGTAGTCGTGGCCGGGCAGGTTGGCCGAGTACGGCCGGCCGGTCAGCGCGATGACCTCCAGCGCCCGGACGATCCGGCGGGCGTTGCGCGGGCCGATGTTCTCGGCGGCGACCGGGTCGGCGGCGGCGAGCTCGGCGTGCAGGGCGCGGGCGCCCTCCGCCTCGACGCGGGCCTCCAGCGCCGCGCGCACCTCCGGGTCGGTGCCGGGGAACTCGATCCGGTCGAGCAGCGACCGCACGTACAGGCCGGACCCGCCGACGACGATCGGGCGCCTGCCGCGCGCTGCGATGTCGGCGAGGGCCGCGCGGGCGTCCCGTTGGTACGCGGCGACGGTGGCGTCCTCGTGCGGGTCGAGCACGTCGAGCAGGTGGTGCGGGGTCCCGCGGCGCTCCGCGACGGTCAGCTTGGCGGTGCCGATGTCCAGGCCGCGGTAGAGCTGCAGGGCGTCGGCGTTCACCACCTCGCCGTCCAGGTGCTCCGCGAGGGCGACGCCCAGGTCGGACTTGCCGGTCGCGGTCGGGCCGACCACGGCGACGACGACGGTCAACGGGGCTCCTCGGGGTGCTGCGGGGTGCGGGGCGCGAGCCGCCAGGCGGCGACCGCGTGCTGGGCGCCGGCCACGACCTCGGCGTGCAGGCCGGTGCTCTCGGCGGTCGCGTCGCCGGGCAGCAGCGCGAGCGCCGCGCGCCACGGGGACCGGCCCGAGACGGCCAGGTAACGCGCGCCGTCGGCGCCGAGCACGTCGAGCGCGCGGGCCAGCGCGGCGGGGCCGTCGGCGAGAGCCGCGAGCAGGGCGTCGTCGGCGGCGAGGGCGCGCGGGTCGTCGGCGAGCGGGGCGTCGGGGCCGTGCCGGGCGCTCAGCGACCCGACGACCACGACGGCGTGGGGCA
>NZ_JAANNB010000105.1 GCF_011603975.1 Cellulomonas sp. IC4_254 | reverse complement strand
TGGCGCGGCCCACCCCGCCGCCGGCGGGCCCGCGGCGTTCGACGTCTACGACACGACGCTGCGCGACGGCGCCCAGCAGGAGGGCATGAACCTCTCGGTCGCCGACAAGCTGGCGATCGCACCGCTGCTCGACGACCTCGGCGTCGGGTACATCGAGGGCGGCTGGCCGGGCGCGATCCCGAAGGACACCGAGTTCTTCGCCCGGGCCGCCAAGGAGCTCGACCTCCGGCACGCCGTCCTCGCCGCGTTCGGCGCCACCCGGAAGCCGGGCGTGCGCGCGTGGGACGACCCGCAGCTGCGCGCCCTGCTCGACTCCGAGGCGCCGGTCGTCACGCTGGTCGCCAAGTCGGACTCCCGGCACGTCGAGCGCGCGCTGCGGACCACCGGGCCGGAGAACCTCGCGATGGTCGCCGACTCCGTGCGGCTGCTGGTCCAGGAGGGGCGCCGAGTCGTGGTCGACGCGGAGCACTTCTTCGACGGCTTCCGGTTCGACCCGGCGTACGCCCGGGACGTCGTGCTCGCGGCCGTCGAGGCCGGCGCGGAGACCGTCGTGCTGTGCGACACCAACGGCGGGATGCTGCCGTTCCAGGTCACCGAGGTGGTCCGGGACCTGCGCGCCGCGCTCGGCACCGCCGACGCCCTGACGCGGCTCGGCATCCACGCGCACAACGACTCGGGCTGCGCGGTGGCGAACTCGCTGGCGGCCGTCGAGGCGGGCGCCGTGCACCTGCAGGGCACCGTCAACGGCTACGGCGAGCGCACCGGCAACGCCGACCTGCTCGCCACCGTCGCCAACCTCGAGCTGAAGACCGGCCGCAGCGTGCTGGTCCCGCCCGCCGACCGCCCGGGCGGCCTCGGCGAGATGACCCGGATCGCGCACCAGATCAGCGAGATCACCAACATCGCGCCGTTCGCCCGGCAGCCGTACGTCGGCGCGAGCGCCTTCGCGCACAAGGCCGGGCTGCACGCCTCGGCGATCCGGGTCGACCCCGACCTCTACCAGCACATCGACCCGCAGGACGTCGGCAACGACATGCGGATGCTGGTCTCCGAGATGGCCGGCCGCGCCTCGATCGAGCTCAAGGGCCGCGAGCTCGGCTTCGACCTCGCCGGGCAGGACGAGGTGCTCACCCGCGTCACCAACCGGGTCAAGGACGCCGAGGCGCAGGGCTACACCTACGACGCCGCGGACGCGTCCTTCGAGCTGCTGCTCGCCGAGGAGGTCGACGGCGCCCGGCCGGCGTACTTCCGGGTGGAGTCCTGGCGGACGATCATCGAGCGCGCCGGCTCCCGCGGCACCCCGGCCACCGCCGAGGCCACGGTGAAGCTGCACGCCGGCGGGGAGCGGATCGTCGCCACCGGCGAGGGCAACGGCCCCGTCAACGCGCTCGACCACGCGCTGCGGCTCGCGCTGCAGCGGGTGTACCCGGAGCTGGCGGCGTTCGAGCTGATCGACTTCAAGGTGCGCATCCTCGACGCCATGCACGGCACCGACGCGGTGACCCGGGTGCTCATCGAGACGACGGACGGCCAGACCGCGTGGAGCACCGTGGGCGTGGGCCCGAACCTCATCGAGGCGTCCTGGGAGGCGCTGACGGACTCGGCGATCTGGGGCCTGCGGAACCGGGGGATCGCACCGCGCTGACGCGAGGTGGGCAGGGTCCTCGGCGACGCCGGGATCGCTCGGCGAGCGACGCGGCCGCTACGCCTCGTCCGGCTCGTCCGCCTCGTCATCCGCGGCGAGCCGGCTGCGGGCAGCCGCGAGCAGCTGGTCGTAGCGGGGGTCGAACGTCTCGACGAGGGTGCGCTCCAACGCGCCGGACAGCTGCGCCAGGGCGCCGAGCTCGCCGGGGTGGCTGACGGGGAGGGCCGCCCAGTCCTCCTCCTGCCGCTGCGCCAGCCACTCGTACACGACCAGGGCGACGTCGTGGGACAGCGCGATCTCGTAGTCGGCGCGCCGCCGCCGTCGGGGGACGACCCGCGAGAACCGGTCGCGCCACCCGGGCGCGTCCGGCGCCTGCGTGGGCTGCTCCTGCCGGACCTCCTCGACCTGGAGGTACCCGACGACCCGCGGGCCCTCCGTGATCAGCACCGTCGTGCCGGCGGAGACGGGGCGGTCCGCCGCGACGGCCTCCGGGGCGAGCCACCGCGCCTCCGCCGGCGACCGCCACGCCCCCGGCTCGAGGCCCCGCAGCACGAACGAGGCCAGGCCGGTCCCCACGGTGTGCGGCGGGACGACGGCCGTCGCGGCGTAGTCCTGGCCCGGCGCGGTCGCCGGGGGGGGCGGACCTGCGCCCGCCCTGCTCAGGAGTCAGCCACACCACCGTCCCGCGGAACGGCCAGGACCCGCCCATGTCGACCATGCCGCCGATGATGCCGGGTGCGCGGTCCTCCGCGCCGGACGACGCGCAGTCGCCGAGATGGCAGCTCTCGGCTGCGTCGCCACCGCCGCGCGCAGCCGAGAGTTGCCATCTCGGCGGGGGTGGCGGGCAAGGTGGGGGTGTGAGGGTCGTCGTCGCGGTGGACGCGTTCAAGGGGTGCCTCTCCAGCGGCGACGCCGGGGCGGCGGTCGCCGCCGGGGTGCGCGCCGCCGATCCCGCCGGGTGCGTGCGGGTCGTGCCCGTGGCCGACGGCGGCGAGGGGACGGTCGACGCGCTGCTCGCCGCCCGTCCCGGTCGCCGGGTGGTCGCGCGGGTGGTGGACGCGGTCGGTCGACCGGTGGACGCGGCGTACGCGGTGCTGGACGACGCGTCCGGACCGCGGGCCGGCGATGCCGCTGACCACCCGGGCCCGACCGCCGTCGTCGAGGCCGCGTCCTGCGTGGGGCTCGCCCAGGTCGAGGTCGGCCCCGACCTGCCCCCGCGCGCCGGCTCGGCGGGTCTCGGGATGCTCGTCCGGCACGCCGTCGAGGGCGGCGCGCGCCGGGTCGTCGTCGCCCTCGGCGGGACGGCGTGCACCGACGGCGGGCTCGGCCTGCTGCTCGCGCTCGGCGGATCGGCCCGCGCGCGTGACGGATCCCCGCTCGGGGCGCCGGGGACCAACCCGCTCTGGGACTTCGGCGCCCTCGACGCGCTGCCCGACCTCGGCGCGGTCGACCTGGTCGCGCTCACCGACGTGGACAGCCCGCTGCACGGCCCCGCCGGTGCCGCGCACGTGTTCGGGCCGCAGAAGGGCGCGACCGCGGCGCAGGTCGCGCACCTCGACGACCGGCTCGCGGCGTGGGGCGCGGCGCTGGCGGCGCACGGGCGTGCGGTCGCGGGACTGCCCGGGGCGGGTGCGGCCGGCGGCCTCGGCGCGGCGCTGCTGGCCCTCGGCGCGCGCCGGGAGGCCGGGTTCGCCCACGTCGCGCGCGCCGCCGGGCTCGCCGAGGCGCTCGCGGGTGCGGACCTGGTGCTGACGGGGGAGGGGCGGCTCGACGCGCAGACGGCGCGCGGCAAGACCCCGGCCGGCGTGGCGGCGCTCGGGCGCGCGGCGGGTGCGGTCGTCGTCGCGCTCGCGGGCGCGGTGGACGTCGATCCCGGCGACTCCGCCGGTCCGTTCGACGCGGTGCTGCCGGTGCACCCGCGCCCGCTGCCGCTCGCGGCGGCGCTCGACCCCGCGACGACCGCGACGCACCTCGCCGCGACGGCCGCGCAGGTCACCCGCCTCGTCGCCGCGGCTCGGCGTCCTCTCGCGCCCGGCGGTCGGCCGCAATAGCGTGGCGCGGGACAGCGCCCCCGGCCGAGGGAGACCCCGATGACGGAGCCAGCGCGCTCGCGCGCCCGCGCCGACGACCCCGCGCCGGACCGCCCCGGCGACGCCGCGACCGGACGCGACCGGGCCTGGCCCTGGTTGCTGACCCTGGTCCTGGCGATCGCGGCGGGCGTGCTGCTCGCGTGGCGGCCGTGGGCGCCCGCGCCCGGTCCCGCCGCCGCGGTCCCGGAGCCCGCTGACACCGCCTCGGCCACGTCCAGCGCCGCGCCCTCCCCGAGCAGCACCTCCGGTCCCACGACCGGCGCCGGCGCGTTCGACGCGGGCTCGGCCGCCGCGCTGTTCCTCACCGACGCCGAGCTCGCCGAGGCCGTGCCGATGGCGGCCGGCCAGTCGCTCGCCGACGCGGAGGAGGCGCAGTGGGGTCTGCCCGAGCGGTCGACGGTGGAGCCGTCCGCCTGCACCCCCGCGGTCACGACCACCCGGCGCGAGCCCGACGCGTTCCTGCGCCGGTTCGCCAGTGACGACGCCGTGACGGTGATCCAGTCGGTGATGGTGCTGGCCGACGTGGAGGCGGCGCAGGCGGAGTTCGACGCCCTGGTCGGCACGCTCGAGGACTGCGGGACCTACCAGCAGAAGAACCCCGGCACCGACGGCGGCTCGTGGACCGCGGACCCGCCGACGACCGCCCAGGGCGACGTCCCGACCGTCGTGCGCCGCCTCACGCTCACGGCCGAGGGCGCGACGAGCCCCGAGGTCGAGGTCACCGCCCTGGCCGGCAACGCCCTGGTGACGACCACCGCGTCGGGCGTGGACCCGGCGGCCGAGCCGGCCGACCCGGCCACGATGGCGGCCGTCGCGCGCAGCAGCGCCGAGCGCGCGCTGGCCGGCCTGGGCTGACCCCGGTCCGCGGGCGGGCCGACCCGCCGCTCCCGGGCGAGGATGGGCGCATGAGCGACGCACGGACGGTGGCGGTGCTGGGCACCGGGATCATGGGCGCGGCGATGGCCCGCAACCTGCTGCGGGCCGGGCACGCGGTGCGGGTGTGGAACCGCACCGCGGCGAAGGCCGAGCCGCTGGCCGCGGACGGCGCGACCGTCGCGGGCACGCCCGCGGAGGCGGTCGACGGCGCGGACGTCGTGCTCACGATGCTGCACGACGGCGCGGCGGTCGCCGACGTGATCCGGCAGGCCGGCCCCGGCCTGCGCCCGGACGCCGTGTGGCTCCAGTCCACGACGGTGGGCGTGGACGACACCCCGGCGCTGGCGGCCCTCGCCGGCGAGCTCGGCGTGACGTTCGTCGAGGCGCCCGTGTCCGGCACCCGGCAGCCCGCGGAGGCGGGGACGCTCGTCGTCATCGCGGCCGGGCCCGCCGACGCGCGCGAGGTCGTCGCCCCCGTGCTCGCCGCGGTGGGCGCTCGGACCGTCTGGACCGGCGAGGACGCCGCCGCGGGCTCGGCGACGCGGCTCAAGCTCGTCGTCAACAGCTGGGTCATCACGGTCGCGAACGCCGCGGGGGAGGTGCTGGCGCTCGCCGAGGCGCTCGACGTCGAGCCCGACCGGTTCTTCGAGGTCCTCGACGGCGGCCCGCTCGACACCCCGTTCCTCCGGGTCAAGACCGACCTGGTCCGCGAGGACCGGCTGAGCCCGGCCGCGTTCGCCGTCGGCACCTCCGGCAAGGACGCGCGGCTGATCGTCGCCGCCGCGCGGGAGCGCGGGCTGCGGCTGGACGGCGCCGAGGCGTTCTCCGCCCGGCTCGACCGGGCCGCGGCGCAGGGCAGGACGGACGAGGACATGGCGGCCACGTACTACACGTCGACGGCGGACTGACCGGGGGCGCGGCCCGGGTCCCCGGCGACCACGCCGGTCAGGGGCCTAGGATCGACCTCGTGCGTGGCGAGTACAAGGTCCCCGGCGGCAAGCTCGTGGCAGCGGACGTGGAGGTGTCGGGCGGTGCGCTCACCGAGGTGAGCGTCAGCGGCGACTTCTTCCTCGAGCCCGACGCCGCCCTGGCGGTCATCGACGAGTCCCTGCGGGGGCGGCCCGCCGACGCGCGGGTCGCCGACCTGACGACGGCGATCGAGGACGGCCTGCGCCGCGCCGAGGCCGACGGCCGGTTCGACGCCCCGGTGCACATGGTCGGGTTCACGCCCGAGGCCGTGGCGATCGCGGTGCGGCGGGCGCTCGGGCACGCGACGTCCTGGCAGGACCACACCTTCGAGCTCATCCACCCCGGTCCGCTGCCGCCCGCCGTGCTCGGCGCGCTGGACCAGGTGCTGACCGAGGAGCTCGCCGCAGGCCGGCGGGGTCCGACGCTGCGGTTCTGGGAGTGGGACGAGCGCGCCGTGTTCATCGGCTCGTTCCAGTCGCTGCGCAACGAGGTCGACCCCGAGGGCGTCGCCAAGCACGACGTGACGGTGGTCCGGCGGATCTCCGGGGGCGGCGCCATGTTCATGGAGGCCGGCAACTGCATCACGTTCTCGCTCGTGGTGCCGGCGTCGCTGGTCGACGGCCTGTCGTTCGAGCAGTCGTACCGGTTCCTGGACGACTGGGTGATCGGCGCGCTCGCCGACGTGGGCGTCACCGCGACGTTCTCCGGCCTGAACGACATCGCGTCCCCGGCCGGCAAGATCGCGGGCTCTGCGCAGAAGCGCCTGGCCGGCGGCGCCGTGCTGCACCACATGACGATGGCCTACGACATCGACGCCGACAAGATGCTCGAGGTGCTGCGGATCGGCCGCGAGAAGCTGTCCGACAAGGGCACCACCAGCGCGAACAAGCGGGTGGACCCGGTGCGGTCCCAGACGGGGCTGCCGCGCGAGCAGGTCATCGACGCGTTCATCGCGCACTTCCGGTCGCGGTACCGGACCGTGGACGGCGACCTCCGGCCGGAGGAGCTGGAGCGGGCGCAGCAGCTCGTCGAGGAGAAGTTCGGCAACCCGGAGTGGACCGCGCGGGTCCCGTGACCGGCCCGGTGGCCGCAGGACCAGGGTCGGGTCGGGGGAGTCCCCGATGCGCGGGGGCGGCGGCGTCCGTCAGGCTGGTGCCGTGAAGCTCCTGCTCAACCTCATCTGGCTCGTGTTCGGCGGCCTGTGGCTCGCGCTCGGCTACGTCGTCGCGGGGATCATCTGCTGCGTGCTGGTCGTGACGATCCCGTTCGGCATCGCGTCGTTCCGGATGGCGTCGTACGCGCTGTGGCCGTTCGGCCGGACGATCGTGGACCGGCCGACCGCGGGTGCGATGTCGACCATCGGCAACGTCGTCTGGATCCTGGTCGCCGGGTGGTGGCTGGTCCTCGGGCACCTGACCACGGCGCTCGCGCAGGCGATCACGATCGTCGGCATCCCGCTGGCGATCGCGAACCTCAAGATGATCCCGGTGTCGCTCGTGCCGCTCGGCAAGGAGATCGTGCCGACCGACCGGTCGCTGGCGGCGTACGGGCACTGAGCCCGACCCGCGCCGGGGGCCGCGCCCGCCCCGGGCCCGGCGTCAGCCCGCCGCGTGCCGCAGCACCGCGACCAGCGCGGCCACGCCGAGCGCCGTCGCGGCGAGCGCGGTCGCCGCGAGCGATGCGCCGCCGGGGGCCCGGGCGCCGTCGGGGACCGGCGCCCCCGGCCCGCGGTCGGGGTGCGCGTCGTCGACGAACTCCGTCCACACGGTCGCCCGGTGGGCGCCGGCCCGGTCCAGGGCGACCGCGCCGAGCAGGCCGAGCACCGTCAGGCCCCACACGCCCGGCCCGGCCCACGGCTCCAGCACGCGCCCCGCGACCAGCGCACCGACCGCGACCGACAGCGACGTGCGCCGCCACGCGAGCGCGGTGCGCTCGGGCTGGGCGCCGGGCGGCACCGGGCTCGCGGCGCTCACCCGAGGAGCAGCCCGACGAGGACCAGCACGCCGGCCAGCGCGACGCCGGCCGCGAGCGGCCCGCTGAACGCCGGCGCCGGCAGCGGCTGCCGCTCGCGCAGCGCCCGCTCGGCCCGCGCCCAGCCGAACCACGCCTGGGCGGGCGCGGCGATCCCGAGACCGATGAGCAGCACCGAGGCGGTCAGGCGCAGGTGCGGCTCGACGGGCAGGTCCAGCGCCTCCAGGGCGACGCCGCCGGCCAGCAGCGCGAGCGCGGTGCGGACCCAGGCCAGGAACGTGCGCTCGTTCGCGAGGGAGAACCGGCCGTCCGGCTCCGTGCCGCGGCCGTAGACCCGCCGCGGGAACCGGCGGTCGGCGGGGGCGGTCACGCCGTCGGCGCCGTTCCGGGCGCGCCGGCGGGTGCCGGCCGGGCCCCGAACACGGCCGTCCCGACCCGGACGACGGTCGCGCCCTCGGCGACGGCGGCCTCCAGGTCCCGGCTCATGCCCATCGACAGCTCGAGGGCGTCGCCCGTGCCCGCCTCTCCGCTGCCGGCGACCTTGTCCCGCAGGTCCCGCAGCGCCGCGTAGCCGGCGCGCACGGCCCGCTCGTCGGGGGTGTTCGCGCCGACCGTCATGAACCCGCGCAGCCGCAGCCGGTCGTGCGCCGCGACGGCGCGGACCACGTCGAGCGCGTCCTGCGGGGCGGCACCGTGCTTGGTGGGCTCGCCGGAGACGTTGACCTGGACCAGCACGTCGAGGGTCCGGTCGTCCTCCGCGCACCGCCGGCCGAGCCGCTCGGCCAGCGCGACCGAGTCGACGCTCTGCACGCAGGTCGCCCAGCGCAGCGCGGCGTTCACCTTGTTGGACTGCAGCGGGCCGATGAGGTGCAGCTCGGGCGCGAGGTCGGCGAGCTCCGGGCCCTTGGCGACGAGCTCCTGCACCCGGTTCTCGCCGAGCAGCACCCGGCGCGCCGCGCCCGCGGTGGTGGCGGTCCCGGCGATGTCGGCGAGCACGGCCGCGCGCACCGTCGCGGCGTCCTGGGTCTTGGTGGCGAGCAGCAGCCGGACCGAGCCGGCCGGTCGGCCCGCGGCGGACTCGGCGGCGGCGATCCGGGAGCGGACGCGCGCGAGCCGTTCCGCCAGCTCGGTCGCCCCGGTCGTCATGTGCCCGACCCTAATCGCTCGCGGGGCCCGGGACGGCGGGCGCCCGGTCAGGCGGGTGCCACGCCCGGAGCGGGCGCGTCCGCCCCTGCGGCGTACCGCCCGGCGAGCGCCCGCGCCGCCGCCCGCAGCTCCGGCGGCCCGACGACCTCCAGCGGGACGTCGAACATCCCCAGCCACGCCGCGAGCCCCACCCAGGACCACGACCCGGCCACGACCCGGCACCGCCCCGCGTCGAGGGGCTCCACGACGTCCGCCGGCCCCGCCCAGCGGGCCACCAGCGACGCGGGCGCGTCGAGCACGGCCTCGCCGCGGCACGGCTGGGTCACCCCGGCGAACTGCTGCTGCAGGTAGGCCGCCACGTCCGGGGCCGGCAGGGCGCGGCGCTCGAACCGGGGGCCGGTGGGGGTGCGCGGGTGCAGCCGGTCGACCCGGAACGTGCGCCAGTCGCGGCGGTCCAGGTCCCAGGCGACCAGGTACCAGCGGCGGCCGCGGGTGGCGAGGTGGTGCGGCTCGACCCGCCGGGGCGGCCCGTCGGGAGCCCCGCTGGTCGCGGTCCCGTCCGCCGCAGGCGCCGCGTAGTCGAACCGCAGCACCTCCCGCGCCCGGATCGCGGCGCCGACCGCCATCAGCCGCTCGGTGTCGACGTGCTCCTCGACCGGGTCGACCGGTCGGCGCACCGCGATGAGATCCAGCCCCTCGACCCGGGCGCGCAGGCGCGCCGGCAGCACCTGGCGCAGCGTCGCCAGCGCCCGGCCGGCGGCCTCGTCCAGCCCGTCGACGCCCGTGGTCGCGGTCTGCAGCGCGACGGTCAGCGCGACCACCTGCTCGTCGTCGAGCATGAGCGGCGGCATCGCCGTCCCGGCCGCGAGCCGGTACCCGCCGTCGGGACCCTTGGTCGCGTGCACGGGGTAGCCGAGGGCCCGCAGCCGGTCGACGTCGCGGCGCACCGTGCGCGGGCTGACCCCGAGCCGGCCGGCGAGCACGTCGCCCGGCCAGTCGCGCCGGGTCTGCAGCAGGGACAGCAGGGCGAGCAGCCGTGACGACGGCGTCGCGGGGGCGTCGGCCAGGTCCGGGATCGCGGTCATGGGGCCAGTCTGCTCCCGGTAGCGGACAGGACCTGACCGCTACCCGCGCCACGGTGGGTGCCATGACCACCAGAGGGGAACCCGCCATGATCCGTACCAGGGGACTGACCAAGGACTTCACCGGGGGCAAGGGGCCGACGGTGCACGCCGTGCGGGGCCTGGACCTCGACATCGCGCCCGGCGAGCTCGTCGCGGTGCTCGGCCCGAACGGCGCCGGCAAGACCACCACGATCCGGATGCTCACCACGCTCATCGCCCCGACGTCCGGCACCGCGGAGGTCGCCGGGGCGGACGTCGCCCGCGAGCCCGCGACCGTGCGGCGCCGCATCGGCTACGTCGGCCAGGGCAACGGCGCGGGGCACGCCCAGCGGGCCGGCGACGAGCTCGTCGTCCAGGGCACGATCTACGGCCTCGACCGCCGGGACGCCCGCCGGCGCGCCGCCGAGCTGATGGACCAGCTCGACCTCGAGCCGCTCGCCCGGCGGAAGGTCTCCGACCTGTCCGGGGGTCAGCGCCGCCGGCTGGACGTCGCGCTCGGCCTCGTGCACGCCCCGCGGCTGCTGTTCCTGGACGAGCCGTCGACCGGGCTCGACCCGCACAACCGCGCCAACCTGTGGGAGCACATCCTGCGGCTGCGCGAGCGGCACGCGATGACCGTCGTGCTCACCACGCACTACCTGGACGAGGCCGACCAGATGGCCGAGCGGGTCGTCGTCGTGGACGAGGGCCGGGTGATCGCGGACGACACCGCCGCGGCGCTGAAGCACACGCTGGCGGGGGACCGGCTGGTGCTGGCGACCGCCGACCCCGCGCACGCGCCGGCGCTCGCGGAGGTCGCCGCCCGGGTGCCCGGCGCGCGGGACGTCGAGGTCGACGGGGTCGAGGTGCGCGCCCGCGTCGCGGACGCCCCGACCGCGCTGCCCGCCGTCCTCGCCGCCGCGGCCGCCCGCGGCCTCGCCGTCGCCCGGGCGGAGGGCCACCAGCCCACGCTCGACGACGTGTTCCTGACCCTCACCGGCCGCAGCCTCCGCGAGGAGGGGGCCGCGCGGTCGGCCGACCCCGTGGAGGTGGCGGCATGACCGCGACGACCGCCGAGACCCTGCCCGCCGAGACGCTGCCCGCGCGCGAGGCCACCCGCTCCTGGTGGGGCGACGCCTGGCTCGTGATGACCCGCGAGCTGCTGCCGACCCTGCGCGACCCGTTCTCCGTCGTGTTCGGGCTGATCCAGCCCGTGGTCTTCCTGGGCCTGTTCGGCCCGCTGCTGGCCGGGTCGGTCGGCGACGGGCTGCCCGGCGGGGACGTCTGGGCGTGGTTCGTGCCCGGCATCCTCGTGATGACCACCCTGTTCGGCACGTCGACCACCGGGGCGAACCTGCTGTTCGAGATGCAGACCGGCGCGCACGAGCGGCTGCTCGTCACCCCGCTGGCCCGGTCGGCCCAGCTGGTCGGCCGGTCCTGGAAGGAGATGGTGCCGATCGTCGCGCAGTCGGTCGTCGTCGTGGCCGTGATGCTGCCGTTCGGCTTCTCGTTCAGCCCCGCGGGCGCGCTGCTGGGACTGGTGCTGCTCGCGGTGTTCGGCGTCGGGATCGGGTCGCTGTCCTACGCGCTGGCGATCGCCGTCCGGAAGCAGGACTGGATGTTCTGGGCCGTGCAGCAGACGCTGCTGTTCCCGCTGCTCATCCTGTCCGGGATGCTGCTGCCGCTCGAGACCGGGCCGCGGTGGATGCAGGTCGCCGCCGACGTGAACCCGCTGCGGTACGTGGTCGACGCGGAGCGGGCGCTGTTCGCCGGGGACCTGGCGTCCACGACGGTGGCGTGGGGCGCGGTCGCGGCGGTGCTGACCGCGGGCGTCGGGCTGCTGGCGGGGGTGCGGACGCTGGCGCGCAGCGCGCGGTAGCGGGCCCGGGTGGCGGGCACGCGCGCGGTCAGCCGCGCGCGATGTCCGCCACCGTGGCGGAGGTGAGCCGGACCAGGTCGTCCGGCGCCAGCTCGACGTCGAGGCCCCGGCGGCCGCCCGACACGAACACGGTGTCGAACAGCTGCACCGTCTCGTCCACGACGGTCGGGTGCGGGGTCTTCTGCCCGAGCGGGGAGATGCCGCCGACCACGTACCCGGTCGCGCGCTCGGCCGCCGCGGGGTCGGCCATCACCGCCTTCTTGCCGCCGACCGCGTGCGCCAGCGCCTTGAGGTCGAGCTTGCCGGCGACGGGCACGACCGCGACCGTGAGCGTGCCGTCGACCGACGCCATCAGGGTCTTGTACACCTGCTCGGGGTCGATGCCCAGCACCTCGGCGGCCTCCAGGCCGTAGCCGACCGTGCTGCGCGGGTCGTGCTCGTACGCGTGCGCGGTGTGCGGGACCCCGGCGGCGGCCAGCGCGACCAGCGCGGGCGTCCCGGACGGCGCGTTCTTGGACCGGCTCACGGGGCCAGCCTAGGACGCGCCCCCGCCGCCGCGGTGCTGCTAGCGTGCGGGGCAGCACGGGAGTCCGGTGAGCCGGGCTGAGAGGGAGTACTCGAACTCCGACCGTAGAACCTGATCTGGATCATGCCAGCGCAGGGAGCGACATCTCGCAGGATGCCGGGCACCCGTCCGCCGTCCTCCCGTGCTGAGCCGACCAGCGCAGGAGGACGCATGATCCCCACAACCCCGACGGACCCCCGGCCCGCGGCGGCCGCCGATCTGGTGGCCGACCCGCTCCGCTTCGGGGTCGGCGCCCGGGTGACCGTCGCCGTGATGTCCGACCGGTACGCCGAGACGATCCTCGGCGTGCTCGGCTCCGTGGCCACCGACGGCCTCGTGGTGCAGACCGGCGACGTGAGCACCTACGTCGGCGGGGCCGAGGCCGACCTGCAGCGGTACCTGACCGACCTGGTCGACGCGGTGGCCGCCACCGGCGAGCACGCCGCGGTCGCGCTGCACCTGTCCCGCGGCTGCCCGGGCGAGGTCCGGTGCGCCCTGCCGGGCGGTGCGGGCCCGCGGGCCGTCGCGCTCCCGCCGGGGCGGCGCACCGGCCGGACCGGGGCGGCCGAGTGGGCGCTGTACCCGCTCGCCGACGACGTGCGCGCCGGGGTGGAGCCCGACCACATGCGGGACATCGAGGCGGCGATCGACCTGGCGCGGGCGAACGGGACCTTCCGCGGCTCCGAGCACTTCGTCACGCGGCTCGAGGGCGACGTGGGCGCGCTCGTCGAGACGGTCGTCGGTGCGTGGGCGCGGGCCGGCCGCAGCGTGCAGCACGTGACCAGCCACGTGACGTTCTCGCTCAACAGCCCGACCCGGTCCCGTGGCTGAGCGCGTCGCGGCCGGGCGGCGGCGCGAGCCGCTCGCGCTGAAGGACATCGTGCTCATGGTCGTGCTCGGCGTGGTGTTCGGGTTCCTGTACTGGGCGCTCGTCCAGGCGTGGAACGGCCTCGCGGTGCTCATGGGCCCGGCCGGCGACCTCGCCCAGCACGTGCTGCTCGGCGGCTGGCTGCTGGTGGCACCGATCGCGATCGCCATCATCCGGCGCCCCGGCGTGGGCATCCTCGCCGAGGTGATCGCCTCGGTGGTCGAGGTGGTGTTCCTCGGGTCGCCCGTCGGGCCGCTGCTGGTCGTCGCCGCGCTGCTCCAGGGCCTGGGGAGCGAGATCCCGTTCGCCCTCGGGCGGTACCGCCGGTTCGGCTGGGGCCGGTTCGCCGCCTCCGGGCTGCTCGGCGCGACGCTGGTGTTCGGCTGGTCGGCGTTCCGGTTCGGCTGGTACGGGCAGGACGTGCTCGTGCTCCGGCTGGTGCTCCAGGCGGTGTCGGGCGTCGTGCTGGGCGGCCTGCTGGCCAAGGTGATCGTGGACGCCCTGGGCCGGACCGGGGTGCTGGACGGGTTCGCGATCGGGCGGGCGGCCGCGGCCGAGCGCCCGCTGGTCGAGCGTCGTGCCGGCTGAGGCCGCCGGGGCCGCCGGGGCCGCGGC
>NZ_JAANNB010000104.1 GCF_011603975.1 Cellulomonas sp. IC4_254 | reverse complement strand
GCTCACGACCCGACGCTAGCGCCGCCCCCCGACGCCCCGAGGTCCCGTCCGCGGGCGCGGACCGAGAACGGCGGGAAGTCGCGCCAGATCGGCAGAGGTTAGGTCGTCCTACACTGGTCGGCGACCCCTTGAAGGAAGGCACCTGCGTGAGCTCGAACCGCCCTGTCCGTGTGGCCGTCGTCGGCGCCGGCCCCGCCGGCATCTACGCCTCGGACATCCTGAGCCGCTCGGGCCTGGACGTGTCCATCGACCTCATCGAGCGGCTGCCCGCGCCGTTCGGCCTGGTCCGGTACGGCGTCGCCCCCGACCACCCGCGGATCAAGCAGATCATCGTCGCCCTGCACAAGGTGCTCGAGCGCGGCGACATCCGCCTGATCTGCAACGTCGACTACGGGGTGGACCTCAAGCTGGAGGACCTGCGCCGGCACTACGACGCGGTGATCTTCGCGACCGGCGCCATCAAGGACGCCGACCTGCCGATCCCGGGCATCGACCTGGACGGCTCGTACGGCGCCGCGGACTTCGTGTCCTGGTACGACGGCCACCCGGACGTCCCGCGCACCTGGCCGCTGACCGCCCAGCACGTCGCGGTGCTCGGCGCCGGGAACGTGGCGCTCGACGTCGCCCGCATCCTGGCCAAGCACGCCGACGACCTGCTGCCGACCGAGGTCCCGCAGAACGTCTACGACGGCCTGAAGGCGAGCCCGGTGACGGACGTGCACGTGTTCGCCCGCCGCGGCCCGGCCCAGGCCAAGTTCTCCCCGCTGGAGCTCCGCGAGCTCGGCCACGTGCCCGACGTCGACGTCGTGGTGTACCCGGAGGACTTCGACTTCGACGAGGGCTCGATGGCCGCCATCCACTCGTCGAACCAGACCAAGCAGGTCGTCAAGACGCTCACCGACTGGACGCTCAAGGAGCCGGAGGAGCTGACGGCGAGCCGCCGCATCCACCTGCACTTCCTGCACAAGCCGGTCGAGGTGCTGGGCGAGGACGGCAAGGTCGTCGGGCTGCGCACCGAGCGCACCGCGCTGGCCGGCGACGGCACCGTCGCGGGAACCGGGACGACGCACGACTGGCCGGTGCAGGCCGTGTACCGCGCGGTCGGCTACTTCGGCTCGCCGCTGGTGGACGTGCCGTTCGACGAGGCGCGGGGCGTCATCGCGAACCGCGAGGGGCGGGTCGTCGACGTCGACGGCGAGCCGGTGGCCGGCGTCTACACGACCGGCTGGATCAAGCGCGGCCCGGTCGGCCTCATCGGGCACACCAAGTCCGACGCCAGCGAGACGATCCGGCACCTGGTCGAGGACGCGGGCGACGTCACCGAGCCCGGCAACCCGTTCCTGTCCGCCACCGAGCCGGACCCGCAGGCGGTCGTCGACTTCCTCACCGCGCGCGGCGCCCGCCCGATCCACTGGGCCGGCTGGGAGCTGCTGGACGCGTACGAGCGCGCGCTCGGCGAGCCGCACGGGCGCGAGCGGGTCAAGGTCGTGCCGCGCGAGGACATGGTGCGGATCGCGCTGGCCGAGGCGGCCGGCGAGGCCTGACGGGCTCTGGCTGGAACCGAGTGGAGCGTTCTGCCGCGACACGCCGCGCGTGTCGGGCAGAACGCTCCACTGATCTCCAGTCCTGCCCGGGCCGACCGCCGCGACGCCCGCGCGTCAGCCCGTGAAGCGGCGGAGGAACTCCTGCGTGCGCTGCTCGCGCGGGGCGCCGAGGACCTGCTCCGCCGGTCCGCGCTCCAGGATCCGGCCCTGGTGCAGGAAGCAGACCTCGTCGGCGACGTGCCGCGCGAACGCCATCTCGTGCGTCGCGACGACCATCGTCGTGCCCTCGTCCTTGAGCTCCCCGAGCAGGTCGAGCACCTCGCCGACCAGCTCCGGGTCCAGCGCGCTCGTCACCTCGTCCAGCAGCATGAGCGCCGGCTGCGTCACCAGCGCGCGGGCGATCGCCACCCGCTGCTGCTGGCCGCCGGACAGCTCGTCCGGGAACGCCTGCGCCTTGGCGCCGAGGCCGACCCGCTCCAGCATCGCGGCGGCGCGCTCCCGGGCCTCCCGCTTCCCGACCTTGTGCACCAGCCGCGGCGCGAGCGTCACGTTGTCGAGGACCCGCAGGTGCGGGAACAGGTTGTAGGCCTGGAACACCATGCCGATCCGCGCGCGCACCGCGTTGGCGTCGACGCGCGGGTCGGTGACCTCCTGGCCGGCGACCTCGATGACGCCGTCGTCGACCTCCTCCAGCAGGTTGATGCAGCGCAGCAGCGTCGACTTGCCGGAGCCGGAGGCGCCGATCAGCACGACGACGCGGTGCTCGGCGACGTCGAGGGACAGGTCGTCGAGGACGACGTGGTCGCCGAACGCCTTGCGGACCCGGTCGACGCGCAGCAGCGGGGTCCCGGCGGGGACGACGTCGGGAGCGGACGCGGGCCCGGTCATCGCATGGCCCCCGCGCCGGCGAGCCCGCTCTGCGACCCCAGCCAGCCGCCGCGCCGCGCCAGCGCGTCCGTGAACCGGGTCAGCGGGATCGTCAGCAGCACGAACAGCACGCCCGCGACGACGTACGGCGTGAAGTTGGCGTAGGTGGCGGTCTGGATCTGGGCGGCGCGGACCGCGTCCACCGCGCCGAGGATCGAGATGAGGCCCGAGTCCTTCGACAGCGACACCAGGTCGTTCAGCAGCGGCGGCACGACCCGGCGCACCGCCTGGGGGAGCACGACGTGCCGGAGCGTCTGCCCGCGGGTCAGGCCCAGCGAGCGGGCGGAGGCGATCTGCGACGGGTGCACCGACTCGATGCCCGCGCGGAACACCTCCGCCACGTACGCCGAGTAGGTGAGCACCAGCGCCAGCCCGCCGAGCACGACCGCCGACGTCGGGACGCCCTGCAGCCGCAGCCCGGGCAGGCCGAACCCGACGAGCAGCAGCACGAGGATCAGCGGCAGCCCGCGGAACACGTCCACGTACCCCGTGGCGAGCGCGCGCAGCGGGAAGAACGCCGGCCCGCGGAGCGTCCGCGCGAGGGCCAGCAGCATCGCCACGACGACGATGATCACCGCGCACACCGCCATGACCCGGACGTTGAGCCACAGGCCCTCGAGCACCTTGGGCAGCGACGCCCAGGCGACCTCGGGGTCGAGGAACGACTGCTTGACCCGCGGCCACCCGGGCGAGCTCACCAGCCCGAGCACGGCGAGACCCGCCACCACGACCGTGCTGACCAGGGCGATCAGGGTCGAGCGGCGGGTCTGGCCGCGCCGGTACGCGTCGCGGTCGCGCTGCCGGTCGGACGGCACCCACGCGGGGCGGGTGCCGTCCGGCGGCATGGCGGGGTCCGCGGGTCCCGCCGGCACTACTGCAGGACCGGCGCGCCGGCCGCGTCGGTGAGCCACTGCGACTCGAGGTCGGCGAGCGTGCCGTCCTCCCGCAGCGCGTCGACGGCCTCGGTGACCGGCTCGGTCAGCGACGAGCCCTTGTCGAGCACCAGCCCGAACTGGTCCGCCTCCGCGGCGTCGTCCGCGGGCAGCTGGCCGACGAGGACGCCGCCGTCGAGCTCGGCCGCGGTGATGTAGAGCGCGGTCGGCAGGTCGACGACGATCGCGTCCACCAGCCCGGCCTGCAGCGCCTGCTTCACCTGGTCGTTGTCATTGAACACCTGGATGTCGGTGCTCGGGTCGATCGCGTCCTGCGCGGTCGTCAGGCTGGTGGTGCCGACCATCGCGCCGAGCTTGGCGTCCTTGAGGTCGGCCAGCGAGGTGGCGCCGGCGACCGGCGAGCCCTCCAGCGTCACGACGGCCTGCGCGGTGTCGTAGTACGAGGACGAGAAGTCGAGGTTCTCGGCGCGCTCGGGGCTGATCGACACCTGGTTGATCGCGAAGTCGAACGACTTGGCGCCCGGGGCGATGATCTGGTCGAACGTCACCGGGACCCACTCGACCTGGTCGGCGTCGTAGCCGAGCTGCTGCGCGACCGCGTAGGCCACGGCGGCCTCGAAGCCCTCGCCGCTGCTCGGGTCGTTACCGACGACCCACGGCTCGTACGCCGGGTCGGAGGTGCCGATCGTCAGCACGCCGTCGGTGAGCGTGTCGAGCGAGCCCTCGGCGGCGGCGGACGACGACGGGGCGTCGGTCCCCTCGTCGACGGGCGCACAGGCCGCGAGCGCCAGCGCGCTCGCGGCGGCCAGGGCCAGGATGCGGACGGTACGCACGGGGTCTCCTCGGGGACGGCGGGATGTGCGGGGTCAGGGTAGGGGAACTGGTCGACGGCCTGCCGCGTTGTTCGGGACGCGGGACGAGTTGTCGGCCGCGACGAGGGAAGGACGGACATGGGTCACCGGCACTACAACGGCCTCAAGACGGCGCTGCTGTTCGGCGTCCTGTGGGCCGTGCTGCTCGGCATCGGCGCGTTCGTGGCGAACGGTCGGTACATCTTCCTGTTCGCGCTCGCCGGCCTGGCCATGACCGCGTACTCCTACTGGAACTCCGACAAGATCGCGATCCGCGCCATGCACGCGCGGCCGGTGTCCGAGATCGAGCAGCCCGCGATGTACCGGATCGTCCGCGAGCTCTCGACGGCCGCCCGCCAGCCCATGCCCCGGCTCTACGTGTCGCCGACCGCCGCGCCGAACGCGTTCGCCACCGGGCGCAACCCGCGCAACGCCGCCGTCTGCTGCACCGAGGGCATCCTGCAGATCCTCGACGAGCGCGAGCTCCGCGGCGTCCTCGGCCACGAGCTCATGCACGTCTACAACCGGGACATCCTCACGTCGTCCATCGCGGCGGCCGTCGCCGGCGTCATCACCTCGGTCGCGCAGTTCGCGCTGTTCTTCGGCGGGGGCAACGACCGCGACCGCGGCGGCAACCCGATCGCGGCGCTGCTCATGGTGTTCCTCGCCCCGCTCGCGGCGACGCTCATCCAGCTCGCGATCAGCCGGACCCGCGAGTACGACGCCGACGAGGACGGCGCCGCGCTGACCGGGGACCCGCTCGCTCTCGCGTCGGCGCTGCGCAAGCTCGAGCAGGGCACCGCGGCCCGGCCGCTGCCGCAGGAGCGGGACCTCGTGGACGTGTCGCACCTGATGATCGCGAACCCGTTCAAGGGCGCGGGCATGGGCCGGATGTTCGCGACCCACCCGCCGATGGCGGACCGGATCCAGCGCCTGGAGCGCATGGCGGGGTACGGCGGGGTCGAGCGGTACTGAGGGTCAGGGCGTCGGGGTCGCGCCGCCGAGCGAGGACCCGGCGTCCGGTGGCGTGCACGGGCGGACCGTGGCCGTCGGCTGGGGCTCGGTCGGCTGCGGGCCGTAGCGGTCCTCGGCGGAGCCGTCGCGGCCCACGAGGCTGGACAGGCCGTAGGTCTGCTTCTCGCTGGTCGTGACCAGCACCTCGAGCCCGACCCCCGCGCGGCCCTGGTGCAGGATCGACAGGGCCTCGTCCAGCACGCACAGCGGGTCCGCGTCGTCCGCCGCCGTGATGCGCCCGGCGTACTGCGGGGGCAGCCCGAAGTCCTGCTGGAACCGCAGGTCCTCAGTGGCGGCGACGCCGGGGAGGTCGGCGACCTGCTCGAACAGGACGTCATCGGCGACGGCGCCCTCCGGGTCGGCGTCGGTGGTGTCGTCGGACGTGCCGCGGGCGCAGCCGGTGAGCAGCAGCGCGATGCCGACGACGACGCCGAGCTCTCGCGTCCTCACGGCGCGGTCACATCCCACCGGGTGACGGTCGCGTCCCCGGTGAAGAACTGGTCCGCGCCGCCGAGCCACGCGCGGACGGAGGGGTCGTCGGAGGCGTCGACCAGCGCGCCGGTCTGGGCGTAGACCCCGGTGCCGTGCGCGGCGCCGACGGACGCCTCCGGCAGCGCGCCGTCCCGCACGGTCCCGAGGTCGCGCTCGACCGTGACCCAGCGGGGACGGTCGGGGTTCTCCCGGCCCTCGAGCATCGGCACCGCGTCCTGGTCGTGCTCGAGCGCGAGGACGGAGACCGAGTCGGGGATGTCGAAGCGGGCGATCGGCGAGCCGCCCGTCACCACGCTCTGCACCGCGAACTGCTG
Source organism: Cellulomonas sp. IC4_254 (assembly GCF_011603975.1). Taxonomy (GTDB): domain Bacteria; phylum Actinomycetota; class Actinomycetes; order Actinomycetales; family Cellulomonadaceae; genus Cellulomonas. Next base: position 7,693 of record NZ_JAANNB010000104.1, on the reverse strand, counting down.
CCGGAACGCGGGGTCGGACGCGAGCGCGGCGGCGGTGATCCCGCCCTGGCTGTGCCCGGTCAGCATGACGGGGTCGCCCGGACGGATCCCCGCCTGCCGCATGGCCTCCACGACCTGTCGCTGCATGAGGGTGGAGTCGCCGGCCATGAGACGGAGGTTGGTCGTGAGATCCACCGGGCTGTCACCCCGCGTCGGTCCCCACTCCTGGGTGCCCGGGATCTGGACGATGTACGAGGCCGTTCCGTCGGCGCCCGTCACGTGGACGATCTGGACCTTCCCCTCGTCCGCGCCGATCGCGCTCTGCTGCTCGAAGACCTCGGCCACGGAGCGCGGCGCGAACGACCCGTCCAACCGGTTGCTCAGGGTCACCCCCACCTCTCCGGTGTCCTGGAACATCCCGAGCAGCCCGCCCGCGTTCACCAGCCCGCCGACGGCGTCCTCGTACGACCCGGTCGGCCACCGCCCGCCGGACAGCACGAACGGCAGCGCCAGTCCGCCGGCGGGCCCGCCGAGCAGGGTGCCGAGGCTCCAGGTGGTGCCCTGCAGCAGCCCCGGCGCCATCCGGGTGAGCGACTCCAGCAGCCAGGGGTTGTCGTACAGCCCGTCCCCGGCCCACCCGCCGAGGACCGAGGGGTCGGCGTCCCGGACGGCCACGACGAGCGCGGGCCACGCGGCGGGCGGCAGGGTCCCGGCGCCGACGAGCAGCACGAGCCCGCCGCCCGCGGCGAGGAACGGCAGCGCCGCGCCGAGCGTGAACCCGGCGGCGTTCTGCAGCGCCTCGAGCACGCGCTGCTGCGTGCCGTCCACGAACTCGTAGGTCGTCGCCGCGACGCCCGCAGCACGACGGCGGTGCCCTCCAGCCGGGTGCTCACGACGAGCAACCCGTTCGCCCCGATCGTTGCCGTCGCGACCGACCCTGCGACCGCGGCGACCTCCCCGGGGCACAGCAGGGTGGCGACGGTGACGTCCGGGTGCACGGCGACCGCCGCGACGGACCCGCTCCACCGCCGGACCTCGTCGCCGGCGGCGTCGAGCACGCCGGCCTCGGAGCGCAGGTCCTGCAGGCGGGCGCCCATCCCGCCGGCGCCGCCGGTCACGGTGATGGTCACGCGTCGTCCTCCGTCGTCGTCGCGGTCGTGAACCGACCGGTCAGGTCGTAGCGGAGCGCCGTGCGCACGTCCTCGCGGCTCCGTGGGGTGTGCACCACGTGGCCGTCGGCGGTGCGGGTCAGCTCGACCCAGCCGGCGTCCGTCCGGAGCAGGCTGAGGGTCGAGACGTCCGCGCGGCCGCGGCTCGCGACGGACACCACCAGGCTGCCGTCGGTGCCGCGCACGGCCGCCTCGACCACGGCGGGCGGTCCGTCGGTGCCGAGCTCGGCGCACAGGGCGTCGACGGTCGCCGTGTCGCCGGTGCGGATCGCCCGGGCGAGGGCGACGGTCAGCTCCTCGGGGACGGTCGCCGGGGCGGCGGCCACGCGGGCCGGGGCGTCGGGGACGTGCCGGAGCACCTCGTCCACGAGCCGGGACACCGGCAAGGCGCTGACCTCCACCCCGGGGCGCGGGGTGGTGCCCGCCAGGCCGGCGCCGGGGACGACGTCGAGACCGCGCGCGAGGCCGGACCCGGCCTCCGCGTCGGACCACAGCACGGCGAGCAGCGCCCGGTCGCCCGCGGCCGCGGCCACCTCGACGGCGACCAGCGCGGCCGCGCCGCCCTCGACGGCCGCGCGGAGCACGGGGTCGACGCCCTCCGGCGCGTCGGCACCGGCGGGCGGCGCCGCGGCCGGCGGGACCGGGGACCCGTCCCGGTCCACGGGCAGTACGCCGGCCCAGCCCGGCAGCCCGGGGACGCCGGCGCCGGCGGCACCCCACTCGCGCTCGTCCAGCCGGGCCCGCAGCGCGCCGTCCAGGGGCGCGAGCGCGGGGCTCACCCGATCCGCCCGATGCGGTCGGCGACCCCGGACCAGTCGGGGGAGCCGGGGGTGGGCAGCCCGCCGGCGACGGTGCCGAGCACGCCGCGAGCGGCGTCGCGGGCCGCCCGCTCCGCGCCGCTGAGCACGTCGTCGGCGAGGCCGCCCAGGCGGCCGACGGTGCGCCGGGCGTCGTCCAGCCGGTCCTCGACGAACTGCATTGCGCGCCGGATCGCCGCCTGCCGGGCCTCGAGCTCGTCGGCGAGCCGGTCGAGCGCGCCGGCGGTGCCGAGCAGCTCGTCCTGCGCGGCCGCCACCCGCTGCGCGTGATCGGCGAGGCGCTCGCGGTACCGGTCGGCCGCGACGCCGACCCACTCGACGCCCGCACCGGCCCGCACGCGGTCACCGGTACGGGCCACCTCGTCCGCGGTCGCGCGCAGCCGCCGCGCGTGCTGCCGGATCGCCTCCGGATCTCCCCCTGCCGTCATGGTCCCCGATGAAACCAGAGGCCACGGCCCCGGGACAGGGCCACCTGCGCCCCTGTGGACGACGCGAGGCCCGGCACCCGATCCGGGTGCCGGGCCTCGCGCGGGTTAGCGCGTCGCGTCAGCGGTAGTTGATGAACTGCAGCGCGGCGTCGATGTCGTCGGCGCCCTTGAGCAGCGCGATGACGGCCTGCAGGTCGTCGCGGGCCTTGGCCGAGACGCGGACCTCGTCGCCCTGGATCTGCGTCTTGACGCCCTTGGGGCCCTCGTCGCGGATGAGCTTGGTCACCTTCTTGGCGACCTCGGAGGACAGGCCCTCCTTGATGGTCGCCTCCAGGCGGTACTCCTTGCCGGACGGCTTGGGGTCGCCGTCACCGGTGTCGAGCGCCTTGAGCGAGATGTTGCGCTTGATCAGCTTGGTCTGGAACACGTCGAGGACGGCGCGGACGCGCTCCTCGGAGTTCGCGACCATGAGGATCTTCTCGCCGCTCCACGCGATCGACGCGCCGACGCCCTTGAAGTCGTACCGCTGCGCGATCTCCTTGACGGCCTGGTTCAGCGCGTTGTCGACCTCCTGGCGGTCGACCTTGCTGACGACGTCGAACGACGACTCGCTCGCCATGACTCCTCCTGACCTGTGGTGCGGTGGCTCGTCGGGCCGGTTTCGGAACCGGCCCGAACCCTTGCTATCCTTCCATCCGCACCCCGGAGACGCAGTCACCGTGGCGCGCACCCTGGCGGGTTACCCGAGTGGCCAAAGGGGGCTGACTGTAAATCAGCTGGCATCGCCTACGGGGGTTCGAATCCCTCACCCGCCACGCACGGACGACGGGGCGTCCTCCTCACGGAGGGCGCCCCGTCGCCACGCACGGACGGGCTCGACCTGCTCCGGGCCGGCACGGAACGGGCTCCGACCTGCGTCATCACGCGGGGGCGGGAGCCGATTTCGCACCGGCCCAGGGCACCGTGTAGCCTGGTCCGCGCTGCCCCGATAGCTCAGTGGTAGAGCACTTCCTTGGTAAGGAAGAGGTCACGGGTTCGAATCCCGTTCGGGGCTCTGTGGTGTGTCGCAGGCCAGGATCGCTCCTGGCAGGCGTGCGCACCCGAGGCGGGGTAGCTCAGTTGGTGAGAGCGCACGACTCATAATCGTGAGGTCGCGGGTTCGAACCCCGCCCCCGCTACCAGCACTGAATCCAGTGGGGCGTCCGCCGGCGCCCGACGACGAAGATCCAAGCGCTTCGGGCGCGAGAGGTGGCAAGACCATGGCCAGCAAGAGCGCGGACGTCCGTCCGAAGATCACGCTCGCCTGCACGGAGTGCAAGGAGCGGAACTACATCACGAAGAAGAACCGTCGGAACGACCCCGACCGGCTCGAGATGAAGAAGTTCTGCCCGCGGGACGGCAAGCACACCGTCCACCGCGAGACCCGCTGACCTCTCAGCACACCGTCGTGGCCGTCAACCCCGAGTACGCGGGACGCGAGTACCCGCCGAACGAGGCGTACGAGGTCGGCCGCGAGTCCCTCCGCGCGTTCGCGGAGGCGGTCGGGGCCACGCACCCGGCCCACACCGACGTCGACGCGGCGCGAGCACTCGGGTACCCCGACGTGATCGCGCCGCCGACGTTCGCCGTCGTCGTGGCGCAGCGCGCCGAGGCGCAGCTGATCGAGGACCCCGAGGCGGGCATCGACTTCAGCCGCGTCGTGCACGCCGACGAGCGGTTCATCCACCACCGCCCGATCCACGCCGGCGACCGCCTGGTCACCGTCCTGCACGTGGACGCGGTCACCGAGCGCGCCGGTCTGTCGATGGTGACGACCCGCGCCGTGATCAGCGCGGAGGGCGGCGAGCCCGTCGCCACGGTGACGTCCACGCTCGCGGTCCGGGGGGAGGACGCCTGATGGCCCCCGTCTTCGAGGACCTGGCCGTCGGCCAGGAGGTCGGCCGCCGCGGGCTCGCCGTCGACCGGTCCCGCCTGGTGCGGTACGCCGGGGCGTCGGGCGACTTCAACCCGATCCACTGGAACGAGCGGTTCGCGACCGAGGTCGGGCTGCCCGGCGTCATCGCGCACGGCATGTGGACGATGGGCGCGGCCGTCGGCGTCGTGTCCGACTGGGCCGGCGACCCCGGCGCGGTCCTGGACTACCAGACCCGGTTCGCCCGGCCCGTGCCGGTGCCGGACCCGGGTGCGGCGGCCGTCGAGGTCGTCGCCGTGGTCGGCGCGCTCGACGCCGAGACCCGCACCGCGCGGATCGACCTGACGGTCACCGCCGCGGGCGCGCGCGTGCTGGCCAAGTGCCAGGCGCTCGTCCGCCTCTCCTGACGGCTCCCGGGCGGCGTCCCGGTTCTTCGGCGACGACCGGGTCCCCACCGGATCGTCGCGCTGCCCGCCGATCGTGACGGTGGGGTCGCGACGATCGGGTGGGGATCGGCGCGCGCCGACGCCTCAGGCGCCAGGCGCCGGCCCGGTCGTCGTGCCGAGGCGCACCTCGACGCCGAGGACCTCGTCCGCCGGGGTGTCGCCGGCCAGGAGCGCCTCGATGGCCCGGCCGACCACCGCGCCCTTCTCCGTGATGGGCTGCACGACGGTCGTGAGCACGTCCGGCGCGAGCCACGGCAGGTCGAGCCCGTCGAACCCGGCGACGGACACGTCCTCGGGGACACGCAGCCCGAGCTCCCGCGCGCCCAGCACCACGCCGGACGCGAGCAGGTCGGACTGCGCGACGACGGCCGTGGGCCGGGTCGCGGCCGGGCCGGAGAGCAGGGCCTGCGCGGCGGCGTGCCCGTGCTCGACCAGCGAGGCGGGCGTCTCGTAGATCGCGACCGGCTCGACGCCGGCGTCCTGCAGCCCGTCGAGCCGGCGGCGCGCGATCGACCAGGTGATCTGCCCGAGCCGCGTCGCGTCCGCGAGCCCGCTGCGCCGGTCCGGCCCGAACGGCAGCGTCACGGTCGCGATCCGCTCGTGGCCCAGGCCGGTGAGGTGCCGCGCGAGATCAGCGACGCCGTCCCGGTCCTCGATGCCGACGGTCACGATGCCGGGCAGGTCCTGACCCTCGACGACGACCAGCGGGATCCCGCGCCGCTGCAGCGCCTGCAGCGTGGGGTCGTCCAGCGTGCCGCCCCAGATGAGCACGGCGACGTCCATCGCCGCGGACTCGACCAGCGGGTCGACCAGGGGTGCACCGGGCTCGAGCGACCCGGGCACCAGCAGGACGCCGAGGCCGAGCGGGCTGATCGCGTCCACCAGGCCGTCGAGGAGCTGCACGGACACCGGCTCCCGGAACGACCGGCGCAGGGCGTCCCCGACGACGACGCCGACGATGCCCGACCGCCCGCTGCGCAGCTGGCGCCCGAGCGGGTTGGGGCCGGCGTAGTCGAGGCTCGCGGCGGCGTCGAGCACCCGCTGCCTGGTCGCCTCGGCGATCGGGCCGGCGCCGGAGAAGGCCAGCGACGCGGTCGAGACCGACACCCCGGCGGCGGAGGCCACGTCGGCCAGGGTGGGTCGCTGGGACACCGCGGCGCCTCCGGGTCCGGGGCTCGGGGGTGAGAGGCGTCACCGTCCCCGTGAGTCGTTGACGCCGCCGCCAGCGTACCCGCACACTGGTGACCTCCCCCGAAACGATTCGACCGCTCGCTCCGGCGCTCGGGTCGAATCGATTCGAACTGGGCCTCGACCCGAGCGGGACCTCCGCTTGACCACCCCCTTGCACCGATCTGGAGCTGCCGTGAGCCAGCAGCGGGCCCGCACCGGGCGCGCCCCCCTCCGCCCGGCCAACCGCCGACCCCGACCCGAGGCACCCGTGACCGGCGGCCGTCGGCCGGGCCGCACCGGCCGGGGCGCGTCGTCGACCCCACGTCGGCCCGTCGACCCGGCGGTGCATCGCGCCCGGTGGCTGCTCATGGGCCTGTTCGCGCTGAGCGGCCTCATGCTGTCCGGCTGGCTGGCGCGGCTCCCCGCGGTCCGCGCGGCGCTCGACCTCGGCACGGCGGAGCTCGGCGGGCTGCTGATCGCCGGCTCGATCGGCTCCCTCGCGACCGTCTCGGTCGCCGGGGTGCTGGTGAACCGGTTCGGCGGCCGCGTGGTGCTGTACGTGTCGATGGTGGCGTTCGCCGCCGCGTACGTGCTCATCGGCGTCGGCCCGACGATCGGCTCGGTCCCGGTGCTGACGGTCGGCATCTTCCTGTCCGGCGTGGGCTTCGCGATCGGCAACGTGCCGCTGAACGTCGAGACCGCGGCCGTCGAGCGGTGCATGGGCCGCACGGTGCTGCCGCAGTTCCACGCCGCGTTCTCGATCGGCTCGGTGCTCGGCTCCGGCATCGGCGCGCTGTGCGCCGCGGCCGACGTCCCGCTGCTCGCGCAGTTCGTCGCGACCGCCGTCGTCGGCACCGTCTGGCGCCTGCTCTCGGTGCCCGGCGCCGTCATCGAGTCGCTGCCGCCGGACCGCGCCGCGCTCGCCGCCGCGAGCGACGCCCGCGCCGCGGGCCGCACCCCGCGCGAGGCGGGCCTGGCCGGGCGGCTGCGGGCCGCGCGCGTGCGCCGGGTCGCCCGCCCGGGCTCCGCCCTCGGCGCCTGGCGCGAGCCGCGCACCCTGCTGATCGGCGTCGTCATCATGTCGGCCGCGCTGTCCGAGGGCGCGGCGAACGACTGGCTCGCCATCGCCGTGGTCGACGGGTTCGACCAGGTCGAGGCCGTGGGCGCCGCGATGTTCGGCGTGTTCGTCGGCGCGATGACGCTGGTCCGGCTGCTCGGCACGAAGCTCATCGACCGGTACGGCCGGGTGGCCGTGCTGCGCGCGTCCGGCACGGTGTCGTTCGGCGGCCTGCTGCTGTTCGGCTTCGCGCCGTCGCTGCCGCTCGCGGCCGTGGGCATCGTGGCGTGGGGCTGCGGCGCCGCGCTGACCGTCCCGCTCGGCATCGCGGCCGCGTCCGACGACCCGCTGCGCGCGGCGAGCCGGGTGGCCGTCATCTCGGCGTTCTCGTCCACCGCCTCCCTCGCGGCCCCGCCGCTGCTGGGCCTCGCGGCCGAGCTGATGGGCACGCGGCACGCGCTGCTGCTCATCACCGCGGCCATGGTCGCGTCGGTGCTGCTCGCCCGGACGGTGCGCCGCCCGGACGGGCTCGCCCCGGCGCCCGCCGACGGGCACGCCCCGGCCGACGACCCCGGCGCCCCCGTGGTCGCCACCGCCGAGCCGGCCGCGGTGCCCGCCCTGGCCGGACCGGGGGAGGACGTCGGGTGCGTGCCCTCCGGTAGCGTCCGACGAGAGCCGGCCGGCGACCACGTGCCGGAGCCCGCCCGCCCGGCC
>NZ_JAANNB010000103.1 GCF_011603975.1 Cellulomonas sp. IC4_254 | reverse complement strand
AGGCCGGATGTGGAAGGCAGGACTAACGACTGCCGCAGCTGACCGGTACTAATAAGCCGACAACTTCACCACTCATACTTTTGCTACGCGTCCACTGTGCGGTTCCCGAACCACGAACACGCACCCCTTTGATCCAGGGGGGTGTCCCGTGTTTGACACGTTCGACAGAGTTACGGCGGTCATAGCGAAGGGGAAACGCCCGGTCCCATTCCGAACCCGGAAGCTAAGCCCTTCAGCGCCGATGGTACTGCACTCGCCAGGGTGTGGGAGAGTAGGACGCCGCCGGACATCATTCAGAAAGAGCCACCCCTTCGGGGGTGGCTCTTTCTGTTTCCCCGGTGGCTCTCGGAATGGCCCCGTGAAGCGCCCACCCCGCCGAGTGGGCACCAGATGTCCCTATCGACGTGCTTGAAGCAGCATCGACTGCCCGCTCGACGTACCAGCGCCGGGCTGGATGACGGACGCACGTCTCGCTGGCCGAGTGCGTGTCTCGCGGCCGAGTATGTGTCTCGCTGGCCGAGCGTGCGTCTCGCCCGCGAGCGTGTGTCTCGCCCGGCGAGCGTGCGTCTCGCCCGGCGAGCGTGCGTCTTGCCGGCCGAGCGCATTTCTCGCCGCCCGAGCGTGCGTGTCGATGACCGAGCGGTCTCTCGGCCATCTGGCGCAGGGTCCCGATCGTCGGGCGCAGGCCTCGTCCGGGCGCAGGTTTCGCCCGGGCGCAGGTCTCGTCGGGTGCAGGTCTGATATGGACGCAGGTCTGAACCCGGTGCAGGTCGACATGGTCGAGCGCACGGCCTGAGGTTGCGCACACGGCTCGCCCACAGGGCGAGCGCGTGGCCACGGCGGCGCGCGCCTCTACGCCGAGATGGCAACTCTCGGCTGTTGGGGATGTGGCGTGCGAAGCCGAGAGTTGTCTTCTCGGCGCGTCGGGTGTGGCGACGGCGTCCGTGGCGAAGAGGTGGCTTGAGCCGGCCGCGACAGCCCGTGGCCGGCTGGCCACGACAGCCCGTGGCGCCACGACAGCCCGTGGCCGCTTGATGGCGACAGCCCGGGGAAACCCTGTTCGCGCCAGGCGTGGGACGTCTCGTTCGCGAAAGATCTGGGACGCCTTCGCGACGGGCCCCGGACGCGTTGTTCGCGACAGGCCCGGGACGCGTCGTTCGTGACGGGCAGGGGACGAACGGTGCCGACGGGTCAGAGGCGCTCGTCGCGACGGTCGGAGGGCGGACGTCGCGGCCCCTCTGCGCCGGGTGCCGAGCGGGGGCGCGGGAGCTGGGTGGGTGGCTCGGGTGGTCGATGCGGGGTCTGCGGGTCCTGGATGAGACGATGGACGGTGGTCGAACTTGAGGAGCAGCACGAGATGAGCAGCGACGAGCGCGGGACGCGTTCGGCGGACGAGGGCGGGCGCCGTAGCGGCGGCGTCGGTCGAGGCAACCGGGTCGCTGGGCGCCCCACCGGCGGAGAGCGCCCGGCGCGGGCTCCGCGGGTCGCGGGTCAGCGGCGCACCGGTGGTGACGAGCGCGGTTGGCGTTCTGCCGTCGAGCAGAGCGGTACGGCTGGCGCGCGCGGGGCTTCTGCGCGCGGCGGTGACCGCGACGCGCGCGCCGGGCGGCGGGACGACAGCACGCGCGGTTACGGCGGTGACCGCCGGTCCGCGGGCGACCGTCCTCGGTTCGACGGCGGCGGGCAGCGGCCCCAGGGCGGCGCGCGGGACGGGCGACCGTCCGGCGACGCGGGTCGGCGTCCGTCCGGGTACGGCGAGGGGGAGCGCTCCGGCGGTTTCCGCTCGGACCGCGGCCCGGCGCGCGACAGCGGCCGGTCCGGTGGTGACGGCTCCGGCCGCGGAGCTCGCGGCGACGGCGGTCGCCCGGAGCGCGCGGGACGGTCCGGTGGCTACGGCTCGGAGCGAGGCGCTCGCGCGACCGGCTCGCGCCCAGAACGCGGCGAGCGGAGCGGTGGGTACGGCTCCGACCGGGGCGGTTCCCGTCCCGAGCGACCGGGCGGGTACGGCGCGGAGCGCGGGGAGCGCTCGGGCGGCTACCGTTCCGACCGCGGCGAGCGCCGCGAGTCCGGGTACGGCCGCGGTGGCGAGCAGGGCGGGCAGCGCTCCGGCGGCTACGGCCCGTTCGGTGCGCGCTCGGGTGGGTACCGGCGCGACGGCGAGGGCGCCGAGCGGACGGGTGGCTACCGTTCGGACCGTGGCTCGTCGCGTCCTGGCGACCGCAGCGGTTCCGCGCGCGGTGACCGTCCCGGCTCGGGTGCCGAGGGTCGCCCGGAGCGCGGTGGGTACCAGCGCGACGACCGCGGTGGGTACCGCGGCGACCGCCAGGGTGGCGGCGACCGTGGCGGGTTCCGCCGCGACGACCGCGGTGACCGTGGCGGCTACCCGCGGGAAGACCGTGGTGGGTACCGCGGCGGTCGCGACTCCGGCGCCGGTGCGTCGGGCGGCGAGCGCAGCGGCTACCGCTCCGACCGTAGCGGGCAGCCGGGCGGTGGGTACCGCTCGGAGCGCGGCGGGCAGGGCGGTGGCTACCGCGGTGGGCGAGACGGCGCGCAGTCGACGTCGTCCGAGCGCGGCGGCTTCCGGCGTGACGACCGCGCCGGGGCGCAGGGTCAGGACCGCGGCGGCTACCGCCGCGATGACCGCGGCGGGTCGCAGGGGTCGGACCGTGGCGGCTACCGCCGGGACGACCGCGGCGAGCGCGGCGGTCAGCAGCGCGACGACCGCGGCGCCTACCGCGGGGGCCGCGAGGCGGGTCAGGGCGCGTCCGGTGGTTACCGCCGGGACGACCGAGGTGACCGCGGCGGCTACCGCCGGGACGACCGCGGTGGCTACCAGCGCGACGAGCGCGGCGGGTACCGCGGTGCGCGTGACGGCCAGGGCGAGCGTGGCGGGTTCCGGGGCGACCGGGACGGCGGCCGCGGGTTCGACCGCGGGCCCCGTCGCGACGACCGCGGGCCGCGGCACGACGGCGACGACCGGCGCCCGAGCCGTCCGCCGCAGTCGGTGCGCGAGTACGGACCGGAGATCCCCGAGGACGTCGAGTTCAGCATGCTCGACCGCGAGGTCCGGGCCCGCCTGCGCACGCTGAGCAAGGACAACGCGTGGGCTGTCGGCCGCCACCTGGTGATGGCCGGCCGGCTGATCGACACGGACCCCGAGCTCGCGTACGAGCACGCCCAGGCGGCGGTGCGGCACGGCGGCCGGGTGGACGTGGTGCGCGAGGCCGCGGGTCTGGCGGCGTACCGGACGGGCCGGTTCGCCGAGGCGCTGCGCGAGCTGCGCACGGTGCGGCGGCTCAACGGGTCGTCGGAGCACCTGGCCGTGATGGCGGACTGCGAGCGCGGCCTCGGTCGGCCGGAGCGCGCGATCGCGCTGGCGGCGTCGCCCGAGGCCGAGGGCCTGGACACGACGACGCGGGTCGAGCTCGCGATGGTCGTGAGCGGGGCGCGCCTCGACATGGGCGACCCGGACGCGGCGATCGCCGCGCTGTCCGGCCTCGGTTCGGGCGCCGTGCGCACGCTGCTCGCGGCGCGCGTGGTCCAGGCCCGGGCGGACGCGCTGCGCGCCGCCGGGCGCACGGCGGAGGCGGACGAGGCCGAGGCGACCGTGCCGCAGGCGCTGCTGGCCCAGGTGCAGGGCGCCGACGAGGACGAGGACGTCGTGGTGTTCGACCTCGACGAGGACGGGCCCGAGGACGACGCCGAGGGCCCGGACGACGCGTCCGACGACCTCGACGGCCCCGGTGCGGGCGAGACCGACGCGGACGACGCCGACGAGACCGAGACCACCGACGCCGAGCCGGCGGCGACCGACGAGGCCGACGCCGACGCGGACGACGCCGACGCGGACGACGCCGACGCGGCCGACGCCGACGCGGACGACGCCGAGCACGGCGCCGACGACCGCACCCCCGACGCCGCCCCCGCGGGCGACGAGGACACGGAGGACGAGTGACCCACGCACGGCTCCTCGGCAGCGACACCCCGCTCGCCGAGCGCTACGACCTGGCCCTGGTCGACCTGGACGGCGTCGCGTACCGCGGCCACGAGCCCATCGACGGCGCTGCCGCCGGGCTCGCGGGCGCCCGCGCGGCGGGCATGCGTCTGGTGTTCGTGACGAACAACGCCTCGCGCGAGCCGGAGTCGGTCGCGGACCAGCTCACCTCGCTGGACATCCCGACGCAGCCGGGCGACGTCCTGACCGCGGCCCAGGCGTGCGCGGCGCTGCTGGCGACCCGGCTGCGGCCGGGCGCCACGGTGCTCGTGGTCGGCGGTGCGGGCCTGGTCACCGCGGTGCGCGAGGCGGGGTTCGTGGTCGTGACGTCGGCGGACGAGCACCCGGAGGCGGTGGCCCAGGGCTTCGCCCCGGAGCTCGGCTGGGCGCAGCTCGCCGAGGCCGCGTACGCGGTGGCGGGCGGCGCGTGGTTCGTCGCGAGCAACCTCGACAAGAGCCTGCCGACCGCGCGGGGCTTCGCGCCGGGCAACGGAGCGCTCGTGGGCGCGGTGCAGGCGGCGACGGGCGTGGTCCCGGACAGCGCGGGCAAGCCGGCGTCGACCATGTACGAGATCGCCGTCGAGCGGCACGGCGCCCGCGCGGCGCTGGTCGTGGGCGACCGCCTGGACACCGACCTGGCGGGCGCGCGCACGGGCGGGTTCGCGGGCCTGCACGTGCTGACGGGCGTGAGCACGGCGCGCGACGACGTGCTGGCGCCGGCGGGGCTGCGGCCGCACTACATCGCGGCGGACCTCGGTGGGCTGCTCGTGCCGCACCCGGAGCCGGTGCCGGCGGCCGAGGGCTGGTGGACCTGCGGGGACGCCGCGGCCCGGGTCGTGGCGGGGCGCCTGGAGCTCGGCGGCGCGAGCGCCGGGGTCGACCTGGTGCGTGCGGCGTGCGCCGCGGCGTGGGCGGCGGTGGACGCGGGCGAGGACCTGGACGCGTCCAGCGTCCCGGACCTGCGTGTCACCCCCGAGGACGCCGCGGGGGTGGGCGCCGGCCGGTAACCTGACCGGCAGCGCAGGGGAGCAGAGCAGCACCAGGACACGTGGAGAGACCAGCCGGGGGACGCGACCGGGCCGGGGGACCGGGCCGGTCGCGGGCTGGCGGCAGCCGCCGCAGGCGGAGTGGGGAGTGGAGCCGTGGAGTCGACGGGCGACCAGGCGGTGGACCAGGCGGTCGTGCGCCTGACCGAGGTCACCGAGCTCACCTTGCGTGAGCAGCTCGCCGTGTTCGACGCCGTGCACACGGCCCTGCAGGACCGGCTCGCCGACGCGGAGGGCTGAGGCGGGTGCCGACGCGCGTCGACGCCGCCCTGGTCCGTGACGGGCTCGCCCGGTCCCGGAGGCACGCGGCCGAGCTGATCGCGGCCGGCCGGGTGACGGTGGACGGCGCGCCCGTGCGCCGCCCCGCGGCCCCGCTCGGCGACGACCAGCACGCGCACGTCGAGCCGGGCCCCGGTGGCGTGCCCGCCGACGACGACTGGGCGTCCCGCGGCGCGCACAAGCTGCTCGGCGCGCTCGACGTGTTCGGCGACGTCGTCGTCGAGGGGCGCGACTGCCTGGACGCGGGTGCGAGCACGGGCGGCTTCACCGACGTGCTGCTGCGCCGCGGCGCGCGCCGGGTGCTGGCGCTGGACGTCGGGCACGACCAGCTGGTGGACCGGCTGCGGGCCGACCCCCGGGTCGAGGTGCGCGAGGGGGTCAACGTCCGGTACCTGACCCCGGCGGACGTCGACCCGGCCCCGGGGCTGGTGGTCGCGGACCTGTCGTTCATCTCGCTGACCCTGGTGGTGCCGGCGCTGGCCGCGGTCGCCGCGCCGGGCGCCGACCTGCTGGTCATGGTGAAGCCGCAGTTCGAGGTCGGCCGGGAGCGGCTGGGCTCGGGCGGCGTCGTCCGCAGTGCCGAGCAGCGGGCGGAGGCCGTGCTGGCTGTCGCCACGACCGCGCTGCGGAACGGGCTCGCGGTCGGCGGCGTGGCGCGCAGCCCGCTGCCCGGCCCGAGCGGCAACGTGGAGTACTTCCTGCGGCTGCGCCGTGGCACGGACGACGCGCACCGCACCGACGACACGCACCGCACGCACGACACGCACCACACCGACGACGCCCTCGCCGGCGAGGCCCTCGCGGCCCGCGTCCGGGCGGTCGTCACCGAGCAGGAGGAGGGCGCATGACCGGCAGGCGGGTCCTGGTCGTCACGCACAGCGGGCGGGCGGAGGCGGTCACCGCGACCGAGGAAGCCGCGGCGGCGCTGGAGGCCGCCGGCTTCACGCCGGTGCTCGCGGGCGAGGACGTCCCCGGCATGGCGTTCCACGACATCGAGCTGGCGATGATCCTCGGCGGCGACGGCACGATCCTGCGCGCGGCGGAGCTGGCGCGCGGCGCCGGGGTCCCGCTGCTCGGCATCAACCTCGGCCACGTCGGCTTCCTCGCGGAGAGCGAGCGGGACGACATCAAGGAGGCGGTGCGCCGGATCGCGGCGGGCGACTACACCGTCGAGGAGCGCACCACGCTGCAGGTGCAGGTCCAGGTGCCGGGCCGGCCGGACCCGGTCACGGGCTGGGCGCTGAACGAGGCGGCGCTGGAGAAGGCCGAGCCGGCCCGGATGGTCGAGGTCGTGCTCGAGGTGGACGACCGCCCGCTGTCGAGCTTCGGCTGCGACGGCGTCGTGCTGGCGACGTCCACGGGGTCGACCGCGCACGCGTTCTCGGCCGGCGGGCCGGTCGTGTGGCCCGAGGTCGACAGCCTCATCGTGGTGCCGCTGTCGGCGCACGCGCTGTTCGCGCGCCCGCTGGTCGTGGGCCCGCGCAGCGTGATCGCGGTCGAGGTGCTGACCCGGTCGCCGTCCCCGGCGGTGCTGGTCTGCGACGGCCGGCGCCGCATCGAGGTGCCCGCGGGCTCGCGCGTCGAGGTGCGCCGGTCGCCGGTCCCCGTCAGGCTGGCCCGGCTGACGCCGGCGCCGTTCACGGACCGGCTGGTGAACAAGTTCGCGCTCCCCGTGGTCGGGTGGCGGGGGCGCGCGACGGAGACCCCGGCGCGGGACCGGGGGACCGGCGCCACCCGCGCGCCGGCCGACGAGGACTGAGGAGCGGACGCGCGCGTGTTCGAGGAGATCACCATCAGCGACCTGGGCGTCATCACCGGCGCTCAGATCCGGCTGCACCCGGGGCTGACCGTCCTGACGGGCGAGACCGGCGCCGGCAAGACGATGGTGCTGACCGGGCTGAACCTGCTGCTCGGCGGCAAGGCCGATCCCGCGACGGTGCGGACCGGTGCGTCGACGGCGGTCGTCGAGGGCCGGGTCGTGGTGCCCGACGGGTCGCCGGTGCTGGCGCGCGCGGAGGAGGCCGGGGCCGCGGTCGACGACGACGGCGGCCTGCTGCTGGTCCGCACCGTCCAGGCGGCGACCGACGGCACGCCGGGCCGGTCCCGCGCGCACCTGGGCGGCCGGTCGGTGCCGCAGGCGGTGCTCGGCGAGCTCGCGGAGCAGCTCATCACGGTGCACGGCCAGCAGGACCAGGCCCGGCTGCGCTCGCCGCAGCACCAGCGGGAGGCCCTGGACGCGTTCGCGGGCGCGGCGCACGGCGCGCTGCTCGCGGAGTACCGGCAGGCGTGGGCCGAGCGCGCCCGGCTGCAGGCGACGATCGACGACCTGACCGCCCGGCGGCAGGACCTCGCCCGCGAGGCCGAGCTGCTGCGCCTCGGCCTGGCCGAGGTCGAGCGGATCGACCCGCAGCCGGGGGAGGACACGGACCTGGCGCAGGAGATCGTCCGCCTGGAGCACGCGGAGGACCTGCGCGCCGCCGCCACGGGCGCGCACGCCGCGCTGCTCGGCGACGAGGACGCGCCGGACGAGGGCGCCAACGCGGCGGGGCTCGTCGAGCACGCGCGGCGGCTGCTGGACGGCGCCGGCGGCCACGACGCCCGGCTCGCCGAGCTGCGGGACCGGGTGGCGGAGGCCGGCTACCTGCTGGCGGACGCCGCCACCGAGCTGTCGTCCTACCTGCAGGACCTGCAGGCGGACCCGCTGCGCCTCGACGCGGCCCAGACCCGGCGCGCCGAGCTCGCGTCGCTCACCCGGTCGTACGGGGAGGACGTCGCGGCGGTGCTGCGCTGGGCCGAGGAGAGCGGCCGCCGGCTGCTGGACATCGGCGACGGGGACGAGAAGGTCGCGGAGCTCACGGCCGAGCGCGACGCGCTGGACGGGCGGCTCGCCGAGCAGGCGGCGCGGATCGGGGCGGCGCGCCGGGAGGCCGCCGAGCGGCTCGCCGCGTCGGTCTCGACGGAGCTCGCGGGGCTCGCGATGGGCGGCGCCAGCCTCGAGGTCCGGGTCGAGCCTGCGTCCGAGCTGGGCCCGCACGGTGGAGATGTCGTGGAGATGCTCCTGGTCCCGCACGCGGGCGCGCCCGCCCGACCGCTCGGCAAGGGCGCGTCCGGCGGTGAGCTGTCCCGGGTGATGCTGGCCCTCGAGGTGGCGCTCGCCACCTCGCCGGACCGCGGCGAGCACACGCCGGGGACGTTCGTCTTCGACGAGGTGGACGCCGGCGTCGGAGGGCGCGCCGCGACCGAGGTGGGCCGCCGGCTGGCCGCCCTGGCGCGGGGTTCGCAGGTCCTGGTGGTGACGCACCTCGCCCAGGTGGCCGCGTTCGCCGACCGGCACCTGGTCGTCACGAAGTCGCGCGACGGTGCGATCACCGCGTCCGGCGTGGGCGAGGTCACGGGGGAGGACCGGGTCCGCGAGCTCGCGCGGATGCTGTCCGGCCAGGAGGAATCCGGTACGGCGCGCGCACACGCGGCGGAGCTCCTGGAGCTGGCGGATCTGGCACGATGAACGGCGATGAAACTCCTGCCCTCGCGTAAGCGCTCCGCCGCGTCCCCCGGGGGCGAGCTCGTCGGCCCCGCCCGGGTCGACCCCCGCACCAAGTCGCTGACCAAGCGCCTGCGTCCGGGTGAGATCGCCGTGATCGACCACGTCGACATCGACCGGGTGTCGGCCGAGGCGCTCGCCGCCTGCAAGCCCGCCGCGGTGCTCAACGCCGCGCGCTCGACGTCGGGCCGCTACCCGAACCTCGGCCCGGACATCCTGGTGTCCGCGGGCATCCCGCTGATCGACGACCTCGGCCCCGACGTGATGACGATCCGCGAGGGCCGCACGCTGCGCGTCGAGAACGGCGCGGTCTACGACGGCGACACGCTGGTCGCCGAGGGCACCGTGCAGACCGAGCAGACCGTGGCCACCGACCAGGCGGCCGCGCGCGAGGGCCTGTCGGTCCAGCTCGAGTCGTTCGCCGCGAACACCATGGACTACCTGCGCCGGGAGCGCGACCTGCTGCTCGACGGCGTGGGCGTCCCGGACATCACCACGCAGATCGAGGGCCGGCAGGTCCTCATCGTGGTGCGCGGCTACCACTACAAGGAGGACCTGGTCACGCTGCGGCCGTACATCCGCGAGTACCGCCCGGTGCTCGTCGGCGTGGACGGCGGCGCGGACGCGATCCTCGAGGCCGGCTGGACGCCCGACATGATCGTCGGCGACATGGACTCGGTGTCCGACCGGGCGTTGCGCTGCGGCGCCGAGATCGTCGTGCACGCCTACCGCGACGGCCGCGCGCCCGGCATGGCCCGCGTCGACCAGCTCGGCGTGCCGCACATCGTGTTCCCGGCGACCGGCACCAGCGAGGACGTCGCGATGCTGCTGTCCGACGACAAGGGCGCCGAGCTCATCGTCGCCGTCGGCACGCACGCCACCCTGGTCGAGTTCCTGGACAAGGGCCGCTCCGGCATGGCGTCGACCTTCCTCACCCGGCTCCGGGTCGGCAGCAAGCTGGTGGACGCCAAGGGCGTGTCCCGGCTGTACCGGAACCGGATCTCCAACCTGCAGCTGACGCTGCTCGTCCTCGCGGGCCTGCTCGCGCTCGGCGTCGCGCTGGCGTCGACGACCGCGGGCCAGACGCTCATCGGGCTGGCCGCGGCGCGCTGGGACGACTTCGTCTACTGGCTCGGGTCGCTGTTCGGCGGGTCGTCATGACGCGCCCGGCCACGCCCCGACCCGCACCCTCCCGTGCCGCGCACGCGCCGGCACCTGATCGAGAGCTCCCGCTGTGATCGACTTCCGGTACCACCTCGTCTCGCTGATCTCGGTCTTCCTCGCGCTCGCGGTGGGCATCGCCCTCGGCGCGGGCCCGCTCGAGGAGACCATCGGCAACACGCTGACCGGGCAGGTGGACCAGCTCCGCAGCGAGCGCGACCAGCTGCGCTCCGACCTCGACGACTCCGCGTCGGACCTGGCCGCGAGCGACGCGTTCATCGAGGCCGCCGGCGCCGACCTGGTCGCCGGCACGCTGGCGGACCGTCGCGTGGCCGTGGTCGCGCTCGGCACGGTCGACGGCGACGCGCTCACCGCCATCGAGGGCCAGCTGACCGACGCCGGCGCGACCGTCAGCGCGAACGTGGCGCTCAACGAGGCCTGGTCGTCCACGGACCTGCGGTCGTTCCGCCAGGCGCTGGTCGGCAACATCACGAGCTACCTCGACCCGCAGCCCGCCGACGACGCGACGGCCGACACCTCGCTGTCCGAGGCGCTGGTCCAGGGCCTCACCGGCGCCGACGCCGCCAACCCGGACGCCCTGAGCGCCGACGCGGCGACGCTGCTCGAGTTCATGACGTCCGGTGACTCGCCGCTGGTGACGGTCGAGGGCGAGGTCAGCCAGCCCGCCGACGCGATCGTGCTGGTGGCGCCGACCGTCGCGCCGGACGCCGTCGCGACCGACGCCACGCCGGACGCCGACGAGGCCGCCGCCGTGCTGCAGTCGCAGATCGCGCTGGCCCGCGTCGCGCAGAGCCGGTCCGAGGGCGCGGTCGTGGTGGACGGCCCCGTCACCGACGGCACGCTGGTCGCGACGATCATCGGCGACGACTCCGCCGCCGAGGCGCTGACCACCGTGAGCGACGCCGACACGTCCGCCGGGCAGGTCTCGGTGCCGCTGGCGCTGAACGCCCGGATCGGCGGCACGAACGGCCACTACGGCCGCGGGGGCGACCTGACGACGGTGCCCACCGCCACGACGCTGACCCCGCCGGACCGCACGCCGGTCGCGACCGGGGACGCCGGCACCGGCGACGCCACCGACGACGCGGGGGCGCAGGGGTGAGCGTGACCCGCCGGATCGCCGCCGCCGTCGTGGCGCGGGTCACCACGACCGTCGTCCGCGGCCTGCTGGACGACGAGCCGCCGGGCGGCGCGCGCCTCTGGGAGCGTACGAACCACCGGGGCGAGCCCGTCAGCCTGCTCGGCGGCCCCGCTGTCGCCGCGGGCGTCCTGGTCGGCGGCCTGGTCGGCGCCCCGTCCGCCCGGGACGGCGCGGCGCTGGCCGTCGCCACGACGAGCGCCACGGCGTTCGGCCTGGTCGACGACCTGACCGAGGACCGCGAGGGCACCGTCCGCAAGGGCCTGCGCGGCCACCTCGGCGCGCTGGCCCGCGGCGAGGTCACCACCGGCGGGCTCAAGGTGCTCGGCATCGGCGCGGGCGCGCTGCTCGCCGCCGCGCTGAGCCGCCCGCACGACCGGCTCCCGGCCCGACGCGGCGCCGCCGTCGTCACGCGGCTCGCGGACGTGGCCGTGGACGGCGCGCTGATCGCCGCCAGCGCCAACCTGGTCAACCTGCTCGACCTGCGCCCGGGGCGCGCGCTCAAGGCCTCGGCGATCGCCGCCGCCCCGGCCGGGGTGCTCGGCGGTCGCGCCGGCGGCCCCGCGGCCGCGGTGCTGGGCGCCGTCGTCGCCGAGCTGCCGGACGACCTCGCGGAGCGGGACATGCTCGGCGACTCCGGTGCGAACGCCGTCGGCGCGGTGCTGGGCACGGTCGCCGTGCAGGGCTGCCCGCGACCGGTGCGGCTGGCGCTGCTGGCCGGCGTCGTGGCGCTGACCGTGGCCTCGGAGAAGGTGTCGTTCACCCAGGTGATCGCGCGCACGCCCGTGCTGCGCGAGCTGGACGCGTGGGGGCGGCGGCCGGCGCACGTGCCGGGCCCGGCCGGTCCGGCGCCGGCGGACGGGTCGCCGGGCGACGACGCCGCCGCGGGCGGGGTGCCCGCGCGGTGAGCCGCCGGGCCGTCCTGTCCGGTCTGGCGGGCGCCGCGGCCCTGATCTCGGCCGTGACGGTCGTCAGCCGGCTGCTGGGCTTCGCGCGGACGCTGGTCTTCAACAACGCCGTCGGCCTCACCGACGTCGGCGACGCGTACAACTGGGCGAACACGCTGCCCAACGTGCTGTTCGAGGTCGCCGCGGGCGGCGCGCTCGCCGGGGCGCTGATCCCCGTGATCGCAGGCCCGCTCGCGCGCGGGATGCGCGACGACGTGTCCCGGATCGCGTCGGGGATGCTCGGCTGGACGCTGGGCGGGCTCGTGCTGATCGGTGCCGTCCTCGCGCTGGCCGCGGAGCCGCTGTCCGCGTTCTCCCGGGTCGACACCGCCGCCGAGCGCGACCTCGTGACGTTCTTCATCCGGGTGTTCGCGGTGCAGCTGCCGCTGTACGGCCTCGCCGTCGTGCTGTCCGGGGTGCTGCAGGCGCAGCGGAAGTTCTTCTGGCCCGCGTTCGCGCCGGTGCTGTCGAGCCTGGTCGTGATCGGCACGTACGCGGCGTACGGCTGGCTGCTCGCCGACGCCGGCGTGCCGCGCGGGCTGGAGGAGGCGGCCGTGCTGCCGGACGGGGCGGCGGCGCTGCTGGCCTGGGGCACGACCGCCGGCGTCGCCGCGATGGGCCTGTCCCTGGTGCTGCCGGTCTGGCGGTCCGGCGTGCGGCTGCGGCCCGCGCTGCGGTTCCCGGAGGGCGTCGCCGTCCGGGCCCGCGGGCTCGCGCTCGCCGGGATCGGCGCCCTCGTGGCGCAGCAGGTGGCGGTGCTCGTCACCATCACGCTCGCGCAGACCTACGGCGGCGGGGGCGCGCTGTCGGCCTGGCAGACGATGGTGCAGCCGACCTACCTGCTGCCGTACGCCGTGCTCGCCGTGCCGCTGGCGACCAGCACCTTCCCGCGGCTCGCGGCGGCCGCGCAGCGCGAGGGCCGGGCCGGCTACGCGCCGCTGGCGGCGGTGACGACCCGCGGCGTGCTCGTCGCGGGGGCCGTCGGCACGGCGATGCTCGCGGCCGTGGCGCCCGCCGCGACGGCCGTGTTCCAGGCGATCGGGCGCGGCAGCACCGCGCTGATCGCCTCGGTCGCGGACGCGCTGACGCTCGTCGCGCCCGGGCTGCTCGGCTTCGCCCTGGTGTTCCACGTCTCCCGGGCGCTGTACGCGCTGGAGCGGGGGCGGCTGGCGGTGCTGGCCGCCAGCGCCGGGTGGGTGACCGTGGCGGTGGCGTCCTGGGTCGCGTGCCTCGTGCTCGTGCCGGGCGGCCGCGACGCCGCCGGGACGCTGCACGCGCTGTCGCTGGGCAACACCGTCGGCATGGTCGTGGCCGGGGTGGCGCTGGTCGCCGTCCTGCGCGCCGCGGCCGGGCCCGAGGCCGTCGCGGGGCTGCCGCGGACGCTCGCGGTGCTCGTCGTCGCGGCCGGGCTCGCGGGCGTCGCGGGCCGGTGGGTCGTCGACGCGGTGCAGGCGCTCGCCGACGGCATCCCCGGCGCGGTGGCCGCGGCGGCGGGCGGCGCGGCGGTCGTCGTCGTGCTGGTCGTCGGGGCGGTCGCGGGGCTGGACCGGTCCACGCTCACGGGCCTGCTGCGGCGCGGCGCCGGCGGCGCTCCCGGCGACCCGGCCGGTGCGCCCGCCGCGGACGCCGCGGACG
>NZ_JAANNB010000102.1 GCF_011603975.1 Cellulomonas sp. IC4_254 | reverse complement strand
CGTCCCAGACCCGCCCGCCGGGCGCCCGACCCGCACCGGGTGGGTCGCGGCCGCGCCCGGACCGGACGCCGAGTGTCCAGGAACGCGGCGCCATGCCGGCGTGTCGCGGGCGTGTCCTGGACACTCGGCGACCGCGGGCCCGGTGGGCGAGACTGGGGCCCCGCACCCGAACGACCTGGAGGTCCACCCGTGGCCACGCCCCCGCTGCCGTCCGACGCCGTCGAGCTGCTCCGCCGCCCGAACCCCGCCGTCATGGCGACGCTGCGCTCCGACGGCACCCCGGTGTCCGCCGCGACCTGGTACCTGTGGCGCGAGGACGGCCGCGTGCTGCTCAACCTCGACGGCACCCGCGTCCGCCTGAAGCACCTGCGCCGGGACCCGCGCGTGACCCTCACCGTCCTGGACGCGGACGACTGGTACACCCACGTGACGCTGGTCGGCCGGGTCGTCGAGATCACCGAGGACACCGACCGCTCCGGCATCGACGCCCTGTCCGAGCACTACACCGGGCAGCCGTACCCCGACCGGGAGAACCCGCGGTTCTCGGCCGTCGTGGAGGTCGAGCGCTGGCACGGCTGGGGCGCCCACCAGAGCTGACGCCCCTCAGGCGGTCGACGGCTCCCGGAGCATCGCCCACGGGCGCGGGCCGCGCACCGGGACCGGGCCGGTCGCGACGAACCCGAACCGCTCGTACAGCCGGCGGCTCGCCGCCGTCGTCGCCTCCAGGTACGCCGGGAGGCCGGCCGCGTCGGCCCGCGCCAGCCCGTGCCGGAGCAGCGCCGACCCGACGCCGAGCCCGCGCGCGTCCGGGCTCACGGCGATCTCCTCCAGGTACCAGTGGGGGCGCCGCGGCCGGTGCCGCTCGTACCGGGCGGTCTGCGCCGCCGCCGTGGGCAGGTGCCGCAAGCCGATCGCCCGCACGACCGCGGGCAGCTGCCGCAGGCGGTCGCGCGCCGGCGCCCCGTGCCCGGGTCCGTGCCACACCGCCACCCCGAGCACCGGGGCGCCGGGCTCGGCGCGCGCGACGTCGACCGAGCCGCCCGGCAGCGGCCCGGACCGCAGCTGCGCCACGTGCAGGGCGACCAGCCGGGCGGTGCGGTCCCGGTCGCCGGGGATCATCGCGCGGATCACCGGGTCGTCGCCGAGCACGTCGGCCAGCAGCCGCGCGCACGCGGCGGCCTCGTCGGGGCGGGCGGTCTCGACGACGACGCTCACGGGTGTCCTTCCGGTGCGGGTGGCGGGTGCGGAGTGCGGCGGGTGCCGCGGTGCCGCGTGCGGCGGGTGCGTGACCCAGCATCCCGCACCCACGCCCTCGGCGTCCCGCCCGAGGTGCGCACCCGTCAGGCCGCGACGCCCAGCCGCCGGGCCAGCGGGACGGCCCGCAGCACGGCGTGCGCCGCGGGTCCGCGGGCCGCCACCAGGAGGTCGACCTGCGGGCGGGCGGCGGGCCACAGCCGGGCGCCGACGGCGTAGTGCGAGCCGAACCCCGGGTCGACGAACGGCGCGTCGGTCGTCCCCAGCAGGTACGTCATGGCCGCGAGCCGGCCGACGGAGCCGGGGCTGAACCGGCGGAACCGCTCGTCGTAGGCGTCCAGCAGGCCGAACCAGCCGCCGCCCGACCGGACGTGGAACCCGGCCCAGATCGTCTCGCCGCCTGCGGTCAGGCGCAGCGCGTCCAGGTCGCCGTCCCGGCGGAACGCGTCGACCATGTCGCGGAACCAGCGCTCGTCCGCGGGGTCCAGGCCGAGCGCGGCCCCGCCCCGCGCGGGGTCGCCCTTCCAGCCCGCGGCCTGCAGGGCCACGAACCGGTCGACGGCGGCGGGGTCGTCCGACTCGTCCTGCAGCTCCAGCGGCCCGCCGAGCTCCCGCGCCAGGCCGCGCGCCACCCGGCGGACGTTGCGGGCGTCGTCGGTCCGCAGGTGCCCGGTCGACAGCGGCGGGTCCACGACCACGCCGTCGACGGGCGCGGGCACGGGGACGACCTCGAACGCCTCCCGGGGCGCCCAGGCGCCGACGTCGCGGCTGCGCACGTGCACCCGCATCCGGCGCCGGGCGGCCACCTCGTCCAGCACGTCGGCGAGCGGTCCCTCGGCGGGGAACCGGCGCAGCAGCGCGAGCCCGGGCAGCCCGACCGTCGGCGCGCCCCGGAGCAGCGCGTCCAGCGCCTCGGGCGCGCGGTCCCGGCGCAGCAGCGGGTGGTGCCGGTCGCACTGCGAGGTCATGAACTCGCCGCCGGTCGTCACCGCGCGGACCGGCAGGCGCGGGGCGACCCGCTTCGTGGTGACGGCCAGGGCGCCCAGCCACGTGTCGCCGTCCTGCGCCACGAGCACCCGGACCTCGTGCGCGTCCGCGCGGCTGCGGGCGGGCAGCAGGAACCGCGGGTCGAGGCACATGTTCGGCGCGAGCGCGTCCGCCGCCAGCCGCTGCCACGCACGGGCGTCGGACCCGGTGACCTCGGTCAGCGGGATGAGCCGGATGTCCATGCGCCGACGGTAGGGCGGTATTTGCCCGGGTTTGTCCTCATTGGCGGGTGAACCCGCGCGGCCTCACCCGGCCGGCTCAGCCGGCGACCGCGACCGCGCTACGGCAGGTGCACGTGCTGCGGACCCAGCTCGCCCACGCTCCGCACCCCCAGCAGCGCCATCGTGCGCCGCACCTCGCGGGTGAGGATCTCCGCCGCCCGGTCGACGCCGCGCTCGCCGCCGGCCATCAGCCCGTACAGGTACGCCCGCCCCACCATGGTCGCGTCGGCACCGAGCGCCACGGCCGCGACCACGTCGGCGCCCGACAGGATGCCGGTGTCCAGCCAGACCTCGGCCCGGTCACCCACGGCCTGCTTCACGTCGGGCAGCAGCCGCAGCGGCACCGGCGCCCGGTCGAGCTGCCGCCCGCCGTGGTTGGACAGCACGATCGCGTCCGCCCCGGCGTCGACCACCCGCCGGGCGTCCTCGACGGTCTGGATGCCCTTGATCACCAGCGGCCCGTCCCAGGACGCGCGCAGCCACTCGAGGTCGGCGATCGTCATGGTCGGGTCGAACAGCGCGTCCAGCAGGTCCGCGACCGTCCCGCCCCAGGACTGCAGCGAGGCGAACTCCAGCGGCCGCGTGGTCAGCAGGTTGAGCCACCACGCGGGGTGCATCCCGGCGTCCAGCACCGTCTTCACCGACAGCGCCGGCGGGATGGAGAACCCGTTGCGGGTGTCGCGCAGCCGCGCACCCGCCACCGGCACGTCGACCGTGAGCTGCAGCGCCTCGAAGCCCGACGCCTTCGCCCGCGCCATCAGGTCCTCGCCGGCGGACCGGTCCCTCCACACGTAGAGCTGGAACCACTTCCGGGCGTCCGGCGCCGCGGCGGCCACGTCCTCGATCGAGGTCGTGCCCATCGTCGACAGCGCGTACGGGATGCCCCGACGCTCGGCGACCCGGGCGACGGCCCGCTCGCCCTCGTGGTGCATCATCCGCGTGAAACCGGTGGGCGCGAACGAGAACGGCACCGCGGCCGGCCGCCCCAGCATGGTGGTGGTCGTGTCCACGGCGGACACGTCCCGCAGGACCGAGGGCCGGAGCTCCAGGTCCCGGAACAGCCGGCGCGCGCGGCGTAGGCTGATCTCCGCCTCGGCGGCGCCGTCCGTGTAGTCGAACACCGACCGGGGCGTGCGACGGCGGGCCACCGTGCGCAGGTCGGCGATGGTCAGCGCGTCCTCCAGGCGGCGACGCGTGGGGTCGAGGCGGATCGGCTTGGGCCGCAGCAGCGGCTGGAGCTCGGACCACCTCGGCAGCTGGCGCTCGGTCATGTCGGAGATCCTCCCTGGTCCGCCGGCTCGGCGCAGGGGGCCGGGAGCGCTCGGCTCAGGCCGCCGCGACCGCCCGGGCGATCCGGTCGACCGCCTCCGTGAGCACCTCCGGCGAGCACGCGAGGTTCAGCCGCGCGTAACCCGCGCCCTGGCGGCCGAAGTCCGGGCCGCTGGTGAGGGCGACGCGGGCGTCCGCGAGCACCCGGGCGGCCGGGTCGTCGCCCCAGCCGAGCGCCGACAGGTCCAGCCACGCGAGGTAGCTCGCCCCGGGGCGCCGGAACCGCACCTGCGGCAGCCGCTCGGCGAGCAGCCGCTCCAGGAGGTCGACGTTGTGCTCGATGGCCGCGACGGTCCCGACCAGCCAGTCGCGGGCGTGCGTGAAGCCCTCGCGGGTGGCGATCGCGCCGAAGTGCCCGGTGCGGCCGGTCACCTCCTCGGGCAGCCCGCGCAGCAGGTCCGCCATCGGGTCGCTCGCGGCGACCGCCAGCGCGCACTTGAGGCCCGCGAGGTTGAACGCCTTGCTGCCCGACTCCGCCGCGACCCCGTGGGCCCGCGCCGCGTCCGACACGCTCAGGTAGGGGGTGAAGGTGCGGCCGGTGTGGGTCAGCGGGGCGTGGATCTCGTCGCTGAGCACGAACCCGCCGCGCCGCTCGACCACCTCGGCCAGCGCCGCGAGGTCCGCGCGGTCGTGCACCAGGCCGAGCGGGTTGTGCGGGTTGCACAGCAGGACTCCGCGGGCGGCGCCCGACGCCAGGGCCGCGTCGATGCCGTCGAGGTCGAGGCGGTGCGTCGTCCCGTCGTCGAGGAGCGGCACCTCGACGACCGCGGCACCGGCCTCGGCCACCAGCTCGAAGAACGGCGGGTACACCGGCGGCGTGATGACGACGCCCTGCCCGGGCTCGACGAGCCGGCGCAGCACCTCGACGATGACGACGCTGACGTCCGTCGCGGTGCGCATCCGCGCGGGGTCGGGCGACCAGCCCCACGCGTCGGCGGCGAACCCGGCGAACGCCTCCGGGGCGCCGCCGCCCGACGCGGGCACGTAGCCGGTGTCGCCGCGCTCCAGCGCCTCGGTGAGCGCGGCGGTGATCGCGGGCGCGAGGGGGTAGTCCATCTCCGCGACGAACAGCGGGAGCACGTCGTCGGGGTAGGACGCCCACTTCTCGCTGCCGCGGCGGCGCAGGACGTCGAGCGGGTGGGCCTGGGTCATCGGGGGCACGTCGGCAGGGTAGGCGCGCGCCGGCGGGCGGCGCACGCGACGGTGCCGCGACCCGCCCCGCGCGCGGCGGGTCAGGCGGGCTCGGGCGGGGCGTCCGGCGGGACGGCGACCGGGCCGGCCTCCGCCGGCCGCGGCCGGTCCTGCGGGTGCAGCCGGACGGCGACCAGGGCGACGTCGTCCTCGCCCGGGCCGCCCGGCAGCTCGGCGAGCAGCGTGTCGCACAGGTCGTCCAGGTCCCGCCCGGCGTGCCGGGCCAGGGCCGCGCGCAGGTCGTCCAGGCCCGCGCGCAGCGGGCGGTCCCGGCGCTCGACCAGGCCGTCGGTGTAGAGCAGGACGCTGTCGCCGTACGCGAGGACCGTCTCGTGGTCGACCCGCTCCCGGTCCGGGTCGAGGCCGAGCAGCAGGCCGGGCCGGTGCTCGTCGAGCGCGCGGACCGCCCCGTCGGCGCCGACGACCATCGGCGGCGGGTGCCCCGCGCTGGACCAGCGCAGCCGGGTGCGGCCGACGGCGCGCTCCTCGGGCGTCTGCTCGACGCGCGCGACCACGAGCGTCGCCAACGCGGGGATCTGCAGGGTGCGCACGGCGGCGTCGAGCAGCGTCAGGACGTCGGCCGGGCTGTTCCGGGTGACGACCGCGATCGCGCGGAGCATCGACCGGAGCTGCGCCATGAGGGCCGCGGCCTCGACGTCGTGTCCGACCACGTCGCCGATCACCAGCATCGTGCCGCCGTCGTGCTGCATGAACGCGTCGTACCAGTCGCCGCCGACCCGGGCGGCCTCCGCGGCGGGCTGGTACCGGACCACGACCTGCATGTGCTCGGGCTCGACGGGCGCCGTGAGCAGGGTGCGCTGGAAGGTCGCCGCGACGTCGCGCTGCCGCCGGTAGAGCCGCGCGTTGTCGAGGGCCAGCGCCGCCGTCGCGGCCACCTCGACCACCGACGCGACCTCGTCCGGGGCCAGCGGGGGCCGGCCCGGCCCGTTGAACAGGGTGACGGCACCGAGGGTGCGGCCGCGGCTCTTGAGCGGGGCGACGGTCAGCGACGTCGGCGCGAGCCGCTCGACCAGGTCCCGGGCGGGTCCGGGGGCGAGGACGCGGTCCAGCGCCTCGACGGCGGCGTCGTGCACGTGCACCACCTCTCCGGAGTCGATCGCGCGCATGAGCATCGACCCCGGGACGAGCGCCCCGATCCGCTCCCGCGCGTACGCGGCGACGAGCTCGCGCCGGGCCGGGTCGGCGTGCCACCAGCCGACGTCGCGCAGCCGCCGTCGGGGCGCACGGGACTCGTCGTCCTCGACGAGGGTCACCAGGCACCAGTCGGCGACCGCGGGCACGAGCAGCCGGGCCAACCGCTCGACGGCCTCGTCGGCGTCCATCGTCCGGCCGAGGCCGGACGCCACCGCCGAGACGAGGGAGCGCTGCTCCCCGGTCGTCTCACGCACCTGGCCACCCCTCACCCCGTGCGCCCGCCCCGTCGCTGGAGGTGGGCTCCTGGCGCAGACGGTACGGCACGACGGCGCGCCGGCGCGCGCGCTGTTTCGGCGTCGTCACCTGCGGCGGAGCCGCCTGCGGGGCCGTCACCAGCGGAGCGTGAACCAGACGACCTTGCCGCCGTCGGGCGCCGGTCGCCAGCCCCACGCGGACGTCACGGCGTCGAGGATGTGCAGCCCGTGGCCACCCGGCAGGCCCTCGCGGTTGCTGCGCCGGCGGGGGAGCACGGCCGCGGCGGCGTCGCCCACCTCGTAGGTGAGCTGCCGCCGGGCGCCGACCACGCTCACGGTGATGGTGCGGGTGCCGGGGGCGTGCCGGAGCGCGTTGGTGAACGCCTCGCTCATCGCGAGCTGGACGGCGTCGACGACCTCGCCCGGCGCCCCGGCCGCGCTGGCCCGTTCCATCGACCAGGTGCGGGCGCGGCCGAGGGAGGACGCCGACGACGGGAACGCGCGCTCGTCACCGCGTCCTGTCCCGTGCACCCGCCGACCGTAACCGACGCGGCGGCCCACGTCCCGCCGACGCGGCCCGACCGCCGGACCACTCACCCCGCACCTCACCCTGGCGGGTGCGGGGGCCCCGGCGAGCCCGGTGCGGGCGCTCGGCGCGACGCGGCGGGGCCCCGCCCGCATACTGACCCCGTGAGCACGCTCTCGACGCCCGCGGGCGCCCAGCCCTCCGGCGGCCGCCTGCACGTCGACCCGGCGGCACCCGAGGTGCTGCGGGCGGAGGGCGAGATCGACATCGACGTGGTGCACACGTTCGCGGGGACGCTCGGGGTCGACGAGGTGGCGGTGGGCCGGACGCTCGCAGCGGCGGGCGTCGAGGAGGTCGACCTGAGCGGGGCGACGTTCATCGACTCGTCGGCGATCGCGCTGCTGGTGTCGATCGCCCCGCACCGACGGCCGGAGCGGCTGCGCGTGCGCGGGGCGACCGGGGCACCGCTGATGACGCTGCAGGTCACGGGCCTGGACGCCGTGCTCGACATGGTCCCCGCCCGACCCTGAGCCGACGGCCGGCGGGTCACACCCCGGCCAGTGCCGCCTCCCGCGCGTCCGCGGCACCCGCGCCGCGCCGGGTCAGCGGGGCGCGCAGCCCCAGGTGCTCCCGCAGCGTCGTCCCGGTGTACGCGGTGCGGTAGGCGCCGCGCTCCTGGAGCTCCGGCACGACCCGGTCGACGATGTCGTCCAGCCCGGACGGGATGATCCACGGGCTGATGTTGAACCCGTCGACGGAGCCCGTACGGACGAACCGCACCAGCCGGTCGGCCACCGCGGACGGGGTGCCGACGAACCCGCGCTCGCCGGACACCCGGATCACGAGGTCGCGGATGGACAGCCCCTCGGCCTCGGCGAGCGCGCGCCACCGCGCGGCGACCTCGTGCGTGCGGGCGCCGGTCGTGGACGAGCCGCCCTCGCCGCCGAGCTCGGCGACGACCGGGTCGTGCGCGGGGAGCGGGCCGTCGGGGTCGTAGCCGCTGAGGTCCTCGGCCCAGATCGTGCCGACGACGTGCAGCGCGGTGGCGGGCGTGACCTGCTGCCGGGCGACCCAGCGCGCCTTCTCCTCGGCCTCGGCGGGGGTGTCGCCGACGACGATGGCCGTGCCCGGGAAGATCTTCACGTCGTCCTCGGGCCGGCCCGCCGCGACGGCGCGCGCCCGGATGTCCGCGGCGAACTCCAGCGCGTCGGCGAGCACCGACCCGTGCCGGGAGAAGATCACGTCGGCGGAGCGCGCGGCGAAGTCCCGGCCCTGCGCGGAGTCGCCGGCCTGGAAGATCACCGGGTGCCCCTGCGGGCTGCGCGGGGTGGTGGGGTCGATCGCGACGTCGAGCAGGTCCCCGTGCGCCTCGACGCGGGCCACGGAGCCGTCGGGGCGGTCCGCGTCGGGCCAGGCGTCCCAGATCCGCCGGGCCGTCGCGAGGACCTGCTCGGCGCGGTCGTAGCGGCGGGCGTGGTCGAGGTAGCCGCCGCGGCGGAAGTTCTCGCCGGTCCAGGCGTTGTCGGTCGTGACGACGTTCCAGGCGGCGCGGCCGCCGGACAGCACGTCGAGGCTCGCGAGCCGCCGGGCCAGGTCGACGGGGTCGTTGTAGGTGGTGTTCTGGGTGGCGACCAGGCCGATCCGCTCGGTCACCGCGGCCAGGGCGGCGAGCTGGGTGATCGCGTCCGGCCGGCCGACGACGTCCAGGTCGTGCAGCCGGCCGCGGCTCTCGCGGAGCCGCAGGCCCTCGCCGAGGAAGAACGCGTCGAACAGGCCGCGCTCGGCGGTGCGGGCGACCCGCTCGAACGACGCGAAGTCCGTCTGCGAGCCCGACTCGGGGTCGGACCAGATGGTCGTGTGGTTGACGCCCTGGAAGAACACGCCGAGGTGCACCTCGGCGCCGGGCCGGGTGATCGGGTGCGCGGTCTCGTCGGCGGGACGGGTCTGCGGGGTCGGGTCGGTCACGGCGGGCTCCTCAGGCGGTCGCGCGGGCGGCGCCCGCGAAGCGGTCGGCGGGCCGGGTGAGGCCCAGGTGGTCGCGCAGGGTCGCGCCGGAGCGCGGTGCGGCGGTGCGGCGGTCGGCGCGCAGCGCGGGCAGCACCTCGCGCGCCAGCACCGGCAGGTCCGTGTCGAGCGACGCGGCGAGCAGCCGGACGCCGGCGACGGCGGGGTCGTCCGCGAGCTCGGCCAGCAGGGCGAGCAGCCCCGCCGGGTCGCCCACGTGCCGCAGCGCGGTGCCCGGCGCCCAGGGACCGGCGGCGTCGAGCTCGGCGAGCCGGTCCGCGCCCGTGCGGCCGGCCGCGTCGAGGACGACCTGCACCTCGACGACGGCCCGCGCGCCGGGATCGGCCGCGACGACGGCACGGGCGGCGGCCCGGGCGGCGGCGACGTCCGTCCCGCCCACCAGCACGACGTCCACCAGGCGCTCGCCGTCCCGGCCCGGTCCCGCGACGTCACCGGACCGCGCCAGCACCACCGGCTGGCCCTGCGGCGGCCGCGGGGTGATGAGCGGGCCCACGACGGAGAACGAGGCGCCCACGAAGTCGACCCGGTGGATGCGGTCCCGGTCGACGTACCGGCCGGTCGCGACGTCGCGGACCACCGCGTCGTCCTCCCACGAGTCCCACAGGTCGCGGACGACCTGCACGACGTCGCGGGCCTCGCGGTCCAGGTCGGCGACCGGCGCGCGCCCGTAGGCGGCCGGGGCGGCGTCGCCGGGGGTGACGGACGCCAGCCAGCCGGCGCGGCCGGACGCCGTGAGGTCGAGCGACGCGAGCTGGGTCGCGACGTGGAACGGCTCGGGGTAGGTGGTCGGCACCTCCGGCACCAGGCCGACGGCGGTGGTGGTCCGGGCCACGAACGCGGCGCGGGTCACCGCGTCGAGGCGGGCCGAGGCGGGGGAGCCGGGGACCGCCGGCACGACGGCGTCGGCGAACGTCACGAAGGTGAGCCCGGCGTTCTCGGCGTGCCGGACGGTGCGGGCCAGGCGGGCGCCGGACACGAGGTCGGCGGCCGCGAGCCCGGACAGCGCGGCGGCGGCCGGGTGCGCGCCGGCGCCGTCGACGTCGAGGCCGGTGAGGAGCGGGGGACGGTCACGGTGGGTCTCCGGTGGGTCGGGGAGCGGCGGGATCGGGCGGGGCGCGGCGGGCGCCGCGGCGTCAGAGCGCGGTGTGCGCGCCGATCCGGTGGTAGGTGCGGTCGTGGTAGACCAGCGGCGACGCGGCGTCGCCGGCCCCCGCGCCCTGGTCGCCCTGGTCGCCCGGGTCGCTCGCGGTGCCCGCGGACAGCGCCCGCAGCGACACGAGGTACGAGTCCCCGACCGGGGTGCGCTGCACGACCCGCGCGCGGACCCAGGACACGGCGCCGTCGATGACGGGCTCGCCGGTGGGCAGCGAGGTCCAGCCGCCGGCGGCGAACCGGTCGATGCCGCTGGTGGCGAACCGGGCCGAGACGTCGTCCTGGTGGTCGGCGAGGAAGCTCACCGCCAGCGTCGGCGCCGCGGAGACGGCCGCCCACGACGACGAGGTGGACGCCAGCGAGAACGCGAGCAGCGGCGGGGCCGCGGACACCGAGATGACCGACGTCGCGGTGAAGCCGACCGGCCGGCCGCCGTGCCGCAGCGCGACCACCGCGACCCCGGCGGGGTGCCGGCGGAACACCTGCTTGAACTCGTGCGGGTCGAGCTGCGGCTCGTCCTGCTCGGCGAGCAGCCGCTCCAGCGGGCCCAGGTCCGTGCGCTCCGCGGTCACCGGGCCGCCCCCGCGAGGTCGGCGGGGACGGCGTCGGGCGCGGCGGCGGCGGGCGCCGCCGGCAGCCCGAGGGCCCGGCGCAGCGGTCCCGCGGCGCGGGCGAGCCAGGCGTCGAGCGCGGGGTCGAGGTCGCCGAGCTGGGCCTCGGTGAGCGTCAGCGAGCGCGCGGGCAGCACGGCCCCCAGCTCGACGAGCACCGGCCGCAGGTGCACCTCGCCGGCGAGCGCGTGCGCCGGGCTGCCGGACACCACGAGCGGCACCGCGACCACGCCGGCCAGGCCGTCCGCGCCGTACAGGTCGAGGAACGCCTTGAGCAGCCCGGTGTACGACGCCTTGTAGACGGGCGTCGCGATCACGGCGAGGTCGGCGGACGCCAGCCGCGCGAGGGCGGCGTCGGCGGCGGGGTGCGCCGGGGCGAGCAGCCCGCCGGCGAGCGTCGCGAGGTCCACGACCTCGACGGGGGCGGGGGTGCCGGGGGCGAGCGCGGCCAGGCGCTCGGCGGTGGCGCGCGCGGCGCCCAGGGTGCGGGACCCGGCGCGCGGGTTCCCGGAGACGGCGACGACGGACGGGGACGACATGGTGGCCTCGCAAGGGGTCGATCACGGTTGCCGTGCGGCGGAGCGGCGCGTGCCGGCCGACGGCCAGGTCATCTCCCGGAGCACCCCGCCGTGACGTAGGGGTTGCTGCCCAGCCAGCCGGGGCTTGGCGCTGGGACTCGTGACCTCGGTGCGGAGGTCTAGCACCCGACCGGCCCGGGCCGACCCGGGCGCGGGGGAGTTCTCACGATCCGGGACCGTGCGAACGCCTGGGACCTAGGTCCTGTGACATCGCTCCGGCATACGAGACGCAGGGCACGGATCGTTGACGCCCACCCGTGGGGTTCGTAGGTTCCCCGGCACCGGTTCGGACCGGGGCGCGCCGCACGGCGGGTCCCGGGACGCGCCGGGTGGTCATGAGCTCCGACGCGAAGCCCCGGCTGGTCGGACGGCAACCCCCCGCGCGGGTGGGTGCCCCGGGTGAGGACCAGGTCCGCCGCCGCCCGGCGACGGACAACACGCGGACCCGCCCGACTGCGGCGGGGGCACACGAGGAGAACGCATGAGCCGGACCGTGCAGGCGCCCTGGGCGCCCTCGGCACCCGCCCTGCCGACCGTCGCCGCCACCTCCGGCGAGCGCTGTCGCTGTCGTCGCTGACGGCACCCCCGCCGGCGGCGCGCCCCGCCCGGGCCGCCTGACCCCGGGCCGCCCCGACGCCTGACGGCGCGGGCAGCGGCCGCGGCCCGGCGCCGCCCGTCGGCCGCGGGGCCTGCGCCGCGGCGTGCTCCGCGCCCGCCGCGTGCTCCGCGCCTGCCGCGTGCTCCGCGCCTGCCGCGTGCTCCGCGCCCAGCCGCTCCCCGGCTTCGCGCTTCGTGCTCCGCGGCTCCGCCCCTCCCGGCTCCCGCAACCCTCGCCGAGATAGGACGTCCCGGTCGAGATAGGACCGCCTGCGGTCCTATCTCGACCCGCGGGCCCTATCTCGGCGGGAGGCAGCGGCGTGCCCCTCCTGCCCCTCGACCGTGTCTCGGCGCGTCGGTGCGTCGCGGCCTGCCCGCGACGCATCGGAGCACCCGACCTCCGCCGTACCCGACCGCCCCCGAACGGAGCCGTCATGCCCTTCTCGTCCCCGCGCGCCGACCGCCACGCGCTGCTCGGCGTCGACCTGACCGCCGCCGGCGCCCGGCCCGGCGCGCACGGTGCGCTCGGCCCGGTGGCGGCCCGCGCGTTCGACGGCGAGCGGCTCGCCCGCCTGATGCACCGCGCCGACCGCGGCCTGCTGGACCTGGTCGTGCTCGGCGACGCGCTGCTGCTGCACCCCGGGCGGCGGCAGGTCCCGGGCCGGCTCGACGCGGCCGTCGCCGCCGCGCGGGTCGCGCCGCTGGTCCGCACCGCCGCCCTGGTGGCGGGCGTCCCGCACGACCACGTCGAGCCCGGGCACCTCGCCGGCGCCCTCCGCGGCGTGCAGGGTGCGTCCGGCGGTCCCGCGGGCTGGCAGCTGTCCGGTCCCGCGGCGCGCGACCTCGCCGACGCGGCCGGCGAGGGGGCGCCAGCGGCCCCGGCCGCCCCCGGGGGCGCCGCCGACCCTGCGGCCGAGCGCGCGTGGGCCGACCGCGCCGCCGCCGCGCTCGACGCGGTCCTCGCCGCCTGGGACGCGGGGGAGCCCGGCGCGGTGCGGCGCGGCGGGGACGGCCGGTTCCGCGTCGACCACGACGGCATCCGGTTCGCGGTCCGCGGCCGGACGGCCGCCCGCGGCACGGACGAGGCCGGCGCGGCCCCCACGGCCCGCGCTGACCGCCCGCTCGTGGTCGTCCCCGTCGCCGGACCCGCGGCGGAGGCGCTCGCGGGCCGGTACGCCGACGTCGCCCGGCTGACCGCCCCCGACCTGGAGGCCGCCGCGGCGGCCCGGTCCCGGGTGCGCGCCGCGGCCGTCGCCGCCGGCCGCTCGGCCGACGCCGTGCGCGTGCTGCTCGACGTCGACGTGGCGCTCGCGGACGACCGGGACGCCGCCCTCGCGCGGCTGGACCTGGTGCGCTCCGTCGAGCAGCCGGACCTCGGCGTCGCCGGCGCGGTCGTCGCCGGGACCGGCGCCGACCTGGCCACCGTGCTCACCGACGCCGTCCGGGACGGCGCGGTCGACGGGTTCGTCGTCCGCCCGACCTCGGTGGAGGCGGACCTCGCGGCGCTCGTCGGACGGACGGTCCCCGCGCTGCAGCAGGCGGGTGCCTTCCGGCTCCGGCCGAGCGGGGACGGGTCCGGGGACGGCCCGGCCGCGTCCTCGACCTCGTCCGCCCCGTCCGCGACCGCGGTCACCGCGCCGAGGACCACCGCGGCGGGGTGGCTCCCGCCCGCGCCGCGCGCCGCCGGGGCCGTGCCCGCCGAGGGCGCCTGGTCCGCCGCCCCGTCCGCGACCGCGGTCACCGCGCCGAGGACCACCGCGGCGGGGTGGCTCCCGCCCGCGCCGCGCGCCGCCGGCGGGGGTGCCGTCAGCGACGACAGCGACAGCGCTCGCCGGAGGTGGCGGCGACGGTCGGCAGGGCGGGTGCCGAGGGCGCCCAG
>NZ_JAANNB010000101.1 GCF_011603975.1 Cellulomonas sp. IC4_254 | reverse complement strand
GCGGCGTCCGCCCGCCCGGCGAGGGTCGGGCCGCGGCCGCGCCGGGCGGCAGGGGTCCGGCCGCGCCCGGGCCGGGCGGCAGACGTCGGGCCGCGGCCGGGCGGGGCGGCTGGGATGGGCGTGGCTCGTCCTGGTGGTCGCGGTCGCGCTCGGCGTCGGGATCCCGGTGTGGTCGGAGGCCCGCGAGTCCGCGCGGTTCCCCGTCTCCGCCGCCGACGTCGACCGCGCGCGCACCGAGCTGGGCGCACTGGCGGTGAAGGGACGCGCACCGAAGACCGGGTACAGCCGGGACCAGTTCGGCCCCGCGTGGGCGGACGTCGACCGCAACGGCTGCGACACCCGCAACGACGTGCTGGCCCGCGACCTCACGGACGTGACGTTCGAGGACGGGACGCACGACTGCGTGGTGCTCACCGGCACGCTCGCGGACCCGTACACCGACGAGGTGATCGCGTTCGAGCGCGGTCCCCGCAGCGCGGAGGTGCAGATCGACCACGTGGTCGCGCTGTCCGACGCGTGGCAGAAGGGCGCCCAGCAGTGGGACGCCGAGACGCGCCGGCAGTTCGCGAACGACCCGGCGAACCTGCTCGCGGTCGACGGACCCGCCAACGGCGCGAAGGGCGACGGGGACGCGGCGACCTGGCTGCCGCCGAGCACCGGGTACCGGTGCGCGTACGTCGTCCGGCAGGTGCGCGTGAAGGCCGCCTACGGGCTCTGGGTCACGCAGGCGGAGCACGACGCGATGTCCCGCCAGCTCGACGGCTGCGCGGTCACGCGCTGACGTCCCCGAGCCCGCCCGAGCCGCGCGGTCAGAGCAGCGGACGCTCCAGCACCCACGACCCGCCCAGCACGAGCGCCCCGACGCACACCAGCAGGAGCACCGTGACCCACACCCCTCCCGGCACGCGGGTGAGCCGCGCGAGGACGTCGGCGTCCGACGTGCCGCGCCCACGCGCCCGCCGCCGCTGGGACTGCATCTCGAGCACCGCCCGCGGCGCCCCGAGCAGCAGGAACCAGGTCACCGCGTAGGCGACCGCGACCTGCACCGTCGCGGACCCCCACCAGGTCACGGCGACCAGCACCACGCCGGTGACGAGCACGGCCCACAGGCCGTACCAGTTCCGGATCTGCACCAGCACGAGCAGCAGCACGACCAGCAGCGCCCAGAGCAGCCCGACCGCGTAGCCCCGTCCGAGCAGCCACGCCGCCCCGAGCCCCAGCACCGCGGGTCCGACGTAGCCGGCGAAGGCCGTCGCCACCATGCCGGGCCCGCGCGGCTTGCCGACGGAGACGGTGAGCCCCGAGGTGTCCGAGTGCACCCGGATGCCGGACAGCCGGCGCCCGGACAGCACCGCGACCAGGCCGTGCGCCGCCTCGTGCACGATCGTCAGCAGGTGCCGGCTGAGGTGCCACAGCGTCGGCACCGCGAGGCAGAGCAGCGCGGCGGCGAGGGTCCCGAGCAGCACCGCCTGACCTGGGGCCGGCTGGACGGTCGTCGCGCGGTCCCAGATCTCGCCGGGCAGCGCGCGCAGGGTGTCGACGAACCCGCTCACAGGCTGTCGAGGGTCACGTCGGCCAGCTCGACGGTCAGGTGCAGGCCGTCCGGCTGCACGACCGCACCGGTGACCTCGGCACCGGCCGGCAGCTGGTCCGCGACGTCGACCTCCGCGATCCGGGAGGCCAGGCCGTCGGGCAGCAGCCCGGCGTCGACGGTGAAGCCGCCGACCGAGGCGCTGGTGATGGTCGCGACGAGACCGTCGGCGCCGGCGGGCGCGAGGTCGAGGGTGACGCCGACGGGCACGCCGGCGACCGCACCGGTGGCTGCCAGGCCCTCGCCCTCGACGGTGAGCGCCAGGTCCCAGCCGGTGCGCTCGCGGAGCAGCTGCTCGAGGGCGGCAGTCGGGACGGTGGCGGTCGCGACCACGTGCTCGGCGCCGCGCGGCTCGTGCACGGCCACGCCGGTCGCCACGACGTCGAGGTCGGTGACGGCGAGCCCGCGGAGGGTGGCGCCGGGGGCGGTCAGGTGCACGTCGTCGAGGGTGCCGCGCGCGAGCTGCGTGAGGAACGGGAAGCCCGTGATGTCCACCTGCGGGTCGGTGGCGTCGAGCTGCGAGCGCACCGCGTCCGCGGCGACGTCCTGGGCCAGCGAGTGCGTCACGCGGTCGGCGAGCAGGGTACCGCCGACGAGGACGAGCACGGCGGCGATCAGGCCGACGGCGCATCCGACACGGCGGCGGGGGCTGCGGGTGCGGGTCACGCCCCGAGGGTACGGGCCGACCCCGGCCCCGCGAGGGCGCGACGAGCCCGGGTACAGGACCTTCACCCCGCCGACACCGCCGCTGCCGCCGGGCGCTGCCGGTCGCGGGCGGGCGCGGGCGGGTGCGGGCCCCGTCGCCGCCCGGTTGCGGGCCTCGGGGGCCCGACGTTGACTCGTGGGCAGGGCATCCACCTGCGGGACGACGGGAGCGGACATGGGTATCGGGGACTTCGTCGACAAGGCCAAGAAGGCCGTCGCGGGCAACGAGGACAAGATCGCCGGGGCGATCGACAAGGCCGCCGACGCGGTGAAGTCGCGCACGTCGGACTCCACCGACCGCAAGGTCGACCAGGCGACCGCCAAGGCCCGCGAGTACCTGGAGCAGCAGAAGCGGGAGGGCCGGCACGAACCGCCGGTCCGGCACCCCGAGCGCACCGACCCGCCGGCGCTCTGAAGGGCCGCGGCATGGCACCCACCACGCCGGTCGAGAAGCCGGTCCTCTTCGTGCTGCACGGCGCCCGCGGCGACCTCGCGGAGCGCATGGTCTACCCGGGGCTGGCGCAGCTCGCCACGCGCGGGCTGCTGCCGGAGCGCTGGGCGCTCATCGGCACCGGCCGCAAGCCGATCGGCGACGACGAGCTGGCCGACCTGGTGCGGTCCTCGCTCGACGAGCACGGCGAGCCCGGGCACGCGGACGCGCTCGACGGCCACGTGTCGTACGCGCTCACGTTCACCGAGGACGAGCCGGGCGAGCTGGTCGACGCGATCCGGGACGCCCGCCGCGACCTCGCCGGGGACGGCGCCGAGGCCGACGTGACGGTCGTGCACTACCTGGCGGTGCCGCCGTCGGCGTTCGCCCCGACGACCCGCGCCCTGCGGGTGCACGGCCTGGCCGACGGCGCCCGGGTGGTCTACGAGAAGCCGTACGGCACCTCCCCGGAGTCGTTCGAGGAGCTCGACGCCCTGGTGCACGAGGTCCTGGACGAGGACCAGGTGTTCCGGATCGACCACTTCCTCGGCAAGGAGGCGACGCAGAACCTGCACGTCCTGCGGTTCGGCAACGAGCTGTTCGGCGGGGCGTGGAGCCGCGAGCACGTGGCGCAGGTGCAGGTGGACGTCCCGGAGACCCTGGACGTCGCCGACCGGGCCGACTTCTACGACGAGACCGGCGCCGCGCTCGACATGCTGGTCACGCACCTGTTCCAGATCGCCGCCGAGGTCGCGATGGAGCCGCCGGCGGCGCTCGACGCGGACCACCTGGCGACGGCCCGCGAGTCGGTCATCTCGTGCTTCCGCCCGCTCGACCCCGCCGAGGTGGTGCTCGGGCAGTTCGACGGGTACCGGGACATCGACGGCATCGCCGACGACTCGACGACGGACACGTTCGTCGCGGCGCGGCTGTGGGTGGACAACGACCGGTGGCGCGGCGTGCCGTTCCTG
Organism: Cellulomonas sp. IC4_254; assembly: GCF_011603975.1. Taxonomy (GTDB): domain Bacteria; phylum Actinomycetota; class Actinomycetes; order Actinomycetales; family Cellulomonadaceae; genus Cellulomonas. The sequence goes on along the minus strand of NZ_JAANNB010000101.1, from coordinate 10,136 downwards.
CTCCGCACCGGCAAGCGGATGGCGGTCTCGGCGCAGCGGGTCACGCTGGTGCTCAAGACGCCCGACGAGCTGTTCGGCGAGCCGGCCGGCCCGGGCCGCATCAGCCTGTCCCTGGCCGGCGACGGCGCCATCGACATCACGACGACGGTGAAGCAGCCGGGGCCCGACCTGCGGCTCGCCACCGGGACCGCGTCGCTGGCGCTGCAGGACGTCGAGCCGGGCGACCCGCTGGCCCCGTACGCCTCGCTGCTGCACGACGTGCTCGTGGGCGACCGGACCCTGTTCACGACCCCGCGAGGGCTGGAGGCGGCGTGGCGGGCGTTCGCCCCGCTGCTCGGTCCGGACCGCCCCGAGCCGGAGCCGTACGAGCCGGGTTCGTGGGGTCCCGCCCGGGCCGACGACCTCGCCGGCCCGGACGGGTGGGTCCTCACTCGTAGCTGACCGCGTCCAGCACCCGCATCCGGGCCGCCCGGGTGCCGGGCCACAGCGCGGCCAGCACCCCGACGACGACGGCCAGCCCGAGCATGCCCGCGAGGTTCCCCCACGGGATGACCAGCTCGGACAGGCCGTCGTCGGCGTACACCGACGGCAGGGCGGACGCGAGCGCCACCCCGACGACCAGGCCGACGACGGTGCCGAACACCGCCGTGAGCACCGACTCGACGGTCACGGTGCCCGCGAGCTGGAGCCGGCCCAGGCCGACCGCCCGGAGCAGGCCGATCTCCCGGGTGCGCTCGATGACCGACAGCGCGAGCGTGTTCACGATGCCGAGCACCGCGATCACCACCGACAGGCCGAGCAGCGCGTACAGGATGACGAGCACCTGGTTCACCTGGTCGGCGATGCTCGACACGAACTCGTCCTGGGTGAGCACCGAGATCACGACGTAGGGCGCGACCGCCGCGGCGACGGCGTCCTTCAGCTCGTCGACCCCGATCCCGGAGGCGGCGTCGACCGCGAGCAGGTCGACCATCTGCTGCTCCGGCGGCACCAGGGCGTCGAGCACGTCGGTGCCGACCACCACGGGGGCGCCGATCACGTTGGTGGTGAACACCGCCCCGACCGTCACGTCGCGGGGGCCGGTGGCACCGGTGATCCGGAGCGTGTCGCCGACCGCCCAGCCCGCCTCGTCCGCCGCTGCCTCCTGGACGGCGGCCGCGCCGTCGGCGAGCGACCCGAGGTCGCCGTCCACCGTCTCGGCGTCGATCGTGCGGTCGAACAGGTCCTCCCGGACCCCCGCGACGTACCGCGTCCCGGCGCCGTCCCCGTCGGACTGCACCTCGAGCGGGGCGAACGCGAACGCGGCCGCCCCGCCGACCTCCGGCAGCGCCTCGACGTCCGCGATCGCGCCCTTCGGGACGTCCCGGGTGGCGGACTGCAGCACCAGGTCGGTGTGCAGCTGCGACTCGACGACCCCGGCGACCGACGCCTGTGCCGACGTCGCGATCACGGACACGCCGCCGACCAGCGCCATGCCGATCATCAGCGCGCCCGCCGTGTTCGCGGTGCGGCGCGGGTTGCGCACCACGTTGCCCCGCGCCAGCCGGCCCACCGGCCGCAGCAGCCGCACGAACGGCCAGGCGAGCGCCCCGACGACCGACCGCGCGAGGCTCGGCGCGAGCATGAGCACCCCGACCAGGACGCCGGCGGCGCCCGCCCCGAGCGCGGCGTCCATCGTGTCCTCGCCCGTGTTCAGCACCGCCGCGAGCACCGCCGCGGCGCCCAGGCCCGTGAGCAGGGCGCCGAGGACGGCGCGCACCCGGATCGACCGCTCGGGCACCACCACGTCGTCGCGCATGGCCTCGACCGGCGGGACCAGGGCGGCGCGCCGCGCCGGCACGGCCGCAGCCAGCACGGAGACCACGGTGCCGACGACCAGCGAGACGCCGATCGTGGCCCCGTCGACCGGGATGTCCCCCGCCAGGTCCATGCCCATCGCCTCGAACACCGCCTTCAGCCCCTGCACCAGCCCGAGCCCGCCGGCGATGCCGAGAGCGGAGCCGATCAGGCCGACGACGGCCGCCTGCACCAGGATCGAGGCGAACACCTGCGCCGGCGACGCGCCCACCGCCCGGAGCAGCGCGAACTCGCGCATCCGCTGCCGGACCGACATCGCGAAGGTGTTGGAGATGATGAACGCGCCGACGAACAGCGCGATCGCGGCGAACACCAGCAGGAACGTCGTGACGAAGCCGAGCATCTCGCCGATGGCGTCCTTGTTCTCGTCCCGGAGCTGCTGGCCGGTGACCACCTGCAGGTCGTCCGGCACCAGCGGGGCGATCGCGTCCACCAGCTCGGCCGGGGTGGTCCCGTCCGCGGCGTAGACCGCGATGTCCGCGACCTTGCCGTCGGGCGCGAACAGGGCGTAGCCGGTGCCCGGGTCGACCACGACGAGGGTCGCGCCGGCCATCGGCGCGCCCATGTCGAACCGGCCCACCACCTCGGCGTCCGAGAGCTGCCCGCCGAGCACGACCTGCGTCGTGTCGCCGATCTCGAGCCCCGAGCTCGCCAGCGTCGCCGTCTCCAGCGCGATCTCGCCCGGGCGCTCCGGGCCCCGGCCCGCGACGACGTCGAGCGACGGGTCGTCCGGCAGGTAGGAGAACACCAGGCTGGGGGCCTGGGTGCTCTGGACGGCGGTGCCGTCCGCGCCGACGAGGACGATCGAGCCCTGCGCCTCCGGGATCGCGTGCGCCACCCCGTCCAGGGCGGCGATGTCGTCCGCCAGCGTCATCGGCACGGCGGGGCCGGCCGAGGTGCCCTCCACCACCGACGTGCCCTCGGCGGGCTCGGCGCGGACGTAGGCGTCGCCGGGGGTGCCGGCGTCGACGATGCCGTCGAAGGTGCTCGACATCATGGTGCGCAGCGAGAACGTGCCGGCGACGAACGCGACGCCCAGCGCGACCGCCAGCAGCGACAGCAGGAACCGCACCAGGTGGGCGCGGATGCCGCGCACCGCCACCCGGAGCATCAGCGGGACCCGTCGGCGGCGGCGACGGCGACCGGGGCGGCGGACGCGGACGCGGCCGGGCGCAGCGACGACAGCGCGGCCAGCACCGAGTCGGGCGTGGGGTCGGTGAGCTCGCCGACCAGGCGGCCGTCCGCGAGGAACAGCACCCGGTGCGCGTAGGACGCCGCGGTGGGGTCGTGGGTCACCATGACCACCGACTGGCCCAGCTCGTCCACGGACCGGCGCAAGAAGCCCAGCACCTCGCCGGACGACGTCGAGTCGAGGTTGCCGGTCGGCTCGTCCGCGAACACCACGGACGGCCGCGACACCAGGGCGCGCGCGCACGCCACGCGCTGCTGCTGGCCGCCGGACAGCTCGGTGGGCTTGTGCCCGAGCCGGTCCGCCAGGCCGACGGCCTGCACCACGGCGTCCAGGTGCGCGCGGTCCACCGGGCGGCGCGCGATGTCCAGCGGCAGCGTGATGTTCTCCAGCGCCGTCAGCGTCGGGACCAGGTTGAACGCCTGGAACACGAACCCGAGGTGGTCGCGGCGCAGCCGCGTGAGCCTGCGCTCGTTCATGGCGGAGACCTCGAGGCCGTCCACCACCACGGTGCCCTCGTCCGGGCGGTCCAGGCCCGCCATGCAGTGCATCAGCGTCGACTTGCCGGACCCGGACGGGCCCATGATCGCGGTGAGCTCCCCGCGGCCGAAGTCGACGTCGACGCCGTCGAGCGCCCGCACCGCCGCCTCGCCCGTGCCGTACGTCTTCACCAGACCGCGCGCGCTCGCGATCGGCGTGCCGTCGTTCGTGGCCATGATCCCCATCCCTGGTCGTGGTCGTGCCGCTCCCCTGCCAACCTGTGGATCGTCCCGCCACTTCCTCGCACGCGGGCATCCGGGAGCACCCTGGTCCGTCCCTGATCCCGTCCCCGAGGGACCGAGGTCCCGACTGTGGCGCCCGTCACACCCGCGACCTACGCTGGGCCGTGAGGTGCTCCGATGGCGTGGTGGCTGCTGCTCTGGCTCGTGCTGCCGGCGCTGACGTTCGCCGCCGTGCTCAGGCTGATCCCGGGGGCGGAGTCGTCGCCGCGACGGCGCGCTGCCCGCGAGCGGCACCGGGCCCGGGTCGCCGGCGTGCTGGACCGGGTCGCCACCCGCGTGCGGCACGGCCGGCACGGGGCGCCGCCCGCGCCCGACCCGTTCGACGCGCTGCACGTCCAGGTGCGGCTCGGGATCGTCGCGGACCACCTGCGGCGGCTCGAGGAGGACACGCACGCGTGGGCGCGGGCGGAGCGGATCATCGCCAGCCAGCTCGCGTACGACGCGCTGCTCGCCGAGGCGTGCCGGCTCGCCGGCGTCGAGGTGCTGCCGCGGGCGAAGGGCGACCCGTGGGAGCGGATGCGCGAGGAGGTCGAGCTGGCGTCCCGCGGCTGGACCTGGTGACCGGCTCGGCTGGACCTGGTGCGCCACCCACCGGACGTGACGACTCGCCGACCGGCCCCGGTGGCCCACCGGCCGTCCCAGCTGGCCCACCGGCCGTCCCAGGTGGCCCACCGGCGGCTCAGCCCGCGACGACGGTCAGCGTGCTCGACCCGTCCGTCCGGCGGCGCACCTCGATCCGCTCGGCGACGGCCTGCTTGAGCGCCTCCACGTGCGAGACCACCCCGACGACCCGGCCGCCCGCGCGCAGCTTCCCGAGCTCGCCCAGCACCGCGTCGAGGGTGTGCGGGTCGAGGGTGCCGAACCCCTCGTCGATGAACAGCGTGCCGAGCTCGACGCCACCCGCCTCGGCCGTGACGACGTCAGCCATGCCGAGCGCCAGGCACAGCGACACGTAGAACGTCTCGCCGCCGGACAGCGTCCGCGGGTCGCGGGCGGCACCGGTCGTGTGGTCGACGACGCGCATCGCGAGACCGGTGCGGCGGCTGCGGACGTCCTCGCGCTCGTCGCTGCGCTCCAGCTCGTACCGGCCGTCGGACATCTCGCGCAGCCGGTCGTTCGCGGCTGCCACGACGTCCTCGAACCGGCGCACCAGCACGTACGTCGCGAGGGACAGCGCGCGGGCGTTGTCCGCGTCGGCGCCGCCGGCGAGGCGGGCCATGCGGCTCACCGGCGCGGCCCGCTGCTCGGCGGCGGCCAGGGCGGCGGCCGAGGCGGTGACGTGCCGGGCGGCGTCGGCGGCGCGGGCCGCACGGTCCCGGACCGAGCCGAGGAGCGCCCCGGCGGCGTCGGCGGCGCCCACGGCGTCGGCGAGCGCCTGCTCGAGCTCGGCGACCTCCGCGGCCAGCGCGCCGGGATCCCCGGCGGCCAGGTCGGCGAGCTCCGGGTCGCGCAGGCCCTGCTCCACCCGCGCGACGGCGGTGCGGTAGGCCTCGACGGCACGCTCCGCGGCGGCGACGTCGGCCGCCTCCGCCACGGCGGCGCGGGCGGCGGGCTCGTCGCCGAGGTCCTGCTCGGCGAGCACGCGGGCCAGCTCGGCGGCCCGGTCGGCGACGGCGCGGGCGGCGGCCGCGCGGCGGTCCAGCGCGGCCAGCACGCCGTCGGCCGCGTCGACCCGCGCCTGCTCGGCGCCCTGCCGGGCCAGCACGGTCGGGTGCCCGTCCCGGGCGGCCTCGACCTCGGCCACGTCCCGGGCGAGCTCGTCCTCGACCCGGGCGAGCGCGTGCCCCGCGGCGACGTGCTCCTCGCCGAGCGCGGCCCGGGTGAGGCGCAGGTCGTCGGTGACGCGGTCGTGCTCGGCGACGTCGGCCCGGAGCCGCTCGCGCGCGACCTCGGCCGCACGGGCCTCGGCGAGCGCGGCACGGGCGCCGTCGACCGCCTCCGCGGCCACCGCGCCCTGGTCGGCACCGAGGCCGCCGGTCCGCTCGCGGAGCGCCGCGCACCGCTCGGTGCGGCCCTCGACCCGGGCCTCGGCGGAGCGCACGGCGTCCTCCGCCGCGCGACGGGCGTCCTCCGCGGCGGTGACGTCCTCCTCCGCGACCGGCTCGTCACCGGGCGGCGCCGGCTGCGGGTGCTCGGTGCCGCCGCAGACGGGGCACCGCTCCCCGGGCACGAGCCCGGCGGCGAGCTCGCCCGCGAACCCGGCGAGGCGCGCGCGCCGCAGGCGGGACTCCTCCTCGACCGCGACGACGGCGGCGTGCGCGGCGGCCGCACGGGCGGCGGTGGCGGCGGCCAGGTCCGACTCCGCGGCGGCCAGGTCCCGCACGGCGGCGGCCACGGCCTCGGCGTCGGCGAGGTCGCGGGCGCGGGTCGGGGCGGTGGCGGCCAGCGCGGTGGCGGCATCGAGGTCGGCGACGAGCGCGGCGCGCCCCTCGGGGCGCAGCGCGAGGAGGTCGTCGGCCTCGGCCATCGTGCGGGTGCGGGTGGCCTGGACCTCGCGCAGCCGGTCCCGGTCCCGGGCCCGCTGCGGCAGCGTGCGCTCCAGGCCCACGACCCGCGTGAGGGTGGCGACCAGCGCGGCGCTGGCCTCGCGGACGCCCGCGAGCGCGGCCGGCAGGCCGGCGTCCGCGAGCGCCGCACCGGGGTCCGCCGGGGCGAGGCCGGCCGGGGCGGCGTCGAGCGCGGCGCGGAGCTCCTTGTCCGTGCCCGCGAGGGTCCCGCGGGCCTCGTCGAGCCCGCGCAGGACCGGCCGGACGACCGCGGCACGGCGCGCCCGGTCCACCCGGGCCACGTCCGCGGCGTGCTGCTCGGCGCCCTCGGCCAGCCGGGCGCGCTCCTCCTCCAGCGCGGCGCGGCGCCGGACGAGCCGCAGCCGCGCGCCGGCGCCGTCGGACGCGGCGCGGGCCTCGGCGACCCGCCGCCCGGCCGTGTCGGCGGCCGCGCGGGCGGCGTCCTCGTGCGCCCGCAGGGCGGCCAGGCGGTCGGCGACCAGCGGGGCCAGCGCCTCGACGTCCTCCGTCGCGGCCGTGCGCAGCGCCGCGACGCCGTCCTCATCGGCCGCGGCGGCGCCCGCGAACCGCGCGGTGCACTCCTGCACCTCCGTCCGGGCCTCGGCGACCGCGCGCTGGGCCTCGCGGCGCAGCTCGTCGAGACGCTGCTGCACCCGCTCGTAGACCTCGGTGCCGAAGATCCGCTGCAGCAGCCCACGGCGCTGCTCCGGGTCGGCCCGCAGGAACGCGGCGAACTCGCCCTGGGGCAGCACCATGGTCTGCGCGAACTGCGCGCGGTCCAGGCCGACCACGCGGGTCAGCTCGGCACCGGCCTCGTCGAGGCGGGTGGACAGCAGCTCGCCGCCGTCGAGGTCGGGGGCGCCTCCGGGGGTCGGCGTGACCTCCGGGGGCGCCGTGAGCCGCCAGAGCTTCACCGTGGCCTGCTGCTTCGCGCGTCCGGTGCCGCGCTTCTTCGCCCGCTCGTACGCCGGCGTGCGTCGCACCCGGTACACGCCGGACCCGGTCTCGAACACGAGGTCCACGACGGTCTCGACGTCGTCCGCCGCGAACGCCGAGCGCAGCCGGTCCTCGCTCGTGGACGCCGACGCGACCTTGCCGTACAGCGCGAACACCACGGCGTCGATGACCGTGGACTTGCCCGCGCCCGTCGGCCCCTCGAGCAGGAACAGCCCGCCGGCGGACAGCGCGGCGAAGTCGACGGTGTGCCGGCCGGCGAACGGGCCGACCGCCTGGATGGTCAGGGTGTGCAGCCGCATCAGGCGCTCCGCTCCGCGGCGACGACCTGCTCGTAGGCGCGGCGCAGCACCGCCGCCTCGGCCTCGGTCGGCCGCGCGCCGCTGACGTGCTGCACGAACTCCGCGGCGACCTCCAGCGGGTCGCGCGCCGCCGTCACCTCGGCGACCCGGGGGCCGGCCGCCCGCAGGGGCGGCTGGTGCTGGACCACGAGGGCGTGCGGGAACCGGGCCCGGACGCGGCGGTACAGGTCGGCGGGCCGGTGGGCGTCGGTCACCGTCACCCGGACCCAGTCGTCGAGGTGCGGCTCGCCCGCCGCGCCGAGCAGGTCGTCGAGCGGCCCGGTGAGGTCGGCGAGCCGCCGGGGCACGGGGGCCGGCACCAAACGGACCTCGGGGGCGCCGGCCGGTCCGAGGTCGACCAGCACCGTCGACTTGGCGTGCCGCGCCTCGGAGAACGAGTACGCGAGCGGCGAGCCGGAGTACCGGAGCACGGTCGGCCCGTCGCGGTCGCCGACCCGCTGGGGGCCGTGCAGGTGGCCGAGCGCGACGTAGTCGACCCCGTCGAACACCGCCGCGGGCGCGTGGTCGACGCCGCCGACCCGGATGTCCCGCTCGGACTCGCTCGCCGCCCCGCCGACCACGAACGCGTGGGCCAGCACGACCGAGCGCGGCGCGGACCGGCCGGCGGCACCGGCCGCCGTGGTGCGCGCGGCCAGGTCGGCGCGCACGCGGTCCATCGCGGCGCCCAGGACGGCGGCGTGCGAGCGCGGCAGCGGGCCGTCGGCCCCCGGGTCGGCCAGCGCGTGCCGAGCCGCGTCGGGGTCGAGGTACGGCAGGCCGTAGACCAGCACGTCGTGCCCGTCGCCCGGCAGCACCACGGGCCGGGTCACGTCGTCGAGCCGCGCGAGCACCCGCACCCGGTCGCGCATGAGGTCCGCCCCGAAGCCCAGCCGGATCGCCGAGTCGTGGTTGCCGGGCGTCACGACGACGGCGGCGTGCTCGGACAGCCGGCGCAGCGTGTCGGACAGCTGGGCGACGGACTCGACCGGCGGGATGGCGCGGTCGTACACGTCCCCCGCGACCAGCACCGCGTCGACCCGCTCCTCGCGGACCACGTCGACGAGGTGGTCGAGGAACGCCTGCTGGTGCGACGTCAGGTCGACGCCGTGCAGGGTGCGGCCCAGGTGCCAGTCGGAGGTGTGCAGGAGCCGCATGCGTCGAAACTAGCCGCCGCCACCGACATCCCCGCGCACGACCGGCGTCGCCTGTGGACGACGGGCGTGGCGGCCCGGCGCGTCGCCGCGCACGGTCCGGGGGCGGTCAGGCGATCGCGCGCTCCGGCGCCTGCTCGGGCTCGGGCGCGAACTCGCCGGCCATGCCGAGCATGTCGAGCTTCTCCAGCACCTGCCGGTGCGGGTCGCGCAGCGTCAGGCCCTGGGCCGTCTCCCCCGCCGCCAGGTTCAGCTGCAGCACGAACGCGAGGCCGGACGAGTCGATGAACGTGACCTCCGTCGCGTCCACCACGATCGGCGCGGTGCTCGCGAGCGCCTGCGCCATGGAGGTGGAGGCCTCCGCCCGCAGCGCGCCGTCGACCTCGCCCCACAGCCGGACCACCGTGCGCCCGTGCGCGGCGGTCACGTCGATCCCCCCGATGGGGGCGGGATCCTCGGTCAGGTTCATGTCCTCGTCTTCTCCAAGTCTGCGTGGGGCCGCCCGATCATGGACCCCCGGCGCCACACGCGCATGCCGAGCGCGCGTCCTGTCGTCCGCCGGAGGCGCGACCAGCGCGTGCTCCGTCGGGGACAACGCGTCCGGCGGCTGCTTCGTTCCCCGATCCCGGGGTGGTTCTTGACCGGACCTTGACCGTCCGGTCGGGATCGCGCTGCGTGGGGCGGTCAGGCCGCCTCGTCCGGCAGCGGCTCCGTCACGTCGGCCACGGTCGCGCCCAGCACCCGGACCAGGTCGTCGCCGTCGACGCGCGCACCGACCCCGTGCCCGCCGCCGCCGATGGACGCCGGTCGGCCCTGCACCCGCTCGTCGGCCACCACCGGCCAGGCGCGCAGCGAGCCGAACGGCGTGATGGTCCCGCGCTCGTAGCCGGTGACCTCCTTGGCGGTGGCGGCGTCCGGCATGGACATCCGGCTCACGCCCAGGAGCGCCCGGAGCTTCGGCCAGGAGATCGTCCGGTCGCCCGGCACGAGCACGAACAGGTAGTCGTCGTCCCCTCGGCGCACCACCAGGGTCTTGACGATGCCCGACGGGTCGATGCCGCGGACCGCGGCCGCCTCCGCCAGCGAGCGCACCGGGCCGTGCCGGACGATCTCGTGCGCGATCCCGGCGTCCGCGAGCGCCTGGGCGGCGCGACGCTCGCCCTCGGTCGCCGCGCCCTGGTCCTGCTCGCTCGTCATGCCCGCCACCCTACGAGCCGGGTCCGACAGGGGCCTCCCGACCCCCGGCATCCGGATGCTGACGCGGATCGGTCCGCCCACCGGACGGTGCCGGCGCGCCCGTCGGCGGGATCCGCCCGTCGCCGACCCCCGGGCCCGCCGCGACCCCGGAGGTCAGT
>NZ_JAANNB010000100.1 GCF_011603975.1 Cellulomonas sp. IC4_254 | reverse complement strand
CTGCTGGTCGGAGGCGGGGCGGTGGTCACGCGGCGGCGCGCAGGCACGTGACGGCGCACCGTGGCGTCCGGGCACGGTGACCGCGCACGGCGCTGTGCGGGCACCGAGACCGCGCACGGCGCAGTGCGGGCACGTGACCGCGCAGCCGGGGGCGGACAGGAAGATCCGGCGGTGACGGGGCGCGTCACTGGAAGTCCCGGGAGGTGGTGGCGATGCCGAGCGACAGCGGGGTCAGGTGCTCGGCGATGAGGTTGGTCGCCCCGTCGGCCCGCTCCAGCCGACCCCGCACGACCAGCGCGCGGGACGTGCGGGCGACCTTCCGGAACCGCTGCCACAGCCCGGTGCTGCACACGATGTTGAGCAGCCCGGTCTCGTCCTCCAGCGACAGGAACGTGACGCCGCCGGCCGTCCCGGGCCGCTGCCGGTGGGTGACGACGCCCGCGACCGCGACCCTGCGCCCGGCCTCGTGCCGGAACGCCTGCTCGACCCGCAGCACGCCCTGGGCGTCCAGGCCGTCGCGCACGTACTGGGTCGGGTACGAGTCGACGGTCACGCCGGTGGCCCAGGTGTCCGCGACGGCGAGCTCGACCGGGCTCATGCCGGGCAGTGTCGGTGCCTGCACGCCGACCGAGACGCCCGGCAGCGTGTCCGGCCCCTCCTGCGCGAGCGCGCCGGCGGCCCACAGCGCCTCCCGCCGTGTGACGCCGAGCGACTCGAGGGCGCCGCCGGTCGCGAGCGCCTCCAGCTGGGTGGTGCTGAGCTCGACGCGCCGCACCAGGTCGCGCAGGTCGGCGAACGGGCCGTGCGCGTCCCGCTCGGCGACGATCCGCTCGGCGACCTTCTCCCCCACGTTCCGCACGGAGGCGAGGCCGACTCGCACCGCCAGGGAGCGGGCGGGCTCGGCAGCCCCGGCGGACGCGGCCTGCTCGGGTCCCGCAGTCGCACCGGACGCGGCCTGCTCGGGTCCCGCAGTCGCACCGGACGCGGCCTGCTCGGGTCCCGCGGTCGTACCGGACGCGGCCTGCTCGGGTCCCGCGGTCGCACCGGACCCGTCGCCGGCCTCCTCGCCCCCGTTCCCGGGAGCCGGCCCGAAGGGCGGCGGCACCTCCGCGAACCCGCGCGCGCCGCCGGCCCGCAGCGGCGGCACCGGTGCCGTCCCGGACGGCCGCGGCGTCAGGCGCGGTTCCCCGCCGGCGGGCACGGGGCCGACCCGCTCGACCACGGCCTGCACCCCCGAGCGCTGCACGTCGGGCCGGAGCACCCCGATGCCGTGCCGGCGGGCGTCCGCGACGAGCGACTGCGGCGAGTAGAACCCCATCGGCTGCGCGGCGAGCAGCCCGGCGTAGAACGCCGCGGGGTGGTGCACCTTGAGCCACGAGCTCGCGTAGACGAGGAACGCGAACGAGTACGCGTGCGACTCCGGGAACCCGAAGTCCGCGAACGCCTTGAGCTTCTCGTACACCTCGTCACGCACCGGCTCCGGGATGCCGTTGCGGGTCATGCCGTCCATCAGCCGGGCACGCAGCGCCTCCATCTTCTCGATGCTGCGCTTGGAGCCCATCGCGCGTCGGAGCTGGTCCGCCTCGGCCGGAGTGAAGTCCGCGACGTCGATCGCCATCTGCATGAGCTGCTCCTGGAACAGCGGGACGCCGAGGGTGCGCTCCAGGGACTTCTCGAGCCGGGGGTGCGGGTAGGTGATCGGCTGCCGCCCCTGGTACCGCTCGATGTACGGGTGCACCGAGCCGCCCTGGATGGGTCCGGGGCGGATCAGCGCGACCTCGACGACGATCCCGTAGAAGCTCCGCGGCTGCAGGCGCGGCAGGGTGCCCATCTGGGCGCGGGACTCCACCTGGAACACCCCGACGGTGTCGGCGGCGCACAGCAGGTCGTAGACCAGCGGGTCCTCGTTGGGCAGCTGGTGCAGGTGGAGGCGCGGGCCGCCGTGCTTCTCGACCTCGTCGAACGCGAGCCGCAGGGCGGTGAGCATGCCGAGCCCGAGCAGGTCGAACTTCACGAGTCCCGCGTCGGCGCAGTCGTCCTTGTCCCACTGCAGGACGGTGCGTCCCTCCATGCGCGCCCACTCGACCGGGCAGACCTCGATGACGGGCCGGTCGCACATGACCATGCCGCCGGAGTGGATGCCGAGGTGCCGGGGCAGCCGCAGGAACCGGTCCGCCAGGTCGATGACCTGCTCGGGGATCTCCTCCAGGTCGCTCGCCGGGGGCGGCCGGTGCGCGGGGACGACGTCGTGGCCGTCGGCCGTCGGCTGGCCGGCCGCGCCGTCGGTGTCGTCGTGCCCCACGGGGCGCCGAGGGGCCGGTGCGGGCCCGGCGCCGGGCTCGTGGTTCCAGCCCCAGACGACGCCGTCGGGGTCCCGCTGCGCGGCGCGACGATCCTCGCGGGACACCGGCGAACCGGGCGGCGCGGCGGCGGGCGGGCCGACCGCGGGTGACGACGGGACCGGCCTGCCCGACGGCGAGCCCGGCGGGGTCGACGGCGAACCGGCCCCGGTCGACGGCGAGCCCGGCGGGGTCGACGGCGAGCCGGCCCGGGCCGGCAGCGCGCGCGCCCGGGTCGACGGAGGGCTCGGCCGGGTCGACGTCGGCCGGTCGGCGACGTGCTGCGTCGGCGGGGTCGCCGGCGCGGCAGCGGCCCGCGCGTCCGGCGCGCCGGTCCCGGCGCCGCGGCTCTCCCCCGACCACCAGGGGTGTCGCGGCGCGGGGCCCCGCAGGGTGCCCCAGCGCTCGATGGACTTGCTCCAGGCGTCCTGCTGCCCGACGTCGTACCCGAGCGCGCGGGCGGCGTCGCGCACGGCGGACCGGGCGCGGTACGAGATGACGTTCGCGACCTGCGCGGCGTGGGTGCGGCCGTGCTTGGCGTAGACGTACTGGATGACCTCCTCGCGGCGGCCGGACTCGATGTCGACGTCGATGTCCGGCGGCCCGTCGCGCTCGGGGGCGAGGAACCGCTCGAACAGCAGACCGTGCGCGACGGCGTCGACGGCGGTGACCTTGAGGGCGAAGCAGACGGCGGAGTTCGCGGCCGAGCCGCGGCCCTGGGCGAGGATGCCGTTGCGGTGGCAGAAGTCGACCAGGTCGTAGACGACCAGGAAGTAGCCGGGGAACCCGAGGTCCTCGATGACGCGCAGCTCGTGCTCGAGCTGCGCGTAGGCGCCGGGCACGCGCTCGGCCTCGGGCGGGCCGTAGCACTCCAGCGCACCGCGTCGGACGAGCTCGCGCAGCCAGGTGGCCTCGGTGTGCCCCGGCGGGACCGGGTACGGCGGCAGCTGCGGGGCGACGAGGTGCAGGTCGAAGGCGCACTCGTCGCCGATCGCGGCGGCGGTGGCGACGGCCTGGGGGTGCCGCCGGTGGCGGCGCAGCATCTCGGCGGCGGACGCGAGGTGCGCGGTCGGGGCACCGGGCAGCCAGCCGTCCAGGTCCTCCATCGACGACCGGGCGCGCACGGCGGCCAGCGCCATCGCCAGGTCGGCGTCGCGCGAGGTGGCGTAGTGCACGTTCCCGGTGGCGACCAGCGGCAGCCGGGCGCCGGCGGCGAGGTCGGCGAGGGCGTCGGCGAGCTCGGAGTCGTACGGCCCACCGCTCTGGGAGACCTCGACCGCCACGTTGTCCCGGCCGAACAGCGCGACCAGCCGGTCGAGCTCGACGCGCGCCCGGTCGACGCCCGCGGTGGTGACGCCGGGTTCGCGTCCGCCGTCGGTCAGCGCGTGCCGGACGGGACCCTTGCGGCAGCCGGTGAGCACGAGCCAGCGGCCGTCGGCCTGCTCGGCGAGCTGCTCCAGCCGGTACTCGGCCGCGCCCTTGGTGCCGGTCGCGAGGTGCGCCTCCGCGATGGTGCGGGACAGCGCCCGGTAGCCCTCGGGGCCGCGGGCGAGCACGGGCAGGTGCAGCGCCCGCGGGTCGGGCACGCCGGTCGGCAGGTCGAGGACGTCGGGCCCGCCGACGCCGGGGACGGGCAGGTGCAGCTCGGCGCCGAAGACGGTGGGGAGCCCGACCTCCCGCGCCGCCTCGGAGAACCGGACGACGCCGTACAGGCCGTCGTGGTCGGTGAGCGCGAGCGCGCTGAGCCCGAGCCGGTACGCCTCGGCGGCGAGCTCCTCGGGCTGGCTGGCGCCGTCGAGGAAGCTGAACGCCGAGTGAGCGTGCAGCTCGGCGTAGCGCGGTGCGTCAGTCATAGACGGCCTCGCAGGTCCAGCCGTCGGGGCGCCAGGCGAGCAGCAGGGCGCGGCCGTCGCCGAGCGTGACCTGCACGTGCACGCGCAGCCCCGCCTCGGTCGGCGACCACCAGCGCTCGGCGAGCGGCCACGGACCGGCCCAGCCCGCGACGTCGTGGTCGACGGCGGGCCGGCGGTCGGTGGCGTGCGTGCGGACGCGCACCGGGTCGCCGCTCATGGCGAACCGCCCGTCGAACCGGACCGGTCGCCCGGTGCCGTCCAGGACGTCCACCGGCGCGGGTCGCACGGGCACGGTGGCGGGCGCCGGCGCGGGCAGGTGACCGGGCCACGGCCGGTCGACGGGGCGGGGCGCGGCGGCCTGGGCGCCCCAGGGCTGCAGGTGCACCTGGTCGCGGACGTCCCGGCCGCCCTGCAGCGCGGCGGTCAGCACGCCGTCGCCGCCGAGCAGCCCCTGCACGCGGTCGAGCGCCCGGTGCGCGCGGAGGTCGCCGCCGGACGCGCCGCCCCACAGCCGGCCCTGCTCGGCGCCGGCGGGCGCGACGTCCTCGGCGGTGATGCCGAGCGCGACCAGGCCGATCGGATCGGCGTGCTCGTCGGGCTCGCCGCCGTCGGGGCGCGACCCGGCGCCGTGCTCGGCGGCCGCGGCGGTCAGCCAGCCCTCCAGCTGCCAGCGGATGCGGTCGGTGATCCGCGCGGCGGACAGGCCCCCGAGACCGCCCATGTCGGTGCGCCAGGCCCGGGTCAGCTCGGTGCCCTCGTCGGTCCGGGCGGTGATGCGCAGCCGCGCGCAGGTCACGGAGTGCTCGGTCAGCAGGGCGTGCAGCTCCTCCGCCAGCCGGCGACCGGCGAACGTCGCGACGTCGACGCGGTGCGCGGGCGGGTCGAGCTCGGTGCTGACCTCCAGGTCGGTCTCCGGCCGGCGGCGTGCCGGCGGACGCAGGTCCTCGCCGCGCACCAGCGTCCACGCCCAGGTCCCCCAGGTGCCGAACCGCGCGTGCACGTCGCCGGCCTCCAGCGCGGCCAGGTCGCCGAGCCGGCGCAGCCCGAGCCGGCGCAGCAGGTCGACGAGCTCGCCGACCGCGCGGCCGGCGTCGTCGGTCACCGCCGCGGGCGCGAGGTCGTCGACGGGGCGCGGCGCCAGGAACTCGCGCGAGGCGCCGGCCGGCACGACGGCGTCGGTGCGGGCGGCGAGGATCGCCGCGAGCAGGCCGTCGGCGGTGCCGACCTGGCACTCGTGCCCGGTCCGCTCGGCCACCACGGACACCAGGCGCTCGGCCAGCGTCTCCTCGGTGCCGTGGAACCGCGCCGCGCCACCGGCGGGCAGGAGCAGCAGACCGGGGCGGGCGACCTCGATCCCGGCGACGACGGCCTCGGTCGCGACGGCCACCGGCTCGAACAGCCGCGCGTCCCGGTCGTCGTCGGCGGGCAGCAGCACGACCTCGGGGCAGACACCCTGCGCCTGGCGGCGGCGCATGCCGCGACGCACGCCCTGGGCGCGGGCGATCGCGGACACGGCGGTGAGCCGCGCGCCGTGCTGGACGGCGGCGGGCAGGTGCGGGGGCACCTCCGCGGCGCGCACGGCGGCGACGACCGGCCAGTCCGGCACCCAGACGACGGTGGTGCGGGTGCTCATCCGACGAGCCTCAGGTCGGGCGCGAGCAGCGCGCCGTCGTCCGCCGGCTCCGGCCCGGCGACCTGCGCCGGCAGCGCGGCGGGGAGGTCTGCCGGGCCGGGACGGGCCACCTCGGCGGGGCGGGCAGCCGTGGCGACACGGCCGGCGACGGCGGGGAGCCCGTACGGGTCGGTGCCCACCTCGAGCGGCAGCACCACGCGCAGGTCCTGCGCCCGGCCCGCGCTGCCGCGGCCGGTGCGGGTGATCTGCACCTCGTGGGCGCGCAGCCGGCCGTCGCCCTCGCCGACCCCGGTCCACCGGCCGCCCTCGACGGTCAGCACGGTGCCCGCGCCGGGCCACGGTGCGGTGGCCAGCAGCACGGAGCCGCGGTCGCGGGCCCGCGCCATGAGCCGGCGGCGGTCGGCGTCGGCCAGGTGCGTGCCGGGACCCACCACCACGACGTCGATGCCGTCGAGCAGGGCCGCGACCACGGTGGGCGCGTCCACGCCGGGCTGCGGGACCACGGCGAGCCGCTCGAGCGCCACACCGGTCTGCGCGGCCGCGAGCAGGCCGAGGCTCGGCTGCCCGACGACGGCGGCCCACGCCTCCCGGGCGGTGCACGCGGCGGCGATCATCGCGAGCACCAGCGAGGTGGAGCCGAGCACCGCCGTCGTGCTCCCGCGCCGCAGGCCGTCGGGCAGCAACGGCGCGAGCGCGGGCGGCACGGCGAGCGGCGGCCGGTCGGTGAGCAGCACCGGGCCGCGCGCGGCGGCGGACCGGGACGCCGACCGCTGCCGGTCGGGCAGGCCGACCCGGTCGGGCAGGCCGAGCCGGTCGGACCGGTCGGGCAGGTCGGGCACGGCGACCGGGCCGGCGGGCACCGAAGCCGGGGCGGGGTCCTCGACGGGCACCACCGCGAGCGCCGTGGCGCCCTGCACGGGGGCGTCGGTCCGGCCGCCGGGCACGTCGGCGCGAGGTGCGACACTGCTCCCCGCTGCGGCACCACCCCCTGCGGCCGCGCCCGTCCCGCGCGGGGCGAGGCTGCGAGCGCCGGTCCGGAGCTCGGCGCTGACCAGGGCGGCGCGAGCCCGGGCGATCCGCTCCTCCTGGTTCACCGCCGCACCCCCCTCATCACCTGCCGGCGACCGCCGGGCACTCGTTCGAACACGTGTTCGATTGTGCCAGTAGACGCTGACACTCCGGCACGCGTCAATCCGGCGTCACCCGCCCTGGGGACCGCCGCCCGGCGCGCCCTGGACGACGCGCCGACACCCCCTGCGACACCTCCCGAGCGGGGGCATGATGACGGGACAGGCACACCCGTCCGGCGCCGCGAGGCGCCCACCAGGAGGAGGACCATGGCCGTCTCGCTGACCCGTCCCGTCGCCCCCGAGCCCTACGCGCTGCTGCCGTCCGTCCCGGACTTCGACGTCGCGAGCGCCGACGTCGGCCACGGGGAGCCGCTGCCCGCGACCTTCGCCGCCGACGGCGAGAACCTGTCCCCCGCGCTCGAGTGGTCGGGCTTCCCCGAGGGCACGCGCTCGTTCGTCGTCAGCTGCTTCGACCCGGACGCGCCGACGCCCGCGGGCTTCTGGCACTGGACCGTCGTGGACGTCCCCGTCAGCACGACGTCGCTCCCCCGCGGCGCGGGCTCCCCGGAGGGCGACCTGCTGCCCGAGGGTGCGTTCCAGGTCCGCAACGACGGCGGCACGACCGGCTACACCGGCTCCGCGCCGCCGCCCGGGGACCGGCCGCACCGGTACGTCTTCGCGGTGCACGCGCTCGACGTGGACCACCTCGACGTCACCCCGGACGCCACCCCGACGGCCGTGGCGTTCACGGCGCTGTTCCACACGATCGGCCGCGCGCTCATCGCCCCGACCTACCAGCGCTGACACCAGACCGGTCGCGCCGGGACCGCCGCCCGAGCGGTGGCGGCCCCGGAGCGCCGCTGCTACCAAGGTCGCGTGAGCTCACCGTTCCGGACGCCGCTGTCGGCGACCATGATCGTCGCCGGCGCGGCCGCCGGGCTGACCGGGGTCGCCCTGTGGACCCGGAGCGCCGCGACCGAGGGCGGGCCCTTCGACGGGAACACCTGGTTCCTGCTGCTGGCCCTCGCCGGTCTGGGGCTCGAGATGGCCGGCTTCTGGGTGCACGACCGCGGGCACCGCCGGCGCGGCGAGATCCCGCACGCCCTCTGGGGCCTCGACGACCGCAACCGGCCCGGCTGGCTCCCCCGCCGCGCCGCGCGCCCCCGCCGCCGGCGCTGAGCGGGCCGCGCCGACCCTCAGCCGGCGGTCGACGCCGCGTCCGCCCCCAGGTCCAGCACCATCCCCGTCGCCCCGGGTGCCACGTCCCGGAACCCGAGCGACTCGTACAGCGCCCGCCCCGGCGGGTCGGCCACGAGCGTGATGTACGCGCCGTGCGGCGCCCGTGCCCGCACGTCGTCCAGCAGCCGGGTCAGCACCCGGCGCCCGAGGCCGCGTCGCTGGTGCCCGGGGTCGGTCGCCATGTCCGCGACCAGGAAGTACCAGCCGCCGTCGCCGACGACCCGCCCCATCGCGACGACCTGCCCCTCGGCCGTCCGGACGTGGCACCACGACCAGCTCCCCGTGAGCGCCCCGGTGCCCTGCTCGGCGTTCTTCGGGGTGAGCCCCGACTCCCGGCGGAGCCGCAGGTACTCGTCGAGCGGCGGGGCCGCGGGGACGAGCACGTAGGGGTCGGCGGCGAACGGGTCGGCGGGCGCGGCGGCATCGGTCACGTCCGCCATCCTGCCCGTCCCCGGGTCGCGCGCGCCGCGGGGCGGGGGCCCTAGCCTGGGCGCACCGGGACCAGCCGGGGGGCGACGCGCTGAGGAGACCGTGATGACGGGCGAGCAGGCAGGCGGGCAGGCGGGGCACGTGGAGGGCGGCGCCTCCGTCGCGAGCGCGCGGGGTGCGGCGGCGCGGCCGACGGCCAAGGTCGCGGTGATCGGGGCCGGCGCGGTGGGCGCGACGCTCGCGTACGCGGTGCTGACCCGCGGCGCGGCGCGGGAGCTGGTGCTGCACGACATCGACGCCGCGAAGGTGCGGGCGCAGGCGCTCGACCTCGCGCACGGCATCCAGTTCATGCCGATGGCGCACGTGGTGGGCACCGACGACCTCGACGCGTGCGCGGGGTCGGACGTGGTCGTGGTGACCGCCGGCGCCAAGCAGCAGCCGGGCCAGTCGCGTCTCGACCTGGCAGCCCGCACCGTGGGTCTGATGCGGACGCTGATGCCGCGGCTGGCCGCGATCGCGCCGGACGCCGTCTACCTCATGGTGACGAACCCCGTGGACGTGGTGACCTACGCCGCGCTCCGGTACTCGGGGCTGCCGCGTGCGCAGGTGATCGGCTCCGGCACCGTGCTCGACTCCTCGCGGTTCCGGCTGCTGGTCGCCCAGCACGTCGGCGTGGCGGTGCAGAACGTGCACGCCTACGTGGTCGGCGAGCACGGCGACACCGCCGTGCCGCTGTGGTCCTCGGCGACGGTCGGCGGCGTGCCCGTGCTCGACCTCGAGCCGCTGGACGGGCGCCCGCCGCTGACCGCCGCGGACCGCGACGCGATCGGCCACGACGTCGTGCACGCCGCGTACGAGATCATCGCGGGCAAGGGCGCCACCAGCTACGCCATCGGCATGGCGGGGTCGCGGATCGTCGAGGCGGTGGTGAACGACGAGCACCGCGTCATGCCGGTCTCCTCCCTGGTGCGCGACTACCGCGGCATCGGTGACGTGTGCCTCTCGGTCCCGACGGTGGTGTCGCACGCCGGGGCCGGGACCCTGCTGCCGACGCCGATGTCCGACGCGGAGCTCGTGGCGCTGCGGCGCTCGGCGGACGCCCTGCGGGACACGGCGCGGCAGTCCGGCCTGTGACGCCCGCGGCACCGACCCCCGCCCGCCGACCGGGAGGCCGCGGGTGTCCGACGCGACGCTGACCCTGATCGTCCTGGGCGCGGCCGTCGCGCTGTTCGTGTGGAACCGGCTGCCGGTCACGGTCGTGGCCGTGCTCACCGCCCTCGCGCTCGCCGCCACGGGGGTCCTCACCGAGCAGCAGGCGCTGGCGGGGTTCGGTGACCCGGTCGTGCTGTTCATCGCGAGCCTGTTCGTGCTCAGCGACGGGCTGGAGGCCTCCGGCGTCACGGCGTGGGCGGGGCGGCAGCTGCTCGCCCGCGCGGGCACCGGGCGCACCCGGGTGCTGGTCTCGCTCATGGCGCTCGGCGCGCTGCTCGCCGCCGTCGTCACGCCCAACGGCGCGGCGGCGGCCGGGCTGCCGGTCCTCGCGCTGATCGCCCGGCGGTCCGGCATCGCTCCGTCCCGGCTCGCGGTGCCGCTCGCCTACGCGGCGAGCGCCGGCGCCCTGCTCACCCTCAGCGGCAGCCCGGTGAACGTCATCGTCGCCGACGCGCTGCAGGACGCGACCGGCCGCCGGTTCGGGTTCTTCGAGTTCGCCGCGATCGGGGCGCCGCTGGTGCTGGTCACGGTCGCGGTGGCGGTGCTCGCCGGCGACCGGCTGCTGCCCGACCGGCAGGCCACCACCCCGGAGGACGGGCCGGCGGCGGTCCGCCCCGTGCCGGACCGCCTCGGCGCGCGGGCGGCCTGGGCGGTCGGCGTGCTGGTCGTGACCGTCGCCCTGCTCGCGTCCGGGGCCGTGAGCGCCGCGACCGCGGGCCTGGCCGGCGCGGCGGCCATGGTGCTCACCCGGGCCACCACCGTGACGCACGCCCTGCGCGCGATCCCCTGGGAGACCCTGGTGCTCATCGGCGGCCTGGTCCCCCTGTCGGTCGCCGTCGCGGAGTCCGGAGCCGCCGACCTGGTCGCCGACGCGGTCGTGGGGGTGGTGCCCGAGGGCGACGGGCACCTGCTGCTGGTGGCCCTGTTCGTCCTGACGGTCACGCTCGGCCAGTTCGTCTCGAACGCGGCCACGGTCCTCGTGATCACCCCGATCGCGCTCGCTGCCGCGCAGACCGTGGGGGTCGCGGCCGAGCCGGTCCTCATGCTCGTCGCCGCCGCGGGTGCGGCCTCGTTCCTGACCCCGATCGCGACCCCGGCCAACATGATCGTGCGGGACGCGGGCGGGTACCGGTTCGGCGACTACTGGCGGCTCGGGCTGGTCACGACCGCGGCGTGGCTCGCGGTGGTGGTGGTCGTCGTGCCCCTCGTCTGGCCGCTGCACCCGCGGTGAGACGACGACGCGGTCGACGTCCGCCGGGCTGCCGCCAGGAGCTGCCTGCGGACCGTCCGGCGCCCCGGCGGGGCCGTGGGTAACCTGCGGCCATGACCCTCACGCTCGGATCCCTGACCTGGTCGCGCGCCGTGGACCGCCTGGACCTGCTCGCCGAGTCGACCGCCGCCGCGCTGTCCGGCTGGGCCGCCGTCGCCCCGCAGGTGGCCGAGGCCGTGCAGGTCACCGAGATCGACCCGGAGCTCGCCGACACCGCGGCGATGACCGAGGCGTACGACCTGCCGCTCGTGGTGTCGGCGAACTGCGTCCTGGTGTCGGGCCGGCGCGCGGGCGACGAGCGGGTCGCCGCGGCGGTGGTCCGGGCGACGACGCGGGCCGACGTGAACAACGCGGTGAAGCGGCTGCTCGACGTGCGCAAGGCGTCGTTCCTGCCGATGGACCGCGCCGTCGAGGACTCGGGCATGGAGTACGGCGGCATCACGCCGATCGGCCTGCCGACGGGCTACCGGGTGCTGCTGGACGCGGGCGTCGCGCAGGAGGACCCGGAGGCGGGCGGCACGGTGATCATCGGGTCCGGGCTGCGCCGGTCGAAGATCGCGCTGCCGGGGTCGCTGCTGGCGACGATGCCGGGCGTCGAGGTCGTCGAGGGCCTGGCCCTGGCCTGACCCCCGCCGGTCCCACGACGTCCTGACCTGCGGCGCGGCCCAGCCACGCGGCGGCCGGCGTCCGCCGCGCGCGCCCGTCGCTCGCCGCGCGCGACCCCGCCCGCACGGCTAGCGTGACCAGCACGGGGACCGGCGCCCGACGCCCGCCCCGCGCCGTCCTCGAGCAGCCGGGGGCACCACGCCCGCGCGACGCCGCGCGGCACGCCCAGGACGAGGGACCCATCCCATGCGCGCACCGTCGCCCCGAGGCCCGCTCAGCGAGCGGGTCCTGCACGCCCTCACGACCGGGGACGTCGACGCGGCGCTGCCGGAGCAGGCCGCCCGCACGGCTGCCGCGTCGGCGGACCTGCTCGTCGACGAGGACGTGCAGATCACGCTGACCGCGCTGTACGAGCTGCACTACCAGGGCCTGGATGGGGTGGACGACCGCCTGGAGTGGGACCCGACGCTGCTGCGCGTGCGGGCGGCGCTCGAGGACCGGTTCGAGGCGCAGCTGCGGCGGGACGTCGCGGTGCCCGAGGACCTGCTGGTCGAGCTCGAGGCGAACACGGAGCGCGAGGGGCTCGGCCCGGCCGTCGCCCGGGCGCTGTTCGACATGACGAGCCGCGACGACGGCCCCAGCCTGTCCGCGTACGTCGCGCGGAAGGCGACCGACGCGCAGCTGCGGGAGATGCTGATCCAGCGGTCGGTGTACCAGCTGAAGGAGGCGGACCCGCACACCTGGGCGGTCCCCCGGCTGCTCGGCGTCCCGAAGGCGGCGCTGGTGGAGATCCAGGCCGACGAGTACGGCGGCGGCCGGCCCGAGCGGATGCACGCGGCGCTGTTCGCCCGCACGATGCGCGGCCTGGGGCTGGACGACACCTACGGCCGGTACGTCGACGACGTGCCGGCGATCACGCTGGCCTCGGTGAACATGATGAGCCTGTTCGGGCTGCACCGGCGGCTGCGCGGCTGCATCGTGGGCCACCTGGCCGCGTTCGAGATGACGTCCTCGCAGCCGAACCGGCTGTACGGCAACGGGTTCCGCCGGCACGGGTACGACGCGGACGTCACCTGGTACTTCGACGAGCACGTCGAGGCGGACGCGGTGCACGAGCAGATCGCGGGCCGGGACCTGGCCGGCGGCCTCGTCGAGCAGCAGCCCGCGCTCCGGGACGACGTGCTGTTCGGCGCGGCGGCGTGCCTCGCGGTCGACGGCCGGGTCGGGCGGCACCAGATCGAGCGCTGGACCGCCGGCGAGTCCTCGCTGCGCCGACCGCTGGCGGTGGGGAGCGCGGCATGAGCCCGGGCGGCCCGGCGCTGCCGGACGCGGAGTACGTCCTGCCGCTGCGCTGGGCCGACGACCGCGACCTGCCCGACCTGGTCGCGTACCTCGGCCGGCTCGTCGCCTGGCTGCCGGTGACGGTCGTCGACGGGTCGGACGCCGACCTGTTCGCCGCCCACGACCGCGCGTTCCCGCCCGCGGTGCGGCACGTGCACCCCGACCCGCACCCCGGCCGGAACGGCAAGGTCGCCGGGGTCGTCACCGGGCTGCGGCTGGCCCGCGCCGACCGCGTCGTGCTGGCGGACGACGACGTGCGGTACGACCGGCCGACGCTGGAGGCGGTCCTGGACCGGCTGGCCGACGCCGACGTGGTCCGCCCGCAGAACGTGTTCGACCCGCTCCCCTGGCACGCCCGCTGGGACACCGCGCGGATGCTGGTCAACCGGGCGGTGGGCGGCGACTACCCCGGGACGCTCGCGCTGCGGCGCTCCGCCCTCGGGCCCGAGGGCTACGACGGCGACGTGCTGTTCGAGAACCTGGAGCTGCTGCGCACCGCCCGGGCGCGCGGCGGGGTGGTGCGGCGCGCCGACGACCTGTACGTCCCGCGCCGGCCGCCGACCGCCCGGCACTTCCTGGGCCAGCGTCCGCGCCAGGCGTACGACAGCCTCGCCCAGCCCGGCCGGTACGCCGCCGAGCTGGCGGTGCTCCCCGCCGTCGTCCTGGCCGCGCGCCGCGCCCCGCGCGCCCTGCTGGTGCTCGCCGCCGCCGCGTGCGCGCTGGCCGAGGCCGGCCGGCGCCGCGCCGGCGGGGCCGCCCGGTTCCCCGTCACCGCCGACCTGCTCGCCCCCGTGTGGCTGCTCGAGCGCGGGGTGTGCGCGTGGCTCGCGCTCGCCCTGCGCGCGACCGGCGGCGCCCGCTACGGCGGCGCCCGGCTCCCGCGCGCCGCGACGCCGCTCCGGGAGCTGCGCGCCCGTGCCGCGGCGCACCCGGCCGCGGGCGTCGAGCC